>JAZKAM010000001.1:0-4923 GCA_040389145.1 Pseudomonadota bacterium
TGGCTTTACCAGATTTGTTTTTAGCCTGAAGCTCTTCTGCCTTCACCAGGAAACCATAACCTGCGGTAGAGCTGACCAGCCAGAGACTATTTTCCTCTGGTACTAATGCGGAAATAAAGTAAGCATCTGCTTGCGGGGTACAGAACGCAGTAACCGGCTCACCCAAACCACGTGCAGACGGCATTTTTGCAATAGGGACGTTATAACAGCGGCCCGTAGAATCAAACAAACATGCCGTCTGGTGCGTGTGCGCTTGCACCTGCATTAAGAACTCATCACCCGTACGGTAGTTTAGGGTAGCACCTAGAACTTCCCATCCTTTTGCTGCACGAATCCAACCTTTTTGAGACAGAACAATCGTCACAGGCTCTTGGCTTACAGGCTCTTGTAAGACAACCGCTTCAGCAGGGGCACGACTAACAATTGGCGAACAACGTGCATCGCCGTATTGTTTCATGTCCGATTCAAGCTCTTTTTTCACCAAGGTATTCATACGCGCTTTAGAACCTAAGGTCTTTTCTAGTGCATCCTGCTCTTCTTTCAAAGTATCCTGTTCACCACGGATTTGCTGTTCTTCAATTTTGGCCAAATGTCTTAACTTAATGTCCAAAATAGCACTGGCTTGAATATCACTCAGCTTGTACCGTTTCATAAACACTGCATGCGGGTCTTCTTCTGTACGGATGATGCGAATCACTTCATCAATGTTCAGATAAGCAACCATCAATCCTTCTAAGATATGCAGACGATCGCGCACTTTACCTAAACGGAACTGCAAACGTTTTGTAACGGTTTGAAAGCGAAACTCCAGCCATTCACGAAGAATAACGTCTAAGGATTTAACCTGTGGTCGACCATTAAGACCGATCATATTCAAATTGACACGGTAGCTTCGTTCTAAATCGGTCGTCGCATAAAGATGGGAAATAAGTGCTTGCTTATCGTACGTCTTGCTTTTTGGAATAATCACCAACCGAACCGGATGCTTTTCATCCGACTCATCGCGTAAGTCTGCAATCATGGCCAGCTTTTTGGCCTGCATCTGTTGGCCAATTTGTTCTAAAATTTTTGCGCCTGAGCTTTGGTATGGTACCGCAGTCACCACCAGGGTATCTTTTTCGTTCACAATACGCGCGCGCATTTTGATACTGCCATTGCCGGTTTGGTACATGGTCCGGATTTCCGCCGGTGGTGTCACGATTTCCGCTTCCGTCGGGAAATCAGGACCTTTAACAAACTGGCAAATATCCGCCAATGTAGCGTTTGGATTATCCAACAAATGAATACACGCTTGCGTTACTTCTGTGAGGTTATGCGGCGGAATATCCGTCGCCATACCTACCGCAATGCCGGTTGTACCATTCAATAGCACCATAGGTAACCGTGCAGGCAATACTGCTGGTTCATCCATGGTACCGTCAAAGTTCGGATTCCAATTTACTGTACCCTGCCCCAACTCTTGTAAATAGAGTGCCGCATACTTAGACAGCTTTGCTTCGGTATAACGCATAGCAGCGAAGGATTTAGGATCGTCACGCGAACCCCAGTTGCCTTGCCCTTCAATTAATGGATAGCGATACGAAAAAGGCTGAGCCAACAACACCATGGCTTCATAGCAGGCCACGTCACTGTGTGGATGAAACTTACCCAAAACATCCCCTACCGTACGGGAAGACTTTTTAGGCTTTGATTGTACGGATAACCCTAGTTCAGACATCGCATAAATAATACGACGCTGTACGGGTTTTAAACCGTCTTCGAGATGCGGTAATGCGCGGTCGAGGATTACATACATCGAATAATTTAAATAGGCCTGCTCTGCAAAGCCTGCGACCGATTTTTTTTCAATACTTTCAATTGCAGCCATGGTATTCAATCCTTATATGACATCTGCGCGGTCACCACTTTCTTCTAACCATACGCGACGGTCGGAAGCACGTTTTTTACCCAATAGCATATCCATTAAATCGAATGGACTATCGCCAGGGGAGTATTGCAACTGAACCAACCGTCGCGTAGCTACGGACATGGTGGTTTCGCGCAACTGTGAAGGGTTCATTTCACCTAACCCTTTAAATCGCTGGATATGTGGCTTAGCCTTGCCGCCTTGAGCGATTTTCTTCAGGATTTTATCTTTTTCCACGTCGTCTAAAGCGTAAAACACCTGTTTGCCGGCATCAATACGGTACAAAGGCGGCATGGCAATATATAAATGACCCTCTTGAATCAACAAGGGGAAATGCTTCAGGAAGAGTGCGCACAGCAATGTGGCAATGTGTAGCCCGTCTGAGTCCGCATCCGCCAAGACGCAAACCTTGCCATAGCGCAGCGATTCTAGATCGGTGGCGCCAGGATCGATCCCCAAAGCGACAGCGATATCATGAATTTCCTGATGTTTCATCAGTTCGCCTTGCGCCACTTCCCACGTGTTTAAGATTTTTCCACGCAAGGGCAGAATGGCTTGAAACTCTTTATCGCGCGCTTGCTTGGCTGATCCACCCGCAGAATCCCCTTCTACTAAAAAGAGCTCTGCACGTTTTTTATCCGGCGTCACACAATCTGCCAGCTTGCCTGGTAACGGTGGGCCCGAAACAATTTTCTTACGGATCACCTGCTTTTCAAGGCGGGCACGCTCTAAAGCGTTCTGAATGAATTGTTGAACCAGCTGCTCACCAACAACGACGTGTTGGTGCAACCATAACGCTGTGGCATTTTTAACTGCACTACCGATGGTTTGTGCTACTTCACGAGAAGACAAACGTTCTTTAGTTTGCCCTTGGAATTGTGCGTCTTGCATTTTTAAGGACAAAACGTAATGGCAGTCTTTCCAGATATCTTCCGCCACCAGCTTCAACTGCTTGGGTAGGAGATTTCTGAATTCGGCAAATTCACGAACGGCATCCAGCAACCCTGAACGCAAACCGTTAACATGCGTACCACCTTGAGGCGTCGGAACCAAGTTCACATAGCTTTCACCAATGGGCGCAGAGGCGTTACCGCACCAAACAACAGCCCAATGTATTTCAGTTTTGGCTTCTTTAAATTGCCCTTCCAAAGGTTCTTCAGGTAGCGTTGTTTTGGGTAACTGTGATTGTAAGTAGGTAGACAAGCCACCTTCGTACTGCCAACGTGTCGTTTCACCGGTATTTTCGTCAAAAAATTCAACGGTTAAACCTGGACACAAGACCGCTTTGGCCTGCAATAGATGCTTTAAGGGGCCAACAGAAAATTTAGGGTTATCAAAATACTTAGCAGCAGGCCAAAAGCGGACTGTGGTTCCGGTTTGACGTTTATTGCTGGTGGTATCCACCACTTTCAGTGGCGCAAGCGGCCGACCGTTGTGAAATTCCATGAAATGCACTTGGCCTTCACGCTTCACAAACACTTGGAGTTTTTCAGATAAAGCGTTTACAACAGAAACCCCTACCCCGTGTAACCCACCGGCATAATGGTAGGTTTCGTTTGAAAACTTCGCGCCTGCGTGAAGCCGTGTGAGAATCAATTCAACACCCGAGAGTTTCTCTTTCGTGTGCTTATCCACCGGCATACCACGGCCGTTATCGGTCACACTGACCGACGCTAAGCCGGTATCGTCTTCACGATGTAGCTCTACGCGAATAAAATTAGCATACCCACCCATGGCTTCGTCGACGCTATTGTCGAGTACTTCCTGCGCCAAGTGGTTAGGGCGACTGGTATCCGTATACATACCAGGCCGCTTTTGGACTGGCTCTAATCCGGACAACACTTCCATGGCATCTGCCTGATATTTCCGTTCTGACATGGTTAACCTTGGTCAAACAACTTAATTTCTGATACATATATTGGAAGCAAAATTACAGCAAGGCACTGCCTAAAACAATATTACTCCAACGTGCACTGTAGCATAACAGAGCCAGCAACGCGCCTCATATGGGCATTTAGCCCACCAATAGGGCAGCTGAACGCCCTTTAAGCATAGCACTCCTACCAAGTCCACTGATGTTTCAAGCATAGGGGCTCAATTTTTTGCCAGCGCTGAAGCAAGGTCAGTGAGGCCCATTCTGGATCATCGGTTTGGGTCATGAACTGCCACACGCGTGACCTAAGGTGGCCAGCAGTTGACTTCATGCCTGTCGCATCTAAGTAACATTTTCTCTGAAAATTGGCTAAGGAAGCGGTGATTTCCATAGCCAAACACTCCGGACTAATATCACTCCTGTATTGATGCGAGCAACCCGTAGCCTGCTGATTGGGCACCAAACCTTCCGCAATCAGCAGGCGATTTTTGGGTTTGGGCGCACAAGCGTGAGGAGCCAGGTCAATGGATAACGGGCGCGCTTGTACTTGCGGGTTAAAGTCTTCTGCCAGTAAGGAATCGGCATGGTAATCCCATTCGCGGGCGGCTTTAAGTGCCGCACTTTCTATGGGCGTAAACTCTGCATACACCAAATCATTCAAATCCTGGGGTGAAAACAGCAACGGATTTTGGATTTCCACCATACGTCGTACCGTCGCATAACAGTCAAACAACGCTTCAAATTGCGCTTTCGTGGCGGTGACGCGTGCGCCAGATGGCAAGGAAATACTATAACGACGCGCGTGGCGGTAATCCGATTCATCATCCGTAGGTACGGTATTCAATACTGTATGGGTTGCGGCGCACGGTATAGGCCTTGTGTCATTAGATTCATGTAACGCCTCAATTTCTGTCCATCCTTCAAGCGCTTGAGCGGGTTCAAGAGTTGGCGGAAATACGGAAATCGTAGGGGTAGGTGCTGGTGTGAATGTGGTAACAGCAACAGGCTTAGGAGATGTTTCCGGTTTCATGGACGCTTGCTTAGATGTGTTTACCTTATGTGCCCAGGCGTCCACATGCTTCACGCGCATCGTATCCAGCACCTGTGCTAAACCAGGCACTCGGTCTTTGGCGGCCCGAATGGC
>JAZKAM010000002.1:0-2979 GCA_040389145.1 Pseudomonadota bacterium
CGCATTGCGCAGACTGACCGAAGTGAATTTTATATCCTAGCGCTATTTTCTTTATTGGGCATGATGATTTTAAGCTCTGCAAACCATTTGCTGATGCTGTATCTCGGATTAGAACTCTTTGCGTTGCCTTTATACGGTTTGGTGGTATTGAGCGCGCCAACAACCGCCGAAGCCCCTGAGTCCGCCATTAAATACTTTGTGATGGGTGGCGTATCCACCGGCATCATGCTGTATGGTATTTCCCTATTGTATGGTTTAACAGGCCATTTAGATTTTCCGAGCATATTGTCCGTGCTTTCAGGGGATAATTTGTTGGGCTTAACGGCTGCGCTATGTTTGTTGGTGGGCGTTGCCTTTAAGTTTGGCGCTGTGCCATTCCATAAGTGGATGCCAGACGTTTACCAGGCATCCGGAGCCCGGCTAACGTTGTTTGTGGCAACCACATCAAAAATTGCAGCATTTTTGTTGGCTTACCGTGTGTTGGTTTGTATTTTCCCAGACTTTTCTTACACGAAAATCGCCTGCCTAGGCATTGCAACGCTTTCTTTGTTGGTGGGTAACTTTGTTGCCGTGTTGCAAACAAAAATCAAACGACTTTTGGCTTACTCGACTATTGCGCAGGTAGGCTTTGTATTTTTGGCCTTTGGTACTGATGCAAAATTCGGTATGTCAGCGGCGTTGTTCTATGTATTAACGTATGTATTGGCATCGCTATCTGCTTTTGGCGTATTGCTTATGCTCACCCGAAACGGGCGTGAAATTGCCAGCGTTGATGATTTAAGAGGCTTAGGTGAGGCGCACCCACGTCTTGCGTTTGTCATGCTGATATCCGTGTTTTCTATGGCGGGGATCCCACCAACGGTGGGCTTCTATGCAAAACTGTTGGTGTTTCAAGCATTAATGCTGCAAGGTTATTTGGGCTTGGTCATTTTTGCACTATTGGCGTCTGTTGTGGCTGCTTACTATTACTTGCGCATTATTAAAGTTATGTACTTTGAGTCTATGAACGAAGCAGGGCACGTAGGCTTAACGCGCGTAGGAGAGATATTGCATATCGGCTTACTGAACATTTGCGCTGTATCCTTGCTGGTGTTTGGGGTGCTACCTAGTTTGTTACATCCACTGTGTGTGTATGCACTCGGGCTAACCTAGACACCACTAAGTTAGCCAAATAAAAATTTGAGTTGGGCAACCAATAACGGTACAATAGCCTTCTGTCCGGTATAGGGTATAAGCGCTTTATGAGTGACTCATTTTTTCGACCCGAAGCAGTCGCCCACCAAAAAGAAACGGCTTTTGGCACGGTGCTTTTGCTACAACCGCTTTCCTTTAAAATTTTGACGGCCATTGCAGTGTTCATTGCTGCAATGATTGTGGCATTATTTATTTGGGGCAGCTACACACAAAAAGAAACGGTGATGGGATATTTGGTACCGGATAAAGGTTTGGTCCGTATGTACGCACCTTATACCTCTATCGTAGAGTCAATTGATGTCAAAGAATCACAGCACGTTAAAGAAGGGCAAGTATTGTGGACTGGGCGTCAAGAACATTGGACGCAAGGGCAGGCGGGACTTGAGCGCAGTATCCTAGACAACCTACGTGGCATTGAACAGCGCAGTGAACAGAAAATTGTACAAGAAGAAGAATTGTATGTGCTGCAGCTGAGCCAATATCAAGAACAAGAAAAAGCATTGGCAGTAGAAGTAGCGCAACTGAAGCAGCAATTAACGATGCAAGAAGAGCGCATCAGTCTGGCCAAAAATCGTGCTGAGAAACTTAAAGACTTGCACAGCAAAGGGTTTGCTGCTCAATCGAACTACGAAGAAGCGTATGAGCATTATCTAACCCAGCAACAATATTTAGATGAGTTGTTGCATCAGATTCAAAACAAAGAAGCACAAAAGGCAGATGTTGCTTCCACGTTAGCGCAAATGCCTTTATTACATGAGAAACAACTTTCTGATTTGAAGAATACCTTAGCAGATGTTCAGCAGCGCGCTTATGAGTTGTCTAGTCGTTACGACTACGCGATGATTTCACCGATTGATGGTGAAATAACCGCGCTGCAGCTGACACCAGGTCAGAGTGTGGAACAAAACCAACTCGGCTTAGTGATTATGCCAAGTGGTTATCAACTGTTTGCCAAGCTTTTTGTACCCACCAGTGCTGCTGCCTTTATTGAAGTGGGCCAAACGGTATACATCCGCTATAGCGCTTTCCCTTATGAAAAATACGGCTTGTATCACGGAAAAGTCGTAGAAATCAGTAAAACCATTTTGTTCCCTAACGAAATTACCGTGCCAATCGCACTGAATGAGTCGGTATACTGCGTCACTGTAGCGATTGATGAGCAATCAGTGCGCGCATCAGGGCATGATTTTCCTTTACAGTCGGGTATGCAGCTGGAAGCAGACATCATTATTGGCAAAAAAACATTAATGGAATGGATTTTGGCGCCTATTTATCGATTTAAGGGGCGCATATAATGGAAAACCCACTATCCTTGTTGCGGTTTACTAATCGACCTTCTTTGCCGATGCTGTTACAAAGCGAAGTGGCAGAGTGCGGTTTGGCATGTATGGCGATGGTAGCGTCGTACCATGGTCATCAATTAGATTTAAACAGTGTCCGTCGTTATTACCCCATTTCCCTACGCGGTACTAATCTGCAACACTTATCTGAATTGGCGGACCGATTAGGTTTTTCGTGTCGCGCCTTGCGTCTCGAGCTGGGTGAAATGGGGCAATTGCAGTTGCCTGCCATTTTACATTGGGACTTAAATCACTTTGTAGTGCTGAAAAAAGTCACAGATACTGGCGTGATTGTTCACGATCCTGCGCACGGTGTGCGCACCTATACCTTTGCAGAAGCATCCAAGCACTTTAGTGGCGTCGCATTAGAGTTGCAGCCCAGTACAAAATTCGAAAAAAAGGATGAACGTGAAAAGCTGCCTTTAGGCCCCATCATTAAGAAAAT
>JAZKAM010000002.1:2989-3951 GCA_040389145.1 Pseudomonadota bacterium
AGCTTGCTACGCTTATTTGCGTTATCCATGGTTCTGCAGCTCTTTGCAATCATTAGCCCATTTTATATGCAGCTGGTTGTGGATGAAGGCATTGTTTCACATGACCAACACTTGTTGACCGTATTGTCGCTGGGATTCTTTCTGGTCGCTGTGATTCAAATTGGCGTATCCTTCTTACGCGGTTACTTCATGTTGTACGTGGGTAACTTGATGAGTATTCAGTTGGCAGCGAATCTATTCCGCCACCTGATTCGCTTGCCGATGAGCTTTTTTGAAAAGCGCCACATTGGTGACATTGTCTCTCGATTCGGATCGTTAGGGCGTATTAAACAGTTGCTGACGACAGATATCATTGAAGCCATTGTAGATGGCATGATGGCCATCACGACGCTGGTGATGATGATGATGTATGCGTCAACGTTGGGTTATATTGTATTGGCCTCTGTGACCATTTACGGTGTCATTCGTTTTGCACTGTATCGCCCGCTTAAAACGTTGACGGAAGAAAGCATCGTTTGTTCAGCAAAAGAACATTCCACCTTTATGGAAACCGTTCGAGCGATACAAAGTATTAAAGTTTTTGGCAAGGAAGTTCAGCGGCAGTCTGTATGGCAAAACCGTTATGCGGATGCATTGAATGCAGATATTAAGGTGAGCAAACTCTCGCTCTACTATTCCGCACTGAATGGTCTGCTGTTCGGTATGGAAAATATACTGGTCATTTACACAGGCGCCAACATGGTGTTAGCAAATGCCATGTCTGTAGGTATGTTGTTCGCCTTTATTTCCTATAAAACCCAGTTTGAAGGAAAAGCAACGAATTTGATCAATAAAGTCATTGAGTTGCGCATGCTCGGGCTCCACTTGGAACGCTTGGCTGATATTGCATTAACGCCGCCGGAGCTTGTTGACCAGAATCTCATCGTAGCTGAAAAAGAAGTAAAAATTGAGGGCAGGTTAGA
>JAZKAM010000003.1:0-5833 GCA_040389145.1 Pseudomonadota bacterium
TTACACGAAACATTTAAGCAGATAACAGAAGACATTTACAATGAAACTGGAATTGAATTTTTTCAAGATCAATTTAAGTTTAAAATCATACAAAAAGACAATGGAAAATTTTCGGCCCAAGGTTCCATACAATATAATGGCCCCCTTAGAAGAAAACAAACAGCAAGCGCTGCCAAATTTGCCTCTATAAAACTTGATCTAACCAATGATGAAATCATTGTTTTAGAACCAGAACCAAAAAAAGTCTATCACCCCTATTCCGATGAACCAAAAGACGGAATTTGGTCTACATGCTATGCTTTTGAGGAGGTTGTTGCTGAAAAAATACGTGCCCTTGCTCAAAGGCTTAGGCCTCGCGACCTATATGATGTCGTTCATCTCTTCAGAAACAGAGGACTAATTAAAAATCCACTTTTAGTTTACAATGTTTTAAAAAAGAAGTGTAGTTATAAAAAAATAGAGGTCCCTACCTATGATTCCATTCAAACGCATGAAAAAAGAGAAGAACTATCAGCTCAGTGGGTCAATATGTTGGCACATCAATTACCTGAGCTACCCCCTGAAGAATCTTTTTTTCAAGATTTAGAGCCATTTTTTGACTGGTTAAGTGACTGTTTGAACGAACGTTATACTGTAGATTCGCTCTCAATAGATGGTGGGACATTTAATCCAGTCCGTATCCAAGCCGCCACTCTTTCTAAAACACAAATAATTATCTATAGAATCCAGTTTGCCGCTGCAAATAGAGTCTGCATCAATATGACTTATAATAATAAAAAATGCATTATTGAGCCCCTATCCTTTAGGATCGACAAAGACAACAATCAATTAATGTTAGGATATGAACCAGACTATTCCAAAATACAATCTTTTTCACTAGTTTCCATTCAAGAGGTCTTAATCACCAGTATTCCATCCGTGGAAAGAGGATATCCCATGGAAATTAATTAAGCAGACCATATTACAATTCCCCACGAAAAAAAAAAAAAAAATCATAAGATCGGAAGCAGCTAACGTTTAATATTTTTAATAATTACGCCAGTATTTCAGCGGGCTCTTTTCCTAGAGCATTTCTTCTGTTCAATAGCTTGATGGCGCTTCTCTTATTCCTACCCGACCGGAATACCTTCCCGTCCTGTAGTGTTATTGCCTTTTCCGCTTATTTTTTTGCATGATGTCTCATGCTTTTGTCTAACCGCCCCAGTCCACTTAGATTTGCCGGCAGATGCATTCTCCCTCCTACAATGCCCTTCATTTGTGTTCCCCCCATTGTCCAAACCACGTCTATCGCCATCACGATAGCTCGGTCATTTGCTTAGAAACCCCACTAACCTTTCACCCCTTTACCGATTTTGCATACACCAGCCTGGCCCTAACACACCATGACATAGGCGGGAGGTGCTTGAATTTTTTCTGGCCATGCCCACACTATTAACCATGTGGAAAGTAAAGAGAGGTGTTTTGTGTCAAATATTTCAGTAAGCCGTTTCAAACCAGTAGTTTATGTGATCGCTCTTGCCCTTTTAGGGCCGTTGCTGTGCATTAAGTTTGGGCCCTGCACGCTTAATGCAAGTGAAGTCATTACCTTTGAGCGCGTTGCGCCGAAGCATCGGGAAAGTTACGCACCAGCGGTACAACGCGCAGCAGCTGCAGTGGTCAGCATTCATACCAAAATTGATGTGCCAGTAGCAGAGCATCCCCTATTGCGCGATCCGTTCTTCCGACACTTCTTTGGTGGCCAAGACCAGCAACAATTTAATCGCAAAGAAACACAACCTGGCTTAGGGTCAGGCGTTGTTGTGCATAAGGAAGGCTATGTCCTCACCAACTACCATGTCATCCAAAATGCATCGAGCATTAAGATAGCCTTATCCACAGGTGAAGAATTAGAAGGCACGGTTGTTGGGACCGACCCGGAAACTGACTTGGCTGTGCTTAAAATCAATGCCGGGAAAAGTAAGCTTGCTGTTATTCCTTTGGGTTATTCAGACAAACTTGAGGTGGGTGACATTGTATTGGCGATTGGTAACCCCTTAGGTATTGGTCAGACTGTGACGCAAGGCGTCATCAGCGCCACCAAACGCACAAACGTTGGGTTAAACACCTTTGAAAACTACCTACAAACCGATGCATCCATTAACCCTGGTAATTCAGGTGGCGCATTAATTGATAGTGAGGGTAACTTAATTGGGATTAACACAGCCATTGTGACTAACGGTATGGCAGCCAACCAAGGCATTGGCTTTGCGATTCCCATTGATTGGGCGTTGGATGTTCTGCAACAACTGATTGCAGATGGACAAGTCGTACGGGGCTGGTTAGGTATTACTTTGCGCGAACTCAATCCTGAACTCCGCGATGAGCTAAAATATGCAGAGGGAGACGGCGTTGTGATTGCTGGGATTGCCCGCCAGGGCCCTGCACAAAAAGCAGGCTTGGCGCCAGGAGACATTCTGGTCAGCATCAACAACCAAAAAATTGGCAGTATTGCTGAGCTGTTACAAATTACTGCCCAATTAAAACCCGAGACCCATTACCCTATTTCAGCGGTGCGTAATGGTCAAATGATGGATTTTCGCGTCTTAGTGGGGAAACGGCCTAAGCCAGATAACTAGGAGGGGCTATAGAACATACAACCGCGAGGGAAAATACCGCGCCTCAAATAACCCAAAAGCCCACAAGCGTGGGCTCTTGGGCACATGTAACCGAATGCCTACTTCAATTACCCTGGCTTACGGCCTTCCACGTTAAAAAGCTCAAAAATGCGTGGTGCAAAGTATACGAACAGTATTCAAAGCTTCCTAAAGATACGAACTATTCAGATTTCATAGCATTTCGCACAGCCCGAGAACGCTTATTTGCTTACGAAGAAACTGCCCAGCCATTATTAAAGTCAACAGCGACCCATCACATACCGCTTAAACAACCCTCTGGTAACCCAACAGAAACGGGCAACAAAAAGCGCCTTATCCATGTAAACCAATCAAATGCCCCATCTGAGAATACTCAAGAAGGGTTGAATTTTGACGCAGCATTGACCCCAGACGAGTTGTTACTGATTAAAAAAATCATTCAACTGAGCCAACAATACCCAAAAATCAGTATCACCCTTAAAGGAGACATTGATTTTATTCACGAAGCTATTTCGTTCTGTCAGATGCATCGTAGTTGGGTTGTCTATATGCGCGACCGTACAAAATATGAACGCATTTTAAAAACCCGATTTGAGGATACGGCCTATGCATTACAAGGCGCTATTTGTGATGCCAGTATATTAGAAACTGAATTTCGAAAAATATATCGCGAGACAAAGACATCCGAAATACAAAGTGAAGCGGAAATCGTTGCAAAACCATGGTGGCAGCAACTATGGGCTGCGCTTGTCTCTTTTGGTCAATGGGTGGCTGACATGTTTAAACGCGGTGCGCGATGGGTAAAAAGCTGTGTTTTACCGAAAAAAGACACGGGGAAAGAATCCAACATGGACTCAGAGCAAGCCGCACCGCCACCTGGCATATGTGGCATCCCAATACCCGTACCCAAAAGACCGCCGATGTCTATCTTTTCTCATACAGCGCTAGATGATGCCGACAAACCTACAACGATACCGATATCACCAAACGCGCTACCGAAGCAAAGTAGTTTTGCTATTTAAGGGCGGCTTTCATGCGGTGAATGACATCCGCATACGAAGCTGCGCCAAAAATGGCTGAGCCCGATACAAACGTGTCTGCCCCTGAGGCTGCTACCGTTTTGATATTGTCTGGGGTGATGCCACCATCTACTTCAATACGCACGCTTGGTTTATGCACATCAAGCCATTGGCGTAAGTGCGTAATTTTTTGAAGTACGCTCGGAATAAAAGCTTGTCCACCGAAACCTGGGTTTACAGACATAATCAGTATGGCATCCAAGTGGTCTAACACATACTCTAACCCTTGAGCAGGCACAGCAGGGTTGAACGCAAGACCCGCTTGGCAACCAGAATCACGAATCAGTTTCATGCTACGTTCTAAATGCCGGCTGGTTTCAGGATGTATATAGATTAATGACGCCCCTGCACGCGCAAAGGATACAATTAAGTCATCCACAGGTTCGACCATTAAGTGCGCGTCCAGGGGCGCTTGAATACCGTAGCGGCGCAAGGACTGGCACATCATCGAGCCAAAGGTTAAATTGGGCACATAATGGTTATCCATGACATCCATGTGAATGCGATCAGCACCACCCGCTAGGACCGCCTGTACCTCTTCACCCAACCGAGCAAAATCAGCAGATAGTATGGAAGGCGCAATTTGATATGGTAACCGCATCAGTATCCCCATTATGTTCTATAAATACACTAAAACTAGACCAGTCTACTCTTACCTGACGCGCCCCTTCAAAGAGCAAACCAAGTTGGCAAACTATATACAGTTTTTCACCTTAAAACCAGCGGCCTAGACCAATCCAATACATATTTACACCACTGTTATAGCGATGGATGGAGGCGTTAGAGTAATGTACAATGTTAAGTTTTAATTCTGACTTATAATCTTTGCCAAAAAAAATACCGCCGCCGACACGATCTTCAAACTGGAAGTGAATGCCGAGCCGTCTACCGCCAATGGAGCAGCGTGACAACCAGCTGAACCCAATGCCTGCTTCCAGATATGGATGAGTACCGTAAAAGTCACTGTGTGAAATCAAACGCAGTTGCGGACCGGTAGTGAATGCGGTGAGCGACTGATTGTCTTCAGGGCTACGTCGTTTTTCAGCGTCTGTCCAACGGCTGACAGCTGCTTCCCAAAACACATGCACCTTACGCGTCTGTTGTTCGCGCCAGTACGGGCCAAAGTCCCACGACATGGCTGCACGGTATGGCGTAATACCAATGGTGCCGTGACCTGTTGCCAAGTATCCACCAACGCGTGTCGTTCTCTTTGATGTGGGTGTTAACTCAGGAGTCAACGCTGCCTCTGCCGTGGAGGCAGTGGCTTCTGTTGTGTATGCAGCGTTGGTGAGTAAAACCCCAAGCAGCAAGCCGAAACAAGATGACACTGTGCGCATAGTTCCCTCTCTTTTTATAGACATATCGAAGGTATGAATACTTAAGCTGTGGGTTTTGCTAATCCATCAGCGTATGGTATGATGCCCGCTATTATTCAGATTATTAAACTTACTAACTATTTGCAAATGATCTGACCTACCACACAAGCAATAAAGGGAGCGGAAAAATGGGCAGAACACGACAAAATGATAAACGAAACCGTTTGATTCAGGCTGCAGATCAGCTGATCCGTGAAAAGAATTATGTGTCTACGACATTAGCGCACATTGCAGAAGCTGCCAGCGTCCCTTTGGGTAACGTGTACTACTACTTCAAAACTAAAGACGAAATTTTGGATTGCGTCATCCAATATCGTGCAGAAGCATTAACCACTTTTCTCGACAGCTTATCTACATTACCACCAGGTGTTGCGCGCCTGCTTGCATTGGTTCGTCATTACACAGATTCCGGCGAACAAGTAGCACGCTTCGGTTGTGAAATTGGTAACCTATGCCATGAACTATCCAAGAACTCTGGCCAACACGCAGAAAAAGCCAGTGTCTTGTTGACACAGCTGATCGACTGGTGCCAAAAACAATTCGAATCCATGAACACATCACCAGAAGACGCTTTAGTCATGGCCACCTACTTTGTGGCGGGCTTACAAGGTGCGCAGTTGATGACACTGACCTTTAAAGATCCTACATACCTACAACGCCAAAGCGCGAACCTGAACCGATGGTTACAAGCAGCGTTAGAAACGGCTTAATACTCTACTTCCCTATCCGATCAATCATCTGCTCA
>JAZKAM010000003.1:5843-8234 GCA_040389145.1 Pseudomonadota bacterium
AGTCGTCAGCTCCCATTTAACATCATATACATCCGTCTTTCACGAACTCAAACCCGAAGTAAAATCAACATGCAAAAGCAAATAATCTTAACTCAATCAAATTTTCTAGCCGAGTACTGGTAGCGAAATTGTTGTTAATTTGACATATGAACAACATCGGTTTACCATACAGAGATGCATTGTAAAATCGCCAAAAAATCAAGGTCCACTTTGATTAGGTATAAGTTTTACAAAAGAAAATGGATTTAACCATATACAGCCATGGAGGTTTCAAAACACCCCCCTTCCATTCAAAACACTGTGTAAAAATATTAGTTTTTGCATACGCTTTAATTACATTACAAACAATGGATGACCGACCAATGAACGAACATAAATTTCCGGAACGAATACATGTGTATGTAGCCATCGCTGTTGCATTTAATGTTCTCGCCATAATTTATATAGCAAGACTGACTTATCAGGCACAAGATCGTCTTGACTTTTTAACAGTTAAACTTTCGGAAGTCATAGAAAGAGCCGACACGTTAGAAAAAGAAAAATAAGCGAACAATGCATGCATATATCAGAGCAGCATACTTTACTGCCGGTAAAGGCGAGCATTCTTAATGAAAACATTACAGAGTCGTCAGAAATCAAATCGCTATTCTGATTAATCGTTAGAAATACATGTATAAGAATATTAACTTATACATAAGCTTTAATTAACTTGTAAACAATGGATGAATGATGAAAGAATATAAATTTCCGGAACGTCTACATATATACATAGCAATTACTGTCGCATTAAATTGCCTGGCAATAATTTTTGCAGGAAACTCAATTAACAAAGCCCACGATCGCATTGATGATTTGACAGTTCGACTTTTTGGAGTCATGCAAAAAGTAGATGCTTTAGGAAAAGCTAAATAAAATAATTGGACGAAAAGGATTTAGTTGCCATATCTGGAGGCCTATTGCGGATAGTAGTGTATTCGGTGGCAGGCTTGATCAGGGCGCCACTTCAAACATAAAATCTAGTGGATTGCAACACTCGATTCATTCGAGTATGATGCGTTGTGAAAATTTTTTGGTTTAGTTGCTAATAACGGAGTTAGGCATGAAAGTATTAGATCGGAGTGTTTACGTTCAAATTATTGGTGGTGGTTTTAAGACTAATGCAGTTGCATTCGCCTGGGGCGTAGCTGGGGAAATGGTTTATGACACCGCAGCAGAATGGCGCAGAAAGAAGAAAGAAGAGGAAGAGCAACAAAAAAAGAAAGAATCAGAGAAAAATGGACAAGCTGGAGGCAATCAAGGTTCTTGATAAATGTGTAAAAATAAAAATGGAGATTAATACTATGTTTAATTATACTATTTCGCAGCTAATTATTTCTCAATTCGTCATTTTTTCAGGGATTTATTTTTCAGCTCGCCTTGTAAAAACAAATGCACCTGTGAAAAACATGTTTTTTGTGGCTTTTCCGTTTATGTTTTTACTGTTGACCTCAACCGAAGCGCTGGGCGATTGTATGTTTGATATGGATTTGATTGTTAAGTTTATACAGATTTCTTCTATATCTGCACTTGGTTTATCTATTGTTTATTATATCTTGAAAAGATTTTCTAAATAAAATTGGAAAACAAGGGCAACTTCAGCTTTGAAGGGCAATGTGTGAATTGACTTCAAAGTTGAAAGGGCCCAATAAATTAATTGCACTTCAGTTATGAATCTGCGTCTGGTATAAATGCCTTTGCCTCATTTTATCTACAAATGCATCGGAATATCCCTTACCTGCCACCTGCACCCCATTAGTTAGTTATATCTGAGGCGACAGATTTCTTGGTCTTTAACTTTTTAGATGTTGTCTCAAGCCAATTAAAAAAGCAGTGCAAAGCGGTCAAAGCACCTGCAACCAAGAATGAGGCACCTGGTGCATAATAAATAAAGTTATCCGGTACTGGCCCTGCAAACAGATAAGTTAAAAAACTACCTACTAACAAAATAATGAATGTATAAAAAAATGCCCTTGCCGGTGTCGGTCGCGGGTTGCGAAAAGAACCAAAGGCAAAACATTCAATAATGGCAAAGGTTAACGTCCAAATAACTATAAACATTACTGCACCTCTAAAAAATTACATAAGAATTACTTGCTGAACTTTTTGAAAAAGCAAAGTCAGCAATAACTACCGTTACCTATAGTCTAACTAAGCTTCGCCACGCGCTTTCATAATCGTTTCATACGCTTGTTGGATGGCCTGCACTTTTTCGGTAGCAAGCCGAACCATTTGTGGTGGTAAACCACGCGCAATCATTTTATCCGGATGGTGTTCCGACATTAATTTTCGATAAGCAGTTTTAATTTGTTTTAGATCTGAATTTGCGGGAACACCAATTAAATCGTATGCAGC
>JAZKAM010000004.1:0-9963 GCA_040389145.1 Pseudomonadota bacterium
CAGAAGAAGATTTTGTTGGCCCAGCACCGTAAAGTACCTTATATGCTGATTGTTGGCCCTAAAGAGGAAGAAGAAGGCACCGTGGCGGTTCGTTTGCGTAATGGCCAAGACCTAGGCAGCATAACGCCAGAGGCATTGTTGGCCCGTATGAAGACGGAAATTGACGCCCGCCAGGACCTATCTACTGAACAAACAGCCAATTAGGGTAATAAAACTAGCTAAGATAACGAGTAAAAACAGACGTCTACGTGGAAAAAAGGTTCTTGACAGAACCCGACCTTCCGCGTAGACTTACTTCCAATAATCCCCAGTAGCTCAGTGGTAGAGCGACGGACTGTTAATCCGTTGGTCGGTGGTTCGAACCCTCCCTGGGGAGCCAAGTAAAACTCTTGATTTCTCAACGAGTTACTTCAAATCCTATGCATTCAGTCAGCCTTTACTAACCCGCCCAACACACGATATGCTCAATATCCCCCCAATCGCGCAACATATCAGCAGTAACTGCTTTTCAAAACAGTTCTTTCTCCCCATCCGTGCATAGATTCGATTCCCACAAAATTCAATTAAATTCATAAGCGATTAACATTATGACTCTGGGGATAATGAATTTCTCTCAGATCTTGTTCGAATTACATATAAAATATAGCTCCCGACCATTAATAATAAACCAATGCTATACAACGGTATCGGGCTACATAGTAAAAGTGAACATAGCCAAAAAACACTAAAAACAACTGGGATGATAACGCTTTGAATAATACCTCGCCCTAGAAAAACAAGAATCGAAACCAAAATGCCTGACAAAGCTATACCAGAAAACCAAAATTCATCTTCAATTTCTGATAATTGAGTACCCTCTCCTACTTCAGCACGTGCTTTAATGCCTATTAACATTCGCCTTTCCATAATAAAGTGAAGTGGTATGGTTATATACTGCGCTGCTTTTACCAACAGATTTGAGCTTTTCCGCTCTTGTGTTCGAATAACCAAACGAGTTTGTTGATCATTTATTTTCTCTAGTAAAAATGTCCCCCAGTTATCTAATACAAATGCTTCATCTGATTTACAATAAATCACCCGAAAATTGTAAGGAATGATACTACTTTTTTCATCGATTGAGCCGCGAACAACATCGCCGACCTTTAAATCATTAAATTCAGGTTTAATCAAGTTAAGGTTGCGGTTTTTATAACCCATCGATTTTTCAATAAAGGGGTAGCTATAAAAACCATTTCGATCAGCGCCTAATTGCATCAACCATTTCCAAACGTCAGATTTTGGTGCATCGATCAAAATTGCACGAGTAGAAGTGATCGTTAGCGATTTCTCATCTCCGACCATTGGCATCGACACCTCTTTTTCAGAAGCACCCCAAGTAGTAATGATTGGCTTTAAAAGTAAATTATATATTGATAACTGTAACAAAATCATAAAAATAATAATTGCTATGGATTTAATTAGGTTAAACACGTTCAGACCCTCTCATCTTATCAAGATATTTAACTATTATACATACTAACCTTGTTTAATGAATTTTTCGTAAGCGCAGAGCAAACCTCGAGTAACCAGCTACAGTAAGATCTCATTGCAATATTCATGGAACAAAGCTGATAATTTAACTGTCTTCATCCAAATCTGGCCCCCACCGGAGCCTTCGACATTGATATCCTCTGAATCTTGAATTTTTCCGCAATAGTTGGCGAATCACATCTCGACTGCTATCAAGACAATTGGATTCAATATCGGAATACGACAATAGAGCTATGGAAAACTAAAATTCCAGCGCCCAGCTCTGATCTAAGCCCACTCAAACATTCCTCGCGATTCGTGTTTGTATGACAGAATCTGGTACGCGCTTACCTGAATTGAAAGCCGCTTCCATGTTAAATGAGCCTTATAAAGGTAAACTGATGCGAAGTTAATCGATGCACCTTTCCTTTGGTAATTATGTTGTATAATTAAGTACAATCAACCAATTATACATGCATATACTATCATTCAGAGGAATGTGAAATGTACCAAAGAAAATACTTTAATGATGTTCCCGTAGGCGAATATGGGCTTCCAACAGTGGCATGGTCATTATCGGTTCTTGTTTTTCCAGGAACCCTGATTCAAAGACTTTCAGGGTATTTAGATTTTACCGTGGAGCTGGCAAGAACAGCAGCATGGTTTTCCTGGCCCGCTGCAGAGAAAAATTCATTTTTGAAAGTGCTTAAGGCAGCACCAAAAGGCTTAGTTTCATTAATTGCTGCGCCCGTTGCTTTTAGCATTTTCTTGGCACTTGCAGTGACCAGTGAAGCCCTCCGTGCTGCATGGGCCATTGTGACGAGTCCTTTTAAGCTGTTTTCTCGTACGAGTATTGTTTATAAATATAAATCATCGGATGTTTCAACGACAAGTTATGCGGGTCCTGCGCAACAGCATTCTGAGTCGGCACGTAGCCCGTCTCCAGCGGCCGTCCGGCACGCTGCTGCACATGCAAATCATGGAAGCTCGTCTGCAACCTCTTCGCCAGCACAGCATCGTGAACGTATGGATGGCAAAGCAAAGCGGTAATCACAGATGCTTCTCTGTCTCAGATGTTTTAGGTGTTCAAGTCCATATCCTGAACACCTAATGAGACTGTAATACCTAAAACGGTTAAACTCCTATCTAAAATAAAACACAAGCACCGTAGATCATGACGAGATTTTCTTCCATAATTTAATATCCCATATCTAAATCCTGTGCATCTTTAGTTAAATCATCCAAAGTTTTTAATCTCGCATGGTACATAGATTCTTTATAGGCCATTAAATCGTCTATCAGGACTTTTCTCCTTGTCCCAACCATTTTGTACGAAATTTTACCAGCCTCTAATAATCCAATAATAAATGGTCTAGACACGTTTAACAGATCTGCAGCTTCTTGTGTGGTAACCTCTGAATTTACAGGGATTATTTTTACTGAATTCCCTTTAGAAAACTGATGTAATATATCAGAAAGAAGTTTCATTGCACTGTCAGAAAGAAGAATATCCAGATTTTGATTGTCACTTGATAAGTGACAATTAATGACCTTACGCTTGGATTGTATATGCAGAAACTCAAATAAAACAGGGCTTGATGCTTTAGCCATCTCAATGTCTTTCTCATTAGGAATATGCGACTCACTTCTTTTCAAGGCCCTAGCCATGATTCCTCCCCTTTTATCTACAATTGCACTCTTTCCTGACCAAGTATAGCACATATTCGAAATAAACGAATTATATGAAATTAACGAAATATAAGACTTTAATGCTCAAGGCACGATGGCTAGGCAGGCTGCCTAGCCGTATTACCGTGTGGATACAGGTTAAATATAATCATGTGCCATTCAATTTCGTCAGAAAGACCCCCAACTCCTCTCTAAAGCCTTTCTAACTGAAGGAGAAATTAGAGGGTCTAATTTCAGGGTCTTATTTGTTTTCGCTAACAACTAATAACGAATCGAGACTGTCATCACAGACCTTCCGAACAAATACTCGACAATGCGATCGGCGTGATGCTTCACGCCTTGGTATACTTGCTACCGATAATAAAAAATCGGTAGAAAATCGGTAATAAGCGAGCTATACTGATAGTACCGATTTTTGAATTCCGGTAGCAAATCGGTAATCAACCAAGTGTACATACATCTATGGAGAAGTATTACGATGAAGATACCAGTTCACCTCCCAAATATTGACTCCATAATAAGCAGCCTTCTAGCGGAAGGAAAGATGTATCCAGGCAAAGTGAGTATCACTGATGCTAAAGGTCGCTACTTACATTGGGACAAACTTCGATTTCTTCCTCCACCTGAGGGATTAACCTCTGAACAATGGTGGGCAGGGATAAAACATGCGCGCAGACAGATGTATAAAGATATAAAAATAAAAGATCCAGATGGAAAACCATTTGTATTTTTATATACAGATAAAATAATGAGCACACTTCACTGGCTAGACCAGAATGAATCTGGTTTTGTTGGATCCCAACAGGCCACTTTAAATTCACAAATGAAAAATACATACTTAACACGATCATTAATAGAAGAATCGATCAATTCAAGCCAACTGGAAGGTGCATCAACCACATGGGTGGTAGCAAAAGAAATGCTCAGGCAGAATAGAAAACCTTCCAACAAACATGAACAAATGATCTACAACAATTATCTTGCTATGCAATTTATTAGAGAGCACAAGGAAGAGAAGCTCACGCCATATTTTCTTTTAGAATTACAAAAGATTTTAACAGAAAACACTTTGGAAGACAAAGATCACGCCGGCTGTTTTAGGACAAAAAATGAAGATATTAAAGTTGTGAGCCATCTAGGGGATGTTCTTCATGTCCCACCTTCAGCTACGCACCTTCCAGACAGAATGAACGATTTATGTGCTTTTTTCAATGACTCTACCGCAGACACCTTTATACATCCAATTGTAAAATCAATAATTTTACATTTTCTGCTTGGCTATGAACATCCATTTATAGACGGAAATGGCAGAACAGCAAGAACTTTGTTTTACTGGAGTATTGCAAAACAAAATTATTTCTTGATGGAATATATATCGGTTTCAAAAATAATTAAAAAGGCACCTGTTAAATATGGGATGGCATTCCTGCATACTGAAATAGATGAGAATGACTTAACTTATTTTATCGAACATCAACTTCAAATTATTCAGCAAGCAATTAATGACTTATATGAATACATAGAAAAAAAGAAAAAAGAAATTGAATCATCAGAAGCGTTGTTTTTGTCAACCAAAGAACTAAGTGACGAGCTAAATTATCGTCAATTAGCAATATTAAAACACGCCATAAAACACCCTGGTCATTCTTATACAATAGTAGAGCATAAAAATAGCCATGGGATTGCATACGATACAGCTCGATTGGACTTATCACAATTATCCGATAAGTTCCTATTTTTGACAAAAGAAAAAAGAGGTAAAGGATTTGTATTCAGAGCCCCAAAGGATTTAGCACAGAGAATTCAGAACGAAGTTAAATGAGGTCGTCGACTCAAGTATAAAATGTAACTAACAAGCATCCTCTTTACCATCGATAGCAAAGAGGATGCTCATTGCCTACCAACTAAATCTTACTCCGATATTCCCTACATTATATTTTTGGGCATCTAGACCCACTTGCCAACTAGTTGTTTCCGCATGATCTGGAATAACTGTTGAGCCAAAAACAAAATGGGTATTTGCCAAATACAACCATCTGTAATCAGCAAAAAAACTTACATATTTATTAATATCATAGCTTAAGCCTAGTTTTGCTTGTCCGGCGAAGGTCGAATTAGTATCGCCAGTATTTGTATTATAGTGATTCACGCCCTCTTCAGCTGGACTTATTTGCGTAGAACTTGCACCTGATATTTTTACAACTGTACTACCAACACCAAGACCAATATAGGGGTGGAATTGAAAGCGAGGGTTGTTAAAATTTAAAACAGCATTCGTAAGGAAAACAGTTCTTCTCATTGGATATGAAACCACAAACTCATGTTCAGGAATTCGCTCTATATTATTGCTTAGATCTCCGTCAAATGAAGATTTGTTTATAGTATATCCTTCCAACTCAGCAGCAGACCCCAATGTCCATGAGGAGCAATTGAGTGATTTTCCTTGTGTCTGATATCCAAGCTGTGCGCCGAACAATGATGAATTTTGATTATTTATTTTACCAAAAGCATTGACTGATAAAGGCCCACCCTCGCCTTCAATAAAAAAAACGGTACCATACTGGCTGCCGTTGAAATTATTGGATGCGCTAAGTCCACCAAAAACACCAACATAAAACTTTCCAGAATCGGTGACAGTCTCAGGTTTTACTGTGATATTGTTTGCGAAAACTGCGGATGTTAGAGAAAATAAGAAAATTGATGATGATATAAGTAATTTCATTTAAAACTCCATTTAATGTTTGATTCCATAGACTCGCAGTTTAATGATTATACGATGTCATTCGTCTCAACGTAAATGGCGATACGGACATCAACTAACAACCTTAAGGTTTTCTAAAAACAGTCTTAGCCTCCAATGCAACGCTTGTAAGATGGGTGAGCCAGACTATAATAATCGTACAAGCATTTGTATAAGGAAGTATAAGCCATGAAACTTACTGCAATAACCACTGCTCTATTTTTATCTATGGTCGTATCACCTGTCTTTGCCGAAGTCACTGATTTTTCTGGATTTTCTGCATCCATAGGATCAGGTGCTACCGCATCGAAAGCAGATAGCTTTTATAGCCCTAATAATAGCGGGATAACACAAATATACTTGATGGGTAACACAAATACGCCAAAATTAATCGATGTTGGATTTGCTACGATCGCACGCCCCCAATTTTTAATTGGCTTGGGTGCTAGTTACGACTTTGGCGATAACGACAATGGTTCCACGACAGGTATTCAAGAGGGCACCACCTATCGAAATGATGTCTCATCTCATGGTCACTATTCCATCTATACGCAACCAACCTATGTCATCAACCCAACGACAGCTGCTTTTGTAAAAGTTGGCTACCACTCTACTGTCCTAAAAAACACCGATGGCAATCAGGTATTAGTCTTAGCAGGAAGCGTGCCCTATTCAGAAAGTAGTCGAGTTGGTGGTGTTGGTTATGGCGTTGGTCTAAAAACTTTCGTCCACAATAACTTCTATTTTCAAACTGAAGGACAACTCGTTCAATATAACACCCATACAAAGAGCTTCATTGGCGCCAACTACACCTCTCTTTCAACCAAGCTCACGTCAGTATCTGGCATAGTTAGCGTCGGATATCATTTCAAAAAGCCAGCACCTAAAAAATAACTTTTATCCCTCATTGTTCCGAACACGCTACAGCGAGGAACAATGAGGATTTTCACTGATAAAAATTCATTGACTATAAAATACCCTCAACCATTTCCAAATTGGTTTAATAACAATGTGATACGTTTTTCCATTGCTTTCAAAAAGCTCCTCACCTTCTTCATGCTCAGTGATAATTAGCCCTTCAGACAAAGAAAATTTATCCATCGCTTCTACCAAACCAGTTACTTCCCGTGATTTAGTCGATGGATCATCTAATGCAAGACAAACCTGAATGACTTGTTGGGTGTGGGCCCCTTCTCTTATTACAAAATCACATTCTTTAGAACCACTGTAATAAAATATTTCATACCCTCTACGTTTTAATTCAACAAAAACAATATTCTCTAATGTACGATCATGATCTTCACTGGTTCTAAACCACAACATCTTAGCAAAAGCATGATCAACAAAATATACTTTCCTTGGAGCCTGCTGTTGTGCCTTTAGATTGTCATCATACCGATTAACAAAAAACACATAAAACTATTTTCAATGTAACTACAGTAATCAGAAATTGTCGTATTACTTTTAATAATTTTACCGTTATTATTTATCATACCAAGAAGCTTAGATAAGGTGGCCTCTTTGCTACAATTGCTTGCCAAGAAAAAAATTAATTTCTTTAATGCTTCTGGATTACCTACTTTGTATCTAGCTATTATATCTCTATAAAGTATACTGTCGAATAAAGAATGCAAGTATTCTGGATCTGTGTTTGATATATACGCTGGAATTCCACCAAGCTGCACGTATTTATAATACTGCTCTTTTAGCGTCCCGACTTCTGTTGTGCTAAAATCAGTTTGATTTAATGGGACAATATTTTGTGAAAACTCAGCAAACGAGATCGGATAAATATCCAATGATATATACCTACCTGTTAATCTTGCCCCCAACTCTTCACTAAATAAATTCGCATTTGAACCAGTGATATATATCTTAAACCCACTATCGTACATGCGTCGAACAAATAATTCCCACCCGGGTATATTTTGAATCTCATCAAAATAAAAATTATTCTGCACACCATACAGTGAGATCAGCGTTTGATGTAAGACATCAAAGTCCTCTACACTGAAGTTAACCAGTCTTTCGTCTTCGAAGTTAAAATAAAAATCATTTCCACTTCCATGAATCCTTCTAACGTGCTCTAGCAGAACTGATTTCCCGCATCGTCTGATCCCTGACAAAACTATAATTTCTTTATTTTGACTAAGACGATGTAGCTTTTTTTCTACAGTTCGATGCATATACATGTTTGGCCAGCGCAGATACTCGCGTTGATCCAAAATGATACGTTTCAGCAAATCGGGTGATATAGCCATATAGACCTCCATGATAAATGGAAGGTTAGCTCACAAACCATCCGCTGCCAATGAATGGTTGTTAGTCAAATCATCCAGTGCAAATGGATGGTTTGGACGTCACTCAATAAAACATGGGTTGTTTACGCTCAATCCAACGATACGCACCAACCAATAACGCCAATTCTAAGGCCAAGGTAATCCAAATGTGATCCATATGGAACCACGTCCATAAGCACAAACCTACCAATAGACTATTGAGCAAGCACTTGGCGTACAGTATTTTTCGGTGTGACCAGCCGTAAATGTTTAAACGTTGAAACGCATGTTTACGATGCGCTTCCATTACCCGTTCACCGGCCAAGTACCTGCGAATCAATGTGACAGTCGCATCAAAGCAAAATATGCCATGTACCATGCCCAGCAATGCCATAGGGATGTCGTAGATACATTGCATCACGAGCGCTACCCAGGCAATCATAAAGCCTAAAAATCCACTACCCGCATCGCCCATAAAAATTTTTGCACGTGGGAAATTCCATAGAAAAAAAGCGCCCACACTACTCACAACCGCCAAGCACCACCACATCATGTCCAATGCGCCAACTTGTGCAAACAAGAATGCTGCAAACCCGAAGACTGTTATGGCTTCCGACGCAGAAAAACCATCCGTGCCATCCATAAAGTTGAAGAGATTGGTACACCAAACACCACCAATCCACCAAAACGGTAGCACAAAGAGTATAGGCACATACATCCAAGTTTCAGGCCAATAACCGTGTAGCGCGTATAATGCCCAGCCTACAGCGAGACATTGCACCAACAGTCGTACCCGCGCGGACAAACTGCGATAGTCATCCCACAACCCCACCAGAGCAATCATTAATGCAGCAGGCAATCCGCCAAACCAAAAAGCAGGGAAAAAATGGCTGTGTGGTTGAAATAGCGCCCAAACGAGTAACGCAGCCACAAAGGCACCACCGCCGCCACGCGGGGTGATTTGTGTGTGACTAGAGCGCGCGCACGGAATATCTAATAAGCCCAGCTGCGTGGCGTATCGACGTAGCACCCCTACTGCGACAAACGTCGCAGCAAAAAGGTACAGTAATGAGCTGTGCATTAACCAATATCCGCAATGACCTGATGCAACTGCTCAATAGGGTTTTTGGATTGCCAGATGCTCCGTCCCATCACCAAAATGTCAGCACCAAGCGCTAAGGCTTCTGATGGTGAGGCAACCCGGTTTTGATCATCCAACTTCTGTTCCGGTAAACGGATTCCCGGACAAATGCATTTTAGGTCAGGGAATTCGGCCTTAATGGTTGATGCTTCATATGCAGAACATACAACACCATCTAGCTGTGCCAAGTGACACAGTTCAGCCAAACGCTGTGCTTGGGCCCGCACAGTACCCGGAACACCGATTTGTTGTAAATCGCTGTCTTGCATGCTGGTTAATACAGTTACACCAATCAGCCAAGGTTTATTCTCTGTGCGTGACAATGCTTCTTTGGCGGCATTCATCATGTTCAAACCACCCGACGCATGAACATTCACAATAGAGACGCCCAAGTTTGCTGCAGCTGTTACGGCTTGTGCAACGGTGTTTGGGATATCATGAAACTTCAAATCTAAAAAAACAGGAAAACCTTGCTCCTGTACTTCACGCACCCAGTCAGGACCATAAGCGGTAAACATCTGCTTACCGATTTTTACCCCACAGGTATTGGGCTTCAATTCTTTTAATAGAATACGGGCATGGCGGCGGTCTTCACCGCCCTCGGT
>JAZKAM010000004.1:9973-11447 GCA_040389145.1 Pseudomonadota bacterium
ACGCCAGAAATAGCTTTGGTCGAGTGTTCATTATTTCCCTCACCGAAATTGGTTCCATCTTTGATTACTGGCCAACAGCCATTACACGGATCAGCTTAAATCCAAACGGCTATAATCGCAAGTTCGGCCTACGGTAAATTTCTGGGGGGATTGCCAGGTCCTTTGAGCAAGAAAAGCTCTTGTTCTCTTTGAATCAAATGATTTTGTAAGGAATTAGCCTTCCAACGGCAACGCAACCACGCTGGTCCGATCCATAATAACATCGCCAACAAGCCGCAAATAAAGGCCAGAAAAATAAGTACGACCAAAGGAATGCTACGTTGACCGAGCAGGTAATGAAAAGAAACTGACTTAGCGTTCAGCGCTGTAAAAGAGGCAATCAGCACCAATAATGCAAGGCCCAGCAGCCATTTAATGAGGTGCATGGTTTTTCCTGTAAAAACGTCCCTACTTCACATTTTAGCTTGTGAAAGCCCATAAAGAAAACGGGCGGTTAAAAAACCGCCCGTTTTCTTTAGAAAGTACGTACAGGAAGGATTAAGCTTCTTCGCCATCCAAACGACGTTTGAGCAAATCACCCAAAGTGGTATTGACGACTGCATCATCAGCTTTAGAACCGCCACGAGAGTAATCACGTACTGCTTCCGCGTCTTCTTCATGCTCTTTTGCACGAACAGACAAGGAAATCTGACGGGTTTTACGGTCAATGTTGATGATCTTCGCTTCAATTTCTTCGCCTACTTGCACTGCAGTACGCGCATCTTCTACGCGACCACGGCCCAAATCAGCAGCACGAATATGCGCTTCAATACCTTCAGCTAACATAATGGTAGCGCCCTTTGCGTCAACTTCAGTAACGGTCCCAGTCACTACGCTGCCTTTAGGATTTTCACCCAAAAACTTTGCGTAAGGATCGGAATCCAACTGTTTGATGCCCAAGGAAATACGTTCACGTTCTGGATCAACTGCCAATACAACGGCTTCGATTTCTTGACCTTTGCTGTACAAACGTACGGCTTCTTCACTGGATAGGCTCCAGGAAATATCGGACAAGTGAACCAAACCATCGATACCGCCTTCTAAGCCAACAAAGAGGCCGAAGTCAGTAATGGATTTGATTTTACCAACGATACGTTCGCCTTTGTTATGCTTTGCCGCAAATGCTTGCCATGGGCTATCCATGCATTGTTTGAGGCCTAAAGAAATACGACGACGTTCTTCATCGATATCCAATACCATCACATCAAGTGTTTCGCCTAATTGAACCACTTTGCTTGGGTGGATATTGCGGTTCGTCCAATCCATTTCGGATACGTGAACCAAACCTTCAATACCTGGCTCTAGTTCAACGAAGCAACCGTAGTCAGCAATATTGGTTACTTTACCGGAATAACGTGCACCAACAGGGTACCGTTTTGCTACGCCAACCCATGGATCGTCGCCCAATTGTTTCAAGCCCAAAGAAACACGCATA
>JAZKAM010000004.1:11457-11814 GCA_040389145.1 Pseudomonadota bacterium
ACGGTCTTTGTCGAAGCGCAATACTTTCACTTCAAGCTCTTGACCAACGGTCAATGCTTCGCTTGGATGCTTAACACGCTTCCAAGAAATGTCGGTAATGTGGAGTAGACCATCAACGCCGCCTAAGTCAACAAATGCACCGTAGTCGGTCAAGTTCTTGACCACGCCACGAACCAAATGACCTTCTTGTAAGTTGGACATCAGTGCATCGCGTTCTGCAGTGTTTTCAGATTCAACGACCATACGACGGGAAACAACAACGTTGTTACGTGCAGGATCTAATTTGATTACTTTGAATGGCAATACGCGGCCTTCCAAATGGGTGGTATCACGAACAGGTCGTACATCGACCAAGGA
>JAZKAM010000004.1:11860-14777 GCA_040389145.1 Pseudomonadota bacterium
CATTGATATCCACAGTGAAACCGCCTTTAACTTTACCGTGAATTACGCCCATAATAACTTCACCTTTGGTGAAGGCGCTTTCCAATACGTGCCAAGTTTCTTTGCGTTTTGCGCGTAAGCGGGATAAGCGGGTTTCGCCCCAGCCATCTTCAACCGCTTCAAGTACTACGGGTACTTTATCGCCAACAGCAATTTCAAGGTTGCCTTCAGCATCGAGGAATTCTTCAAGTTTGACATAGCCTTCAGATTTTAAAGGGGTGTCAACGACAACATAGCCTGTATTTTTGTTGATAGACAATACAACGCCATCAAATACTGCGCCTGGACGCATATCAATGGAGGAAAGGCTTTTTTCAAATAATTCGCGGAAAGTTTCAGTCATTATCGTACCATTTGTTTGATGTTCAGCCTTAGCAGCTTCACATACTCGTTTACCTTGCGCATAACCCTTAGCGGATTACACACGCCCAAAATGTTTAGAGACCACCGCCCACACCAGCTCAAATACGTCAGAGACAGAACGATTCGATGTATCTACAATCATGGCATCTTCAGCGGGAATCAGAGGTGACACTGCCCTTTGGCGGTCACGTGCATCACGCTCATTCAATTCAGCCATGAGCTCGCCAAGATTAGCATCCATGCCCATGCCTTGCAACTGTTTTAGTCGTCTTTCTGCCCTAATTTGGACGGTCGCCTCAATAAAGAATTTCAAGTCTGCATCGGGAAACACAACGGTGCCCATATCCCGTCCATCAGCAACCAAGCCAGGTGACTGTCGAAAACGCAATTGCCAGCCAATCAGGGCGGCACGGAGCTCAGGCCATTTGGCGATTTGTGACGCTGCTTGGCTGCAGGCCTCTGTACGGATGTCTCGTGTTACTTTTTCGCCTAAACAATATACTTCTCCGCCCTCAAAATGCGGATTCAAGGTGTCTGTCAAAGCCAGAAGCGCAGGCACATTATCAACGGCAATATGTTGGCGCAGCGCTGCCAGGGCGACAATGCGGTAGAGCGCCCCACTATCCAACTCGTGCCAACCCAACCGCTGCGCCAACAAGTGGGATAAGGTACCTTTTCCCGTACCACTTGGGCCATCAATAGCAATTACTGGGATATGTTGCACCGACTGTTCTCCTCTGAAAAAACAACACCCCATTGATCTAGGATGTCTCTAAAGTCGGGAAAAGAGGTAGCCACACAGGCCACATTATTTACCCGAACACGTATTTGTCCTACTTGAGCAGCTACAACCGCAGACATCGCGATACGGTGATCGCCTAGGCTATCTACTGTACCTGACCTAAAGCCACCGCCGCCTATCACTTCAAAACCTGCCGCAGTCTCAACTGCCTGTATCCCCAAATTCTTTAATAAACGCACCAAGGCGACAATCCGATCGCTTTCTTTGACACGAAGCTCTACTGCTTCAGTCACCACGGTACGCCCCTCGGCTGCTGCCGCAGCAATGGCAAATACGGGCAATTCATCAATTAAATTGGAAACCCATTCAGGTGGCACGACCACACCTTTCAAGGGCGCACCTCCCGTGACACGTATCGTTGCGACAGGCTCAGCACCCCAATCAGCTTCATTTTCACAGGTAACCATCGCACCCATCGATTTCAGCGCAACAATCAAACCCGTACGATAAGGATTCACACCTACGCCACGAATGGTTAAATGGGTGCCACTGGTTAATGCTGCTGCGACCATTAAAAAGGCAGCGTGTGAAAAGTCACCAGGAATAGCCATATCACGCGCCTGAAATGAAACGCATCCTGTCATACTTAATTGCGCCTGGTCATAGGTAATGGGGTACCCAATATACTGCAACCAACGTTCGCTATGGTCACGGGTCGCCAATGCACCACGCAATGTGGTCACCCCCGGCGCCCTGAGAGCAGCCAGCAAGACAGCGGTTTTTAGCTGGGCGCTAGGAATGGATAAAGTAATATCCGCAGACGTTAAAGCGCTCCCTTCAATCCACACCGGCGCGTGTCCTTCCGTGGTGCGAATCTGTGCGCCCATAGGCGCCAGCAAATTCGCAACACGATCCATAGGTCGCTTACTTAGTGAAGTATCCCCTACCAAACAAAATTGACCTGGCTGCCCAGCCAACAATCCGCACAGGAGGCGCATTAATGTGCCACTGTTACCACAATCAATCGTGTGGACACCTGCTGGTATTACCCAAGCACCCACACCACGCCCTTGGATTGTATAATTACCTGCGCTACTTACAGTAATGGATACGCCCAGCTGACGTAACGCCGCAACGGTGTGTAAGCAGTCTTCGCTCTCTAACACGCCAGATAGGTGTGTGATGCCGTCGGCTAAGGCAGCGAAAATCAGCGCGCGATGGGAAATCGATTTATCACCTGGCACAGACACATCTAATGGTCTTAGTGAAGCAACCCCCTGCACTACCCAACGCTCTTGCTTAAGCATATCGTTGTGCAAACGCCTCCATAAAAGCGACCAGTGCCTGCACACCTTCTTCAGGCATGCCTAAATACACACTGGCACGTAAGCCGCCTAGAGCAACATGGCCCCGCAAATGCCATAACCCAGCTAATTGTGCTTCTTTTAGAAAAATTGGTTCTAGTTCAGCACGCGCCAATCGAAAAGACATATTTACACGTGAACGGTAAGCGAAGGGAACATTATGGATATAGAAATCAGAATATTGATCAAGGCAGCGATATACCATAGCCGCCTTCTGGCTTTGGCGCATAGCCAACGGGGCAATACCGCCTTGTTGTTGAATCCATTGCAGCATGAGATACAACACGTACCAACTAAAGATATTAGGCGTGTTGTACAGTGAACGGGTAGTGGCGTACTTAGCGTAAGACATGATGCTGGGTGTTGGCGCTACTGCTTGCTCTAACAAGGCTCGGTGTACAATCACAAC
>JAZKAM010000005.1:0-3668 GCA_040389145.1 Pseudomonadota bacterium
CCGTCCCAAAATAGGCGATTTTTAGGTCTATTTCCCTGATAACAGCCCTTTGTGTGCGTGCTAATACACGTTTGGCACTGTTTTTCGACCATTTTAAGGTCATTTCTTAGGGTTTTTTGCGGCTGTGGTGTACCATATTGGCTGTTTTTCTTGATTGCAGTAGCCCAAAAATGAAGCCCTATAATGTTGAAACCACCATTGAAAAATTATCACAAGAAGGCCGAGGCATGGCGCATGTGCAGGGTTTCCCCACGTTTATTACGGGCGCTTTGCCAGGTGAAACCGTGGAAGCCCGTATTATAGAGCGGCACAGAGGTATTCAAGAAGGGCTGTGTACAGCGGTTAAGACGGCGAGTGCAGAACGTGTTACCCCAGCATGCCCGCATTTTGGGGTATGTGGTGGTTGCAGTCTACAACACTGGGACCATGCGCGGCAGGTGGCCCACAAGGAAGCAGCATTGTTTTCTTTGTGTCAGCATGTGGTAGGGGTAGAGCCTGAGCGGCGTTTGCCGGCATTGGTTGGCGCGCCTTGGGGCTACCGCCACCGCGCGCGTATGGGATTACGATGGCACCGCAATCAGGCGCGCATGTTTATGGGTTTTAGGGAAGCTCATGGCAATAAAGTAACGAACAGTACGACCTGCAGTATTTTACATCCTGCTTTAGTTGAACCCTTATTCGCATTGTCACCGGTGTTGTCTACCTTGTCCAACCGAGAATCGATTCCACAAATTGAAATGGCTTATGGTGGACAGGATACGCCCGCTTTGGTATTACGACATTTAGAACCTTTTACGACAGAAGATTTACTCAAGTTACAAGAATTTTCGCGTACCCATGCGGTTCGTTTGTATGGACAAAGTAAAGGTTATGAGTCGGTAGTGGCTTTAGATCCTACTTTGCCGTTTGATTTGTCTTATCAAGTGCTTGGGTTAACCCTCAATTTTCACCCACTGGATTTTACACAAATTCATTTGGCACTCAACGAAAAAATGGTGGCGCAAGCATTGGATTTGCTGGCGATTGCTCCAGCTGATCGTGTGGTAGACTTATTTTGTGGCGTTGGTAACTTTACCTTGCCCTTGGCGCAAAAAGCAGCTGAAGTATTGGGTGTGGAAGGTGATGCGGCTATGACAAAACGTGTCATGCAAAATGCTGCGCTCAACAGCCTAACCAACGTGCGTGCAGTGGCGGCTAATTTATTCCAACCATTACCCACGGATCGCTGGGTAAAAGGGCCGTACGATAAAGTGTTGCTTGACCCACCGCGCAGTGGCGCATTTGAGGTATTACCGACTATAGTACAGTGGCGGCCAAAAAACATCGTCTATGTGTCCTGTAACCCGACCACATTGGTCCGGGACTTGGCGTTTTTGGTTAAAAATCACGGATATCGTTTGAAGGCATTGGGGTTAATGGACATGTTCCCGCACACGGGGCACAGCGAAGCCATGGCTCTGCTCGAGGCGAATGGCTAGGGATGCATTATGGTCAAAGTACGAGACGATTTACCGATACGTGACGACGGATCTGTCGATTTAGAGTTTTGGCTGAAACACGCTGCTGAAGCTTATAGCGATGAAAAGAAAAACTGTTTGCGACAAGCGACTTTGCTGACATTAAAGTATGGCAGTCATATTGTTGAGCCTTACCCGCTCTCATTGTACCGTTACGGGCTGGTTATGGCAGAGATACTGCTATCGCTGCAGCCCGATATCGATACGCTCATTGCAACCGTTTTATACCCCAGTGTTCGCTTTGGTGCGATCACCATGGCGCAAGTCAAAGAAGCGGTCGAAGCCAATGTAGAAGGTTTGATTGAAGGCATGCTTCGTTTGCATGCATTGCCCTTGAGTACACGTGACATCACCGTGCAAAAAAGTGCGCAACGACGCGATAATTTGCGTCGGATGTTATTGGCACTGGTCGAAGATGTGCGCGTTGTCTTGATACGGTTGTCTGAGCAAGTTTTTCTATTGCGTGCCACCTCTATTCAATCTCCCGAAATGCGCATTTTGGCTGAGGAAACTCGAGAAATCTATGCGCCGCTTGCAAACCGTTTGGGTATTGGACAAATTAAATGGGAACTGGAAGATTTTACCTTTCGGTGTTTGGAGCTAGACTCCTACCACTATATTGCGCGCTTGCTGGACGAGAAGCGGAGCGATCGGGAGGCTTACATTGCTCATGTTGTACATAAAATACAAGATTGCCTAGCGGTACATAATATTGAAGCGGAAGTGCATGGGCGTGCCAAGCATATCTACAGCATTTGGCGTAAAATGAAACGAAAAAATATTGGCTTTGGTGATGTATATGACGTACGTGCCATCCGTATTTTGGTGAACGATCTGAAAGATTGCTATGCCGTGTTAGGTTTGGTTCATGGTTTATGGCCGTATATCCCTCAAGAATTTGATGACTATGTAGCAAGTCCAAAAGGAAATGGTTACCGTTCTTTGCATACAGCGGTTGTTGGAGAAGATCAAAAACCCATTGAAATTCAAATTCGCACCTATCAAATGCATAAAGAAGCAGAGCTGGGTGTTGCAGCGCATTGGTTATATAAAGAACAACTACAGCATGATGCAAGCTATCAAAGCCGATTGGCGACTTTAAGACAAATTTTAGACTGGCAAGACCAAGTGGCGGATGCAGAGTCCGGTGAACATTTAGAATCCGAACGCGCGGAAATTTTTGATGACCGCGTGTATGTCTTCACCCCTAAAGGCGAAGTACTGGATTTGCCTATTGGTGCGACAGTTTTAGACTTTGCATACCAAGTCCACACCGAGCTAGGGCATCGATGTCGCGGTGCCAAAGTGAATGGGGCAATTGTACCACTGCATTATCGTCTGTGTTCCGGCGATCAAATTGAGATTTTGCCGGGTAACCACATTAGACCCAGCCGTGATTGGCTTAACCCGCATTTAGGCTATTTAAAAAGCTCTAAAGCCAAAGCGCGTGTGTTGCAATGGTTTCGCCAGCAAGAAAACAGCGATCTGATCAGCGCAGGGCGTGCATTACTGGATAAAGAATGTAAACGTTTAGGCATTACCCGGTTGGATCCGGATGCTATTGCAAAAGCACTGCACTATAAACGGTTTGAAGATGTGTTAGAGGCGCTGGCGCGACAAGAGTTGCGTGTTGCGCAGGTACTGTCCGCGATGCCCAATAGTCATGTGGTTGAACCCAGTAAGCCGGTGATGCAAGCGGCGACGTTCAAACATCAACGTTTGGGCTCTGATGTGGAAGTGCAAGGTATCGGCAATTTGTTGTGCCATTTCGCACACTGTTGTTATCCCGTTCCAGGCGACCCCATCATCGGTTATGTGACGACAGGACGTGGCATGACCGTGCATAGACAAGACTGCGTGATATTGGCTGGATTAGACGCAGCCGTTCGTGAAGAACGTACATTGCCCGTGGACTGGGGTTCTTTGAGCCGTTATGTTTACCCAGTAGACGTAGGCGTTATTGCTTCAGAGCATGCGGGGCTCTTGCCGGATATTAGTGGCATTTTGACACAGGAAAAAGTTCGATTTACCGCATTGCAATCTCAGGATTTGACCGATGGTAAAGTGTCTTTGCGCATTCGCATGGAAGTGTCTGATTTAACGATGCTTGGTCGCGTACTGAGTAAAATTTTACGCTTATCTTATGTTATT
>JAZKAM010000005.1:3678-4246 GCA_040389145.1 Pseudomonadota bacterium
TCGCGAAGGGACGCACTAAAGCCCTAGTTGTATACCTAATCGCCTATACTGAGGATAGAACGTATTCAGGTTGAGGGTGGATCACATGCTGCAATGCCGCCGAATGCTATTCATCGTATCGCTTATTATGACAAGTATGACTGTCTGCGCCGATCCGAATATTGTACCCAGTCAAAATATCGATATGGAATGGAATAGCCAGACACCTGAAGGCCAAGGCTATTGGCAAAATGGTGTGTGGGTTAACCTTGAGGCTGAGGGTGAAGGGTATTGGCAAAATGGCGTTTGGATCACCATAGAGCCAGATAAAAAGGCTTCAGGTTATTGGGATCCCATCGAGGCGCCTAATGGTGCTATGGATACAGGCGATACTGGCGCGGTGTCATCGGAGTCCCAGTACTAAGCGCATGGTTTAGAGCACATTGGGTTCACCGGTTTCCCAAAACTTCGGATGCTTTTTATAATGGGTCTCAATGATAGAGGTTACTTCTTGAGGGGTATTCACCACAGAAAATAAATTCAGGTCTTCTTCAGAGATGGTCCCTTCGGCCAAGAGTGTATTTTTAAA
>JAZKAM010000006.1:0-4085 GCA_040389145.1 Pseudomonadota bacterium
AGAAACAAACTAGGTAAAGTGATCAAGGTACTGAAACGTGGTGTGCCCAATCGTGCCCAAGTGAGTTTTTTTTATGTGGTTGAAGGTATTAATGTGGTGACGCGTCATACCAAGCCAAACCCAAATTTGGGGCGTGAAGGTGGTTTAATTTCTAAAGAAATGCCAATTCACGGTTCTAATGTGATGTTGGTGAACGCTGCAGGTGAAGCTGGGCGTGTAGGTATTAAAGTCTTAGAAGATGGGCGCAAAGTTCGCTACTTTAAAGGCACGGGGGAATCAATAGATGTCTAGTCAAGCGCAAGTACAAGCGAAGCCGCGTATCGCCCAAGAGTACATCTCTAAGGTTATGCCTGCATTAGCGAAAGAACTGGGTTGCTCCAATGTGATGACCGTTCCTAAAATTCTTAAAGTAACCATCAACTGTGGCGCAGGTAAAGCAGCTCAAGATAAAAAATTGATGCAGCAAGTGCAAAAAGAGTTGTCACTGATTGCTGGTCAACACGCAGTTGTTACCTATGCCCGTAAATCAGAAGCAAGCTTTGGTATCCGTGAAGGTTGGCCAATTGGTTGCATGGTTACGTTGCGTGGTGCAGCTATGTATCAGTTCTTGGATCGTCTATTAACTGTGGCATTGCCTCGTATTCGCGATTTTCGTGGCTTAAATCCTAAGTCATTTGATGGTCGTGGCAATTACAGTTTTGGCGTTAAAGAGCAGATCATATTCCCTGAAATTGAATTCGACAAAATTGAAAAGATTATGGGTATGGACATCACTGTTGTTACAACAGCAGGCAAAGATGCTCACGCCTTTACTTTATTAAAGGCAATGGGTTTCCCATTCCGTGATCAGCAGGAAGGAAAAAGGTAGTCATTATGTCAAGCCAACGTATGATCCGAAGAGAAACGAAACGAACTCGATTGGTCGCCAATCGAAAGAAGCTACGAGCTGAACTGGTTCTAGATCTTAAGAACCCAAAGCTTGGTGTAGAGAAAAAGTATCAAATTTTGGCGCAATTGGAAAAATTGCCTCGAGATTCATCTTCTGTACGCAGAACGCGTCGTTGTGCCTTAACGGGGAACGCGCATGGTGTGTATCGTAAGTTTGGCCTTGGTCGACATAAACTACGTCAGCTGGCATTAGAAGGCTGTATTCCTGGCCTCGTTATGGCTAGTTGGTAATTGGAGAAACGTAAATGAGTATGCAAGATACGATTGCTGACATGCTAACCCGAATTCGCAATGCGCAGAAGGTTCGCCATGCCACGGTTGATGTGTATAATTCGAAAATCAATTTGGCGATTGCAACTGTGTTGCGCGCTGAAGGTTATATTGAAGACTTTTCCGTGTGCAGCAATGGTTCAACCAGAGATATTTTGCGTCTCCAGCTGAAATACTATCGTGGTGCAGCGGTTATTCGACGTATCGATCGCGTGTCAAAAGCTGGCTTGCGATGCTATGTCGGTGCTGAAAACCTTCCTCAAGTAATGGATGGGTTGGGTATTGCGATTATCACCACTTCTCGCGGTGTTATGACCGAACGTGAAGCGCGTCAACTTGGTGTTGGCGGTGAAGTTTTGTGCTACGTGGCGTAAGAAAATAGAGGCAGAGATTATGACGACGGTTATAACGACAACATCACGGATCGGACGCATGCCCGTAGTGATCCCTAACGGTGTGAGCATCACGCTGAAGGGAAATAGTGTTGAAATTAAAGGCCCAAAGGGTGCAATAGTTCAGCAATTACCTACAGGTGTTGTAGTTGCGCAAGAAGAAAACCAATTAGTGGTCAGCGTTTCCACGCAAATGGTAAATGCAAAAGCACAGCATGGCACGTATCGCGCATTGTTAGCGAACCATGTAAAGGGTGTTTCTGAAGGATATGTCATCAAATTATTATTGGTTGGTGTAGGTTATCGTGCACAAGCCAGCAAACTTGGTGATTTATACAAAGTAGATTTGATTTTGGGTAAATCTCACCCTGAACATTATGTTGCACGAAGTGGCGTAAAACTCGAGACGCCTGCGCAGACAGAAATTCTAATTTCTGGTGCTAATCGTGAACACGTCGGCCAAGCGGCCGCCGAGATTCAGGCCCATCGTATGCCCGATGCTTATAAAGGCAAGGGTATCCGTTACGATGGTCGTAAGATTGTCTTGAAGGAAGTGAAGAAGAAGTAATCGACTCTTTGAGTCTGGGCAATAGGTCCAGGCCTTAGTCTGGTGAAATGCAGTGTGGTGGACAAACGAATGAAGATTAAGAAAGAAACAAGATTGCGTCGCGCAGCCAAGACGCGTCATAAGATTAGACAGCTCGGTATTGAGACTGGCGTACATCGCCTTGTTGTGCATCGTAGTAATCAGCACATTTATGCGAGCCTTTTATCCCCTATGGGCGGTCTTGTACTTGCAACTGCTAGCTCCTTAGAGTTACGCGGTGACGCAACGTTGCCTGAAGCTGATAAAAGTGGTGTCGCTCGTTGGGTTGGGCAGAAGGTTGCCGAGCGTGCAATTGCTGCTGGAGTTAGTTCTCAAGTAGCGTGTGATCGTTCAGGTTTCCATTACCATGGCCGTATTAAGGCAGTGGTAGAGGGCGCTCGTGAAATCGGTTTGCTGGTATAGGGTGCTTGTAGCATGACAACAGAAATGAAAAGAGAAGGTCACCGGGATAGAGATAACCGTGGTGATAGAGACAATCGTCGTGGTGGCGGTGCCGGCGCTAAAGGCGAATATACCGAGAAAGTAATTTGCGTTAAGCGAACTGCAAAGGTTGTGAAGGGCGGACGTAAGTTCGGTTTTTCTGCCTATGTAGTGATCGGTGACGGAATGGGTATGGTTGGCGTTGGTCACGGTAAAGCGGGCGAAGTGCCAGATGCAATCCGTAAAGCGTTAGACGAAGCCCGTCGCGATTTGTTTCAAGTCAGTATGCGCAAGGGCAAAACTTTGCACCATACAATCATCGCGAACCATGGTGCAACTCGTGTATTCATGCAGCCAGCTTCTGAAGGTACCGGTGTTATTGCCGGTGGTGCGATGCGTGCAGTATTCGAAGTAGCAGGTATTGGTAACGTTTTGGCTAAATGTTATGGCTCGACTAATCCAGTGAACGTGGTACGTGCGACCATGAAAGCTTTGAAATCCATGCAATCACCACGTCAAGTGGCTGAAAAGCGCGGTAAGTCTGTCGCTGAGGTATTAGGAGTCGCTCATGACTAAGCATAGCAACCCGGCTTACGTCGCAGTTACTTTGGAAAAAAGTTTATCTGGCCGTAAACAGTCACATCAAGCTTGTGCAAAAGGCATTGGCTTAAGAAAAATTCGTCAGCGTATTCTTGTGCGAGCTACCCCAGAAAATATGGGGATGATCAACGAAATTCGCTATCTCGTGAGCGTTGAGGAGAATGTAACATGCGATTAAACACAATAACCTCTGGCGCAAAGATTAAGAAGACACGCGTTGGTCGTGGACCAGGTAGTGGCTTGGGTAAGACTTGCGGTAAAGGTCATAAAGGTCAGAAGACCCGTTCAGGTGGTTCTTCCGGGCTACATGGATTTGAAGGCGGTCAAATGCCGCTGCAACGACGTTTGCCTAAATTTGGTTTTACCTCTCAGAAGGCTTTGCTTTCTGCTGAAGTGCGTACCAGTGAATTAGCTTTTGTTGATGGTGAAGTTGTGGATTTGACTTCTTTGAAGCAAGCACAGGTTCTTCGTAGCAACGTTCAATTTGCAAAAATCATGTTGAGCGGCCCTATTGCTAGAGCTTATGTAGTTAAAGGGATTAAAGTTACAGCAGGCGCACGCGCTTTGATTGAAGCTGCGGGTGGCAGAATAGAGGACTAAAAAGTATGTCGCTTCCGATGGATATGGCGGGTCTGACTGAACTAAAGCAACGCATTAAGTTTTTAGTGATTGCTTTGATTGTATATCGGATTGGGGCGCATATCCCGGTTCCGGGCTTAAATCCAGAGCGTCTGGCAGAGTTGTTTTCTGAAACTCAGACTGGATTGCTTGGATTGGCAAATCTGTTTTCGGGTGGTGCGTTATCCCGTTTAACAGTATTTGCCATTGGTGTCATGCCCTACATCACT
>JAZKAM010000007.1:0-4123 GCA_040389145.1 Pseudomonadota bacterium
ATGCCAGTCTCCATGATCCCCCTTTCTCCATATCATGGTGTTGCTGTGGTCCCTGTTAACTTTGATGAATGGGGAAATGCTGTAGGCCTCAACGGCCAAGTTGTGGCGGTACAACAACCGAATAACATGCCACCTGTGGATCTGATGGGTTACCCTAGACCTTATTAAGGTAAGTGAGTGTTAGGATGCAGTAGTTCAGGCAATCTACGAAGTGCCTGAACTACTGCAATTAAGTGCTGCTTTTTCTTTTTTCCACTGTTCTTCGCGTACTTTAATTTGATGAAGTGCAAACGCCGCTGGCGTTTGCCACTTGCCACTTAAACAAAGACTTTGTGCGACAGCCCAACGCGCTTCTGGCGTGATGGCGCGTGAAGTCTTGCTGGGCTTTTGTTGAATCATAAATAACACTTCGTCCACTAGGGTAGTTAAGGGTATATCCAGCAACGCTTCACCCATTTTTCCTTGTTCACGCATCTTCAGTAGAGATTGTTCTACCAGTGTGCTTAAAGCGTCACCTTTGGGTAGGGGAGACGAAGGTTTTATATAGGTGGCAGTCGTACTATGTGAAGATGCGGCTGTGGCAGCGGTATTTGATGGCTCTTCTGCAGCCTGATGTGCTGGTACAGCCGCTGCCACAGCTACAGGGTACGCTGCTTTAATTGTAGGCAGCGTTACGTCGGTAATGATGTTAGGGCTGAGCTGCGGATTGGCCAGCGCACGTTTGTTTCGACGGTCCACCCACTGCCAACAGAGTGTGACATATTCCAGTATCGGCGGCAGGCAAAGGGCTGGGGTAACCAGCAACAAGCTTGAGGCAAAGTTCAGGGTTGTTGGTCGCCTCTGACCCGTAAAGCGCACAGAGTTTCTGCCGGCGGTCCTGCATCGCTGCTGCTACGCCAATGATGTTGGCAATGTAGGTACGGTAGGTGGTTTTAGATCCAATTTCTTGAAGCACTATCGGTGTGTCTAGGGGTACCGATAGCCAGGCAGGCAGCGGTGTATCGCGGATGCTCGTGGGCATTTGTGCGAAGTCGAAATTATCTTGGTTATCTGGTGTGAGTTCGTTGCAAGTTTGTGGCTCGGGTGCTGCTTCAGCTTTTTCTTCTGGTGCTGGCGTTGGCTCTGGTGGTGGTGCAGGCGTGGCTGCAGCTGCTGTAGTTATTGTGGGTGGGGTTAAATTCTGATTTGCAGGTGCAGAGGCAGAGCTATAGAGACTGTTTTCCTTGCCGCGACGATTGGACTCATTTGCCCACGCATCGCGTAGCGTTTTCGGTGCTGATAATTGCACTTCAGTTGAGTTGTCGCGATGGTTGGTGGCATAAACGATATAGCCTTCGGTGGCCAACACTTTGAGGTAGCGTGCAATGGTATGACGACTACACTGGAACTTATCGGCTAAAAATTGAATGGGTACCAGTACACTTTGATTGGGTTTGTTGTGCACTAGTCGGATCAGATAGGTGGCCAAGCCATGGTGGTGGAGTTTGAGGTTCTTGTTGTCATACAGATGGTCTAGCTCGGCTGTGGTGACGTTCACATAATGCTTGAGCTGACGTTGTTCACGGATGAGTGCAGCATGCGGATTTTCGGCGTTAAACGCCATTGACGCAGTTAACGCAGCGGTGGAAAGCGATGCAGTGTGCATGTGTGTCTCCTGACTAGACTATTCCAAAAGCAAAAAAGGCTGTTTATGCGAATAAACGCAGAGTATTCAGCGGTTTTTTGTGGTGGAGCCGTGTCAAAGAGACGGTGAGTTCGATAAAATAGCCTTTAGCCATTATAACTATCCTTGTGTAAGTTGTGGTGGTTAGTGTCTCAGAGGTTTAGGTCCTCTGCGGCACGCCTAATATACACGTCATCGTTACGTGCAAAGCCACGATATCCCATTCTCAAAAACGTTGTCAATACCCACTTTCACTATTCTTTCAAAAAAAATGAAGAGGCATGATCATGATCTTTATTTTCTTCTATTCAAATTATTAACAACTATTATCTTATATTCTCTTACTTAAGGGATGGCCTTTGGGTGCACCGACCATGTTGCATAGGTGCTACAAGGTCGGTGTATTGATGATGCAAGGTGTGAGCATTCATGCACTATGGTCGGTGCGTGGATGCGACATGGTCATAGGAAATGTTTGTGATGAGTGTAAGGATGTTGCAGCTGTGCAACATCCTTACAGTAAACGATTAGGCACTCTCTAATTTAACTGAATGCTTAATGCCACTTCCCATTAGTTAAGGGAGAAGGCTTTGAGCCAGCGATCTAGTTTCAGAGGCAGGGTCTTGGCCCCCTGCGACATATTCCCCCATAGATTTGGCTTGTTCGCCCGAGAATTCAACGCGCAGGATATTTGCCCCGAAGTATAATATGGCTGGTGCGTCTCGCGCAGCTGCACAGGCAATGTCTACGGTAGCACTAGCAGCTAAGCTAGCTCTAGCTGCAACACTTTGGACAAACGATTGCGGCACTGTTGGTTGTTTCAAAAGCTTGGGATGTTCATCTAAATATTGCTGAGGATCTTTTTCAATTGCCTGCATGGCATTTCGGTATTGCTCAATTGTTTGCATATCAGATTGGAGTGCATCGGCAAAGCTCAAATTGGGCGCATCCTTTACCAAAGGAGCAAGTCGACCTGCTGTTTTAGAAAGGCTATTTAGTATATTTATGAGAAGTTCCTTTGCTTCTTCATAAGCGCGTTTGTTCAGGTCAGAACAAACACTATCTCTTCTGATGGCTTGATTCGCAAGATCGCTGAACTTTTCATTGAACCAACCAGAGCGTTCAGTTAATCGCTCATGAAAAGTTGTAAATTGGTGCTCATAAACGGCGGTTACGAAATATTTAGGAGCTTCAAATACTTGCATCATCATAGTTTCGTGTGAGCTATTAGATATGGCATTACGAAGTATATCTGTAACTTCTTTTGCCCAATTGCTCAGTTTTGAGGCGTAAATGGCTATGCCAGGATCATTTTCCGATAAGTTTTTGAAGATCAAAACAGTTCGCTGGTGGCTGGCCAATACGTCAGAAATCAAGTCAAACAATTCTTGTTCCATAGGAGTTTTAACCAGTAGGTTAAGCGCATCATTAAGTGAAGTTAAGTTGGGTGCATAGATTGAGAAACTATCTGATGATAATTTCTCCATTTTCCTAAGCTCGCTTCTTAAGAGTTTACCAAAACTCTTAATTTGTTTCAGAACAGATTTTAAACTTTTATGCGCCTTATCATATTGCTCTTGCGGGTTTTTTGAAGCAATTGGGCGGAGCGCTACTGGAGCATTAAATGTATTGGCAGCCATTGAAAATTCTCGAGCACTTTTTATTAATGCTGGATTGAGATCGGTGAAGAAAAATGTGGGGGTTCGATGCATAATAATATCCTTTATTTCCGTTTATTCAGTATGATGGATAGAGCTTAAATAAGCTAGTATAGGGTCTAAAGACTAACATACAACACTTTTGCGTTTTAGGCCATTCATTATGGTTTAGCATTTATAGGTGAACCCACAGTAGATGTGGCATCTACTGCGCCTGCTTGCGACGCATCAGATTTTGCATTCTGCCGATTTTTTTCTGCCGAAATAAACAAGTGTAATCCGGTGACAATCAACGGTGCTGCCAATGATACGGCGGCGTAACAAGCAAGTTCTGTTGTATTGCAGGGTTCATCCTGTTGGCGGCGCCAAATAAGGAGACTGGAAAATACTGAAAGGCTAAATAACTGATTAAAGTGTTCTTTTAAACTGGCTACCATCGCATTTTGTCCGCGCCCTGCGTTTTGTTCTTTTAATGCAGGCTGCAATTCTTTGTCACATGGTTTCAGGGCTGGATTCAGTGAGGCTATTTGATTTAGAAGCGCTTTAATTTCGTCTATGATTTCTCTGGGTGTTTTCTCATACGCTATGCCGGGCAATAGAGTGAAACTGGTTTTAGTTTGATAGGATTGGGCCTTTAAAAGCGTGTTGCTTAAGGCTGTCTGCATAGCATGGCAAAAGGCAATACATAAAATATGGTTGGGTTCAGAAAATGTTTTGGATATCTGTTTTATCAGCTGCTGATAGAATGTACGACGCTCATCCCAGCCAGAAACAAATGATTCGACAGAGTTATCGGTGTCTA
>JAZKAM010000007.1:4133-6047 GCA_040389145.1 Pseudomonadota bacterium
GATCTCTTCTGGCGGCTGTAACCTTTAGTAAGGTGTCTGTGTTTAGTTCTGCTATCATCATTTGGCAAAGGGGTAGGGTAACGCCATACATGACGAATATCTGCGCTTCTACCAGGGTCAAAGGTTGGATCAAGCACCTTAATGCTGACGATAGTTGTTTTCTTTGAGACTTTTCCAGAAGCTGCTGAGGCAATTGGTGAAGAGTAGTTTCAAAATTTTTTGTGGCAGTTGCATAGGTGGCAAAGCAATCCAGAAGGGTAAAGCTGCCTGGGGCATAGTCGGCAATATCCAAAGGGATCTTGGCCGCTAATGCGTTAAGTTCGCTAATGACACTGTTTGTGGGTAGGTTTTGCATAAGGTTTCCAACTAATTAATATACTTTTTTTATATGGATTAACGCGCAATTGGTCAGACTGTGACCAATTGCGCGCGAGTATACCAAATGCGTTAACTAAAGCTACTGTGGCCTATTGCCTTGAGCTACGGCTTGCGGTGTTTGGTTTGCTTCTGGCTCGCCGGTGCCCACGATAAGCCTTCCTATCCTAGCAGAAGCCTGAAAGAGCATGGGTGCTGTGTAGGTTGCTACAGAGGTTGCTACGGCCACAATCCCGATACTCACATAATCAGTGGCCTGTAAGGGGATGTCTTTTTTTGCCCGAAAATTCACACTGCCAAAAAAGGTCGCAATACCTGCAGCAACCGGTAGTGTAAGCGTTCGTACCCCTTGATATATCCTGGTTGACAGCGGTTCTTGAATTTCAATAAATGTTTCAGCAGTTACCTCATCAAACTCATCTGTGAGTAGGTGTTTTCTTCGTTCAATTCTTTTTGGTGTCGCGATTAATTCCTGTAGCGTTTTATTAAGCCAGAGTAGCTGAGCTGCAAGTAAAGGTAAGTTAGGTGCAAAGGTGTGTCCTGGCGCACATTGTTCAGAAGATGTAAACTGAGCAAGCTCACGGGATAGTGTGGTGAATTCTTTCTGAAACCTAGAAATAGTGAAGTGCGACTGACGTTCTGTAAGCGATTTGAAGGATAACATCCTAACGTTTTCACGGATATCAATAATTAATTTTTGTGATCTGGTGATATACGATAGCTGAAAAGTCGGAAAGGATTGTTCAAGCATCTCACTATCAATCAATTCTTCCGGTGGCATTTGTGGGCAGGCGTTCGGGTCGAGTGATTGAACGCCGGACTGGTTGAGGGCGATATCGATCGATTGTTTGATCGTGTTGATTTGTTGAAGATATCGTTTCATCCCCGGGCGTGGTGTTTCGGGTACTTGTTGTTCCGCAATGGAGATAAGCCGAGCTAATGATTGTTTTATTCCACTTTTTTCACGCGAAATAACGGTAGCATATCCATCTTCTTCGGTGAGCACCGCTAAACATTGGTTAAAGTAGGTTGCATGCAATCTCATTCGCTCAATCAGCGGCGCAGTACTGCTATCCAGTTTAGTTGTAGCTTCAGCTACGATTGCATCGATGCAGTTTGCTCGTGAAGGACGTGGTGCTTGCGCTGGCGTTGCCAGTATTTCAGCGAAACGGTCCATGTTATTTTGTCCTTAGCATGTGTTGATGTTCTGAGGTCTAGCATACCAAAGATATCAGGGGCTGCAAGGAATACGTGCAGTTCGCTCTGACTCTTGTGCGGTCATATTAGGTGTGGTTGGTGGTTGTAATGAATTTGATTGTACCATGGATGGTATTGTTTGTTGTTGTCCTATAGCTGAAGTTGGTGATGTTTTCGGTGATCGACTTACGAGTGGTGTGGCAGGTGGTGAGGTCTTGACATATAAAGCAGCTTGTGCTTTAGTTGTTTCACTGGTGGTTGGTGAATCAATCTCTTTTTCATCCAATTGTGCGGTCTTCACACGTGCACGACGTAAAAAGCGTGAAAAACAACCAAATGGTA
>JAZKAM010000007.1:6057-6726 GCA_040389145.1 Pseudomonadota bacterium
GCTTGCTGAGCAGAGCTAATATATCTGACAGGTATGTGTGATCCGGTGTCGCATAGAAGTATTGGTTTATCTTAGTATTCCAACAATCAATGTAACTGGGGGTATGCTTAATGTCCCCATTAAAGTCATGTAGTAGCCGCATGATTTTGAGGTTTCTTTCGAAAAAGGCAACCATCATGGGCGAGCGCATGGGCGTGGAATAGTAATTAGGGCTTGCCCCAAACTTCAGAAGATGTAATACGATGTCGGGGTTGCCCAGCACAATAGCTTCTAACAGGGGCGTATTGCCAGTGTCTGTCATCACATTAACATTTAACCCTAAAGCTTGATACTGGTTTAGATAGGTGATGTTCTTCGAGAAGTGCGCTTCCCGCACTTCTCGTATCCAGGCTTTTGCGTAGGAGGTCCTTTCATCCGGATGATTTGCTGCGAGCGTAATCAGGCTGTCATCCCCTGTGCGCAATACGTGCAACATAAGTGGGCGCCCCTCTTTATCTTCAAAATAATCATTTACGTAGATAGTATCGGCACCTACAACATATTGAGTAGGCATGTATCCGTTACCTTTACCCAAATACAACCGAGAGCTAGGCTCTATCATCATAAGGCGATTAGTGCTCAAATGCTGAGCAGGACTACCATGTTCTGGACCGGTACCCTCTTTAATCC
>JAZKAM010000007.1:6736-7636 GCA_040389145.1 Pseudomonadota bacterium
CTTCAATGCTAGGGCTGAGTGTACTTTGCTCTAAATAGAATACTGCAATGTCATACTGTGCATTTGCGATGGCACCGAATATGGGGTGACAACCTGTGGGCTCTGTGTCATCACCCATGGCCATAACAAGCAAGCTTTGAAGTCGATCGTCATCTAAATTAAACTCAGGTTCTGAAGGCCTATCCATTTGAGATGCTGCTATGCGTGGCGCCATGCTGCGGAATATCAAAGGTTTAGCTTTTTTGGCTTTTGGTTTGTATTGAAACTCTAAAGCATTTGGGTTAAGCATGCAGCATCCTATCCGCAAGTATCACTATATGACACACTATCATTTGTTAAATTGTAGTGACAAATGACACAGTGTGTGCAATAAAGTTAGAGGTTAAGATACTTCATCTAACTTAGGTGACGATGTAGGCTAAGGTACTAACATTTTATTTTGGCGTAACTATAGTGACGCCATGACTGTAGTCAGTAAAAGGATTTTGCCATGGAACGGAGCGGCTCTCGCATTCTCAAGATATCTGGCTCTGAAAGAACGGTGGATACCACGGATTGGAAGCCACTACCACTTTCATGGTCTGGCAGCAGCTCAAGCTCCCGACAGTTGCATGCTTCTACAAATTCAGTGGGCAGTAATGGTAAGTTAACTGATGGCGTGGATGAAGACAGATTACTGGATGCTTTGAGCGGCTCAAACCCGGTAGCACTTGCTCGAGTTATTCAAGAATTAAGGGCACAATTAGAACAACACAAAAAAGACTATAAAGATCTAGATGGCACAAAAAGGTTGGCGTCCGGTCTTTGCAAAATGCTGACCTCTTTACAGGATTATTTGGGCTTTGTTGAGGCGACCGACGAAAAACCAGTGCCATACTATGCAAAGATAACCGAATGGGA
>JAZKAM010000007.1:7646-8912 GCA_040389145.1 Pseudomonadota bacterium
GGGACACCATTATTGGCAATCTGCAGCATGAAATTGCTGAGGCAAAAAAATCATTTACCCTCTTTCAGGAAGAAATTAATGAGCAGGGCGGGCAGCTAGAAACCTTGTCAACACAACAAAAATCGACGAAAAAGGACGTGAACGAATTACAAGAACACAAAGCAGTTGTCTCAGTTGATGTTCAAGAATTAAAAACAGCAAAGCTTGCCTTAGAGCAGGCATTAAGCGCAGCTTCTGCAGATACAAAATCGAAATTAGATGGTTTTACAGCACTAACGCAATTGCTCTCAGAGTCCTTAAAGCGTCTTGAAGCTTTGGTTGAACAGCACAAAGCAGCATTTGATGCGCGTGAAGCAGCACAAGCTAAACGTACTGAGCAAGTGGGCGAGTTGTCTGGTGCAGTGCAGGCGCTTAAAAGCCAAGTCCAAGAATTAACCGTTCAAAACACTGCACAGCGGGATGCGCAAAAGCAGGCGGCTGAGGCACGCGCTGCCGCTGATGCGCGCACGAGTGTATTAGAAGAGCAACACCAAGCAGCACTAGCTGCGCGTGGAGCAGCGCAAACTAAAAGTACTGAGCAAGTAGCCGAATTGTCTAGTGCAGTGCAGGCGCTTAAAAGCCAAGTCCAAGAATTAATCGCTCAAAACAGTGCTCAGTTAGAGGCTCAAAAGCAGGCCACTGAGCGACACCAAGCTGAACTTTTGGCTGAGAAAGAGGTTCGCGCTGCCGCCGATGCGCGCATAGCTGCATTAGAAGAACAATATAGAACGCTAATGCTGCAGTTGCCTGAACGTATTGCGACAGCAGTAAATGAAAAGATATCTGAAATTTCTAAGGCAGCGCCTGTGCGCCATATTACGCCTGAGCTACCTTTAACACCAAGTTCAGGATCAACGCCCGCTGCCTTTGTGATGTCAAAAGCAGCAGTGGCGGTTGGTCAGCGTCCGGCAGGAGGCAATGGAGGTGTGTCGATTATTGGTTCTGAACCTCCAATAAGTCCAAATGCAAGTGCAAAATATTCCGCGGTCTAAGGGAGCTACACCTATCCTTTAATAAATGACCTATCATTGGCGATAGGTCATTTATTGCTTAACGTATGGGTAGGTTATGTCCGACACATCTAAACGAGAAGAATTGCCTTTAAATCCTTATCATTTGGGGCTATTTATGGGTATGGAAGGTGATGCAGAGCTGTTGTGTCCCTTTGATTCTGGGGAGTCACGTAAGGCCTGGGTAGCCGGCTGGCAATTGGGGTATCGGTTTTAC
>JAZKAM010000008.1:0-618 GCA_040389145.1 Pseudomonadota bacterium
GAGCTTACCCCCGTACGCATAGGCGCTGGCTGACGCAATATTGCCGAAGAATAGGTTTTTGCTGCATCCATAGGGAAAAAATCACGCTCTTGAACGCCACTCAGTTCTTTAAGTGGGCGATCTGCAAAACCAACAACAGGCACTGGACTATCTATTTCTGTCATTTTAGACTTAGAACGCGCGTAGGTTACGGCAGAAATGAACAGCAGTATCGGTGATGTGAGTACAGCAAGCACACCCAGCACTATCATGCCTACAATACCGAATAGTTTTCGAGCAGAGCCAGCAGTCTCATTGCCCCATAGTTTGTTTACGACGCCTTTAATAACATCGGGAATGTACTTAGAAAAAAAGTTTTTAAGGCTTATTTTTTTACTAAAAGCATCCTCGCCCTCTTCATTCGCTACATTTTTAGCAATACGCTCTGCGGCATGCATGCTTCGCATTAAGTAATCTGTTACTGCTTGAAAAAATTCTTTTTTCATATCACCAAAAGTTTTAGTGTTCAACTCTTTTTGTTCATCTAGGGAAGTTATTTTTTTTGACAGGGCATAACGCAGGAAGTCTAAACTTGAATGAAAGCCATATAGTTTTTTTTCCTTTCTTTTCTCATCTGAT
>JAZKAM010000008.1:628-7318 GCA_040389145.1 Pseudomonadota bacterium
GAATACAAAAAACCAAAGTTGGCTTCAAAAGCCTTTCCATCGGAATCTTTTCCAAGATAGGTGATACACAAAGACTTTTTTGGATCACTGTTTTGATTAACTTCATCGCGCACATGAACGACAAGTTTTTCTGTTTCGGATATTTCCGTTATCTGATCTGACTGGGGTAAACTTTTAATTCTATTTTTTAGTGCATCTGTTAAAAAGTCGCCCTTTTGTAGCGTATCCGACCAAAGGTCGTGAAGCGCACTTGCAAAATGCGTTAATGCTGGCGCTACAGGTAATTCATAAACGGACAGTGCTTCTACGGTAAAATACAGCGGACGATTCTCTGATGTAGCCATTTTCGAATTTTTATCATAACTCATAGCTTACCCCTAATTTTTATCCGTTTTACAATTTATTCGATTTTTACGCTCCAATCTTAGTTTAGCAACTAATATGCATATGGCTACAGGCAGCATACCATAGGTTTACTGGGTTGATAATGGTATAGACCTAGCGACCTCTTCCGCTACCCACTGCTGAAAGCTATCCCAGAAGGGATCATTTTTTTGTGCCAAGTGTGTTTTAACACGCTCTAAAGCATCTACATAGGTTTTTGGCGTTAAATGCCCGCGCATACACTGGGTTCGTAAAAAAACTCCGTACGTATTGAGCACATCACTTTCGCAATATTGACGGATTTCAGCGAGGCGTCCGTCCCAATAGGCCGCTGCAACGTCTGAGCCATCCATGCCCTGCTTACCTGGCAAGCCTAAAGATTGAGCAATGCCATCCAATGGCGCGTAAGCACGCGCTTGAAAACCTGCCAAAAAGTCCATTAAATCCAGGTGACGCATATGGTATCGATTTAAATAGTTATTCCATTTAAATTGAGGATCGACCTCACCTTGATCAAAATATGCCGGTGCTGCAATTCCATGGTATAAAGCACGGTAGTGGAGTACGGGCAAATCAAAACCCGAACCATTCCAAGACACTAACTGCGGTTTACGTTGTTCAATAATGTGAAAAAACCGTTGAATGATTTTCGCCTCACCCTCTTCTGGTCCACCCAACGACCACAATTTGAACCCCTCTTCATTAGCATAAGCTACAGCAATAGCCACCACTTGGTGCTGATAGTGCGGATGAAAACTACTCTGGCCATTGCCCTGGCGGAGCTGCTGTGCTGCCTGAAGAACCTCTTCATCGGTTTGGGCCAGTAACTTATGTTGTTTCCTCAACAGCATTAAATCCGGGATCGTTTCAATATCAAACACCAGTACAGACATATAGGTTGCCTTAAAGCGGACGAAATATCCTCGAGATGGTACAATTAGCGCACCCATTCTACAAGCCATATTGCGGTTGCCGCCATTGATGAAACCACATTTTAATAAAGTCAGCGACCTGTTTATCCCACAAACCTGGGGCATCAAAGCCCAGGTATTGTTCCTTGCTTTATTTCCCATGATCGTCATGTCGATACTTTTGGCGGTATTTTTTACAATGGAGCGTTTAAGTGACTTGGAAGAAGGTCTCAAAGATCGGGGTTACGCAATTGCATTACAGCTCGCCCCACTCTGTGACCATGCGGTATCTAATGGAGATTACGCTGCTCTGAATAAAATTATTGAGCGCGGACGAAATGAGCCAGAAGTTAGGGAGGTTACTTTATTCAGCCGCGAAGGTCGCGTGTTGGCGCACTCTGGTCGCGACTTTCACACCGCACCCCAAATTCGTTCCATCAGTAACCATGCCAACGGCATCACCATTGGCGATACCGGTCACTCTCTGTTCATCACCGCACCCATTATCAGCCACAATACCGAGGATGAGCTGTTAGACGACACCTACTTCTCTAACAACACGTCTGCTAGCTATGAATCTGAAGACCAAGTAGTGGGCTGGATTTCCATTGAGCTGGGCCGTACAGCCACAAATTTAAGACAATACAAAGTGTTAATGACTTGTGCCTTAATGGTATTTTTGGGTCTATCGTTATGTGGGCTATTGGCTTACCGTATGGCAGGACGCTTTACGCGGCCTATTATGACCTTAACAAACAGCGTAGAACAAATTAAAAATGGTGATTTCAATGTTCGGATCACCAACAACAGCCACGGTGAATTAAAGCGTTTAGAAGATGGCTTCAATGTCATGGCCAGTACATTAAAATCCGCACATGAAGAATTGCAGCAAAGTGTTGATCAAGCAACCGCAGATTTACGGCAAACCCTAGAAACGATTGAAGTTCAAAACATTGAGTTGGAAATGGCACGTAAAGAAGCAGTCGCTGCCAGCCAAGTCAAATCTGAATTTTTAGCCAATATGAGCCATGAAATTCGTACGCCACTCAATGGCGTCATCGGCTTCATTAACTTACTGAGAAAAACCATCCTAGATGAGCGTCAATCTGAATATTTAGGCACGATGCACAAATCGGCAACAAATCTGTTGTCCATCATCAACGACATTTTGGACTTTTCTAAAATTGAGGCAGGCCAACTCCGACTAGAACACATTGAATTGGATTTGCGTGAAGTCATCGAAGAAGCATTGATTCTGTTAGGCCCCAGTGCGCACGAAAAATGCTTAGAACTCATTCCTATCATTTATTCAGATGTGCCCGTTCACTTGTGGGGCGACCCGCTACGTTTACGTCAAATTATCACCAACTTAGTCAGTAATGCCATTAAATTCACCGAGCAAGGCCATATTGTTGTGCGTGCCATGTTGGAACGTGAAAGCAACAGCGGCATTACTTTATCCATCAGTGTCACAGATACAGGAATTGGATTGACCTCTGAAGAACAACAACAGTTGTTTCAGGCATTTCGCCAAGCCGATGCCTCCACCACAAAACGTTATGGGGGCACAGGACTTGGCTTGGCGATTTGCAAACGCTTAGTATCCCAAATGGGTGGTGATATTGGCGTAGAAAGTGAGCCGCGGAAAGGTGCCACCTTTTGGTTCACATTTCAAACACAAAAATTGGCCAGCCTACCGCATACATTCAATGGTTTAATGGGCAAGCGTGTGCTGATTTACGATCCAGAACCCTTAGCCCGCCTGTCCTTAAATCATTTGTTAATGACATGGCATATTAAACCGATGATTGCCGCTGATTTGACACAATTCCAAGACGCATTAAACGCTGCCCCTGTGGATGCCGTTTTATTGGGTTTTAATCATATTGGTGAATCACAGATGCTGTTATTGGATGCTTTACTGTCCGCAGCCCAGCAATCAGGCCAAAAACTCATTGGTTTACTGGTCAACCATTCTGAAGCCATACCTAACTCTGCTCTATGGCAAAGCTTTCCTTTACACTTTACGCTAACCAAACCTCTGTGTTCCGCTAAATTGTACCGTGCACTTTATACTGGCCTTACTTCCGCACCACAGAGCCCCATCGATCACACGATACTTGCACCACTCGAATCGTTAACCCAATTCACTACAAACCCATTACACATTTTGGCCGTTGATGATTACCCAGCCAACTTAAAACTGCTGCAAGCACTGTTAGAAGACATGAATATCCAAGTAACCTTGGCCACATCTGGGACGCAGGCTTTAGCCATTTTGAAACGATCCCGTTACGACTTGGTGTTTATGGATATTCAAATGCCGGAAATGGATGGTATTGAAGTAACAAGACGATTCCGTGCTATGGAGCCGAGCGGCAACCACACGCCTATTGTCGCCCTTACCGCGCATGCCATGTCCAATGAACGTGAACACTTGCTACAACACGGCTTCGATGACTATTTGGCTAAACCAATTAGCGATCGCGAACTGGAAGCACTCATTTTAAAATGGACACGCAACGAATCACCACAAGAAACACTCAAAAATCCACACTTCGGCCAATCTCCCCTTCCCCTTGTCGACTGGAACTTAGCCCTAAAACGTTCCGGTGGTAAAGAAACCATCGCACAAGAGATTTTCCAGACATTACTCAATGGATTAACCGAGGATAAGAACATCCTCAATCAAGCTTTGGCTGATAAGAATTTTAGCCAACTGCGGGAACGCATCCACCGCATGCTTGGTGCGTGCTGCTACACAGGCGTGCCCCGCTTAGAACAAGTGGTCCGCGCCTTAGACAGCACCCTCCGAAAAAGCGCTACTCTTCAGGAAACTGAGCAAGCTGTGCAACTTGTAAACAGAGAAATTGAGGGATTAATCCACCGCGTGTGGGAAATGGTCTAGATCCAGCTCTTATTATTTGTTAGCATTCCGGTTACCTGATTATTATGATTCCACTCGGATAAACCCTATGCACCCTATAAAAACAATAAGCTGGATTATGTTGTTATCTTTTGTCAGTCTCAATGCAGTTGCCGCAGATTTGATTTTGGTCCGACATGGTAATAGCGACCATAACCTAACGAAAGTTTACAACTCCAATCCGGACCATCCCAATTACCGCGTTTCACATCTAACCGCCCTAGGGCGCGAACAAGCAAAAAAAACCGCAAAAAAATTGCTGGAAAATGGTTATTCTGATGACAATATCGAAGTGGTTTATGTCTCTCCCTTACCCCGCACACAGGAAACCGCTCTTATAATGGCAGAAGCCGGTTTGTTTAATCCTAAAAAAATTATTATCGATCTGCGCCTCATCGACAACATAGCGGGCGATCTAGAAAATACTCCCTCTGAATACCAATATATTGATCCTGCACTCCATGGCGAAACTCGGGAACAAGTTATCGCGCGTATGACAGCAATTTATGATCAAGTAACGGTTCAAAATCCAGAAAAAAATGTGCTATTCGTATCACACAGCACACCTGCAGCAGAGCTTATTGAAGTATTAACCTTACAATCCATCGCTTTAAAAACCGCTGACTGTATGGTTCTACCAATTAAACAACGTTACAAAAAATAGATACATTACTTTGGTAAAATTTTTTTAAAAGCCTATTACATAGTTCACAATCAAAAATAAAGTTATTCAACTTACATTTATGTGGGATTTATAAGAATTAACCCATGCTTCTTTGCAAATTGCCTGGATTTAAGATTACTTATTTGTTATCATTCCAACTATAGTTGTTCAACTCAGGTGAATCTCATGCGCCATATAACCATAACAATCTGGACAATGCTGCTTTCTTTTGTCGGCTTTGCCGCCATTGCGTCAGATCTATTGGTGGTACGACACGGAACCAGCGACCACCACATAACCAAGGTGCATAGCTCTAATCCAGATCACCCTAACTATAAGCCCTCGCATATTACAGCTGAAGGCCGTGAAGAAGCACAAAAAGTTGCCAAGAAGCTTTTAGCGCATGGGTATTGCAACGACAATATTGAAGCAGTTTACGTTTCTCCATTGCCACGCTCCCAAGAGACTGCTGAAGCTATGGCAGACATGGGACTATTTGACCGTAAAAAAATTATTGTGGACGTTCGGCTGATTGGTAACCGAGCTGGCGATCGCGAGAATATGCGCCCTCAAGATGAATACGTAGACCCAGCCTTGAATGGTGAATCCCAAGCAGAAGTTGCTGCGCGTATGATGGCTTTCTATGATGGGCTTGCTGCTCAAGATCCGCAAAAAAATGTAATCTTGGTGGCACACAGCTCGCCCGCAGCAGATTTAATAGAAAGCATCACTCTGCATCGCATAAAATTACACCCGGGCGAATGCATGGTATTGCCAATCAAACGACGCAACAGCAAACAAGCAACCGAACTCAGTACGAACTAACAGCATTCAACGCTCTTACACCACCTCCTAACACTCAAACCGCACACAGTTCAGGCCAGTCTTCTTACACAAAACCTATGTTTTGTGTAAGTTTGCCTGGACAAAAAGTGCACCAATTTGCTAGCATGCGTCTGTTGTATGTTCCCTAAACAGGAGATAGTATGCGTTACCCTCAATTTGCTTGTGCACTATTAATGTCATGTCTTCCGCTGAGCGCGCTCGCGGCTGATCTGATTTTGGTACGGCATGGCAACAGTGAGCATAATGCCGCCAATGAATATAATTCTAATCCCAAACATCCTAACTACCGCGTGTCTAATTTGACCGCACTGGGACAAGAACAGGCTCGGAAAGCCGCGCAAAAGCTCTTAAAGGCTGGCTATTCTGATGACCAAATTCATGCGGTGTATGTTTCACCTTTACCTCGCACGCAGGAAACAGCCATGCTAATGGCCGAAACTGGCCTATTCCATCCATCAAAAATCATCATCGATGAGCGCTTAATCGAAGTGCGTGCCGGCGATCGTGAAGGATTATCGACAGATATTTTCCCTGGCGACCACCAGTTACGACCGGATGCTGCCATGTACAATGGCGAAACCAATGATGATGTGAAGCATCGTGTGATGTCACTCTATGACAGCATCGCTGCACAAAGCCCGGACAAACATGTAGTATTTGTCACACACGGGATGGCAACTCGTGAGCTAACAGGTACATTGACGCTGCAACCCATCCACTTGGAAACAGCCGAGAGTATGATACTGCCAATTAAAAAGCGCCATGGTGGTCATACATACCATGCTGAGGCAAATACGACAGAGACCGCTAACCCACAAGGATAACGAAAGCAACAGCGTATTCTTGTTCATCGCTGACGCTTAAATGTACTTGTGAAATACCTAAGTCGTTGAGCCGCTCTTGCAATCGTAATGAGGGGCTCAATTTAGGCGCACCTAACGAATCTGATAGAATCGTCA
>JAZKAM010000009.1:0-4792 GCA_040389145.1 Pseudomonadota bacterium
TAAAATTGAAGACTGGTGCATTTCACGCCAACTCTGGTGGGGCCACCGTATTCCAGCCTGGTATGATGACGCTGGAAATGTATACGTAGGTGAAAGTGAAGCCGATGTACGAAAAACACATCAGCTGGACGAACATGAAGTCGTGCTCACACAAGACGAAGACGTTTTGGATACCTGGTTTTCTTCTGCACTCTGGCCTTTTTCTAGTTTGGGCTGGCCAACACACCCTGAGCAGGTTAACCGCTTCTACCCTACCAGTGTATTGGTCACTGGCTTTGACATCATTTTCTTCTGGGTTGCGCGCATGATGATGATGAGCTTGCACATCATGAATGAAGTACCTTTTAAAACCATTTACGTGCATGGTCTGATTCAAGACGCCGAAGGCGAAAAAATGTCTAAGTCTAAAGGTAACGTGATTGACACCCTTGATTTGATTGATGGCATTTCACGTGATGACTTGTTGGAGAAACGTACCCAAGGCCTGATGCAGCCGCATTTGAAAGACAAGATCACCAAACTCACCTTGGCACAATTCCCTGAAGGCATCGATGCCTATGGCACCGATGCCCTGCGCTTTACTTTGTGTGCACTGGCGACCCATGGCCGTCATATTCGCTTTGATTTGAATCGATTGGCGGGGTATCGCAACTTTTGCAATAAACTCTGGAACGCCACACGCTTTGTGTTGATGGGCGTACCTGAGCACGTTTCAGAAATGCCTCTGTCCGAACTTACTGTATACGATCAAGCTATTTTATCTGAGCTAGAACAACTCAAAACTGTGACGCAGCAACACTTGGCGGAATTCCGCTTTGATTTGCTGGCACAAAGCGTTTACGAATTTACGTGGAACCGTTATTGTGATGTGTATCTAGAATACGCCAAAGTTTTACGTCAAAACCCGGCCTACCAAGCAGGGGTTTCTTACACCTTGATTACGGTACTAGAAACCCTACTGCGGATCATGCACCCTATCATTCCGTTTATCACAGAAGAATTGTGGCAAGAAGTTGCCCCAAGGCTGGGCATACAAAGCGACATGTTGGCGACAATGCCGCAACATCTACTCATGCCAGAACGACGCAACACAATAGCAGAGAAATCAGTAAGCGAATTCGAACAAATATTACTTGCCATTCGACAATTACGCGCTGAGCTAAACCTATCCCCCGCTAAATCCATCACGCTGATGGTACAAACCAGCACAGCGGATGAAGAAGCGCTACTGAAACAACATGCGCCTATGCTTCAAGCAATATTGAAAATCACGGATATGACGTGGCCTGATAAAGACAGCCCTCAACCAGCTTCTGTATCTGCAGTCGTAGCCGGCATGCGTTTTAGTATTCCTCTAGCGGGTTTGTTGGATGTGGTTGCAGAACACCAACGGCTAACGACTGCCATTAATAAACTGATTGCTTTATGTGACCGTGCCAGTACTAAACTCGGTAACCCAGGCTATGTAGATAAGGCGCCTGCGGCAGTGGTTGAGCAAGAGCGTGATCGTTTAAAACAGTGGACAGAAGAGTTGAATCAGCTGACAGAGCAGCGGGCTAAATTGGCGGACTTGGAGTAGCAGTGTCATCCTAATCTCCCAATCTAGCCCGCTGCAGCCGTCTTATTGTGTCATGCTTAAAGTTCGGACAAGCATGACACAATAAACTAAGAGCGAGCAGGACGAATAGGTGCGGGTTTAACTTCTGCTGCTGCAGATGGGGCCACACCAGTCTGCTCTATTTTTGATGCACTACTTTCATGACGCGGCATCTCAGCAGGTATCTGCTCATCCACCCCATCCTGCTCAGATGTATTTTTTTCGGACTTTCTACGCGATACGCCAACCATCCCGCGCATCCAATCAAATGTATTTTGAAACGGTGCTGATTCCTCTTGAAAGAACGTTAGGATAAGCTTCGGTATCACCAGAATGAACACCGCAATACTACCCAGAATAAACTGTGCGATACGTCGAATCATGGTCCTTTGGGGTTTTGAGCTTTGAGGTACGTCCGCCTCTATCCGTGGTTTAATCAATTCTTCTGTTTCTTTGGCTGGACCATCAACAAGCAGCTCTGCTTCCGCTACTGGCGGAGGCACACCCAGTTTCTGTCCAAGTGTTTGAACCGTACCATCATCCATAGCTAGGATGATATTTTGATAGGTTGCGCGCAACCGGATATCGTTTTCCTCACAGAGCTTCCCCCAAGTTTTATACCCTTCGGGTGGGCAATAGCGAAACTCATTCCATGTTATTGTCCCTCTACCATGAGCGGTATGCACAACAGTTTCATCTTTATAAATACCTTCTACTTGTGTCAATGCCCTGCAAGCATCCGTACTGGCACCTACTGTGGATTCATCGGTAAAACGATCTCCCTTCCAATATTGGCTATTAGGACAGGCCAGCGGACTGCTAGAGGCAATGGTAAATAACGTATATGAGCCATCACTGAGACCGAGATCTTCTACATAACGACTCGGCTTAGACAATTTTGGTCTATTCCCTACTGTGGCACATACAGAATACGTGATGTCATGGATTTGTTTTTTATGATCGCCACTGCCATTCTCAACTGTAAAACTGTCATCTAAATCTGGCAATGTGTCGTATGTATCTAAAACAACTGCTGAAATATTTGGCAGGCTTTTTGCGTGCCTTTCAAGAACAGAAGATAGTGCAGTAAAGAAACTATTGATTATGCGTTTTCCGGCGAACTCCCCAGCAAATTGTCCGCTGCCTAAAACCGGTAGTTGTACAATAGCTTTGTTTACCTCAGAGGATTCTGCGTTTGTTCGCCGCAACACAGGAAGCAAACGCTCCTCAATCATTTGGGTATAAGCGCTTTGGTTTATTTCCGCTCCCTCGTGACCAAAAGAAACCACTGAAGCTCTATCAGGGGGAGCTTCGCCTATACCCGATGCTTTTAGCAATGGCGCAGGAACATAAAGTACATGTCCTCTAAATGGTTCCGGATGGCAAACTTGATCACTCAACTTAAACTGTGCTGAATACTTTCCGTTGTCAAACACTGTGACAGGAACATCACAGGAAATCATGCCCAATAAGATGATTTCATCTTCTGAAAACATGTGTTTCAAGTTCATTCCATATCTGTACGTATGACGCCAGCCATCTTCAGCAGATACATGTAATTGCTTTATATCAACGATACTTTGAATGTTATCCACTAATGGCATCCCACCGATATCCTTACCTTCGAGATACTGGGTCAAATAAACGCCTGCAGATGGCAAGCACTGCTTGGGCACTCGCTCTCTTTCTTCAGAAAGCTTTTTCTTATACTGCTCTATTTTCTCGACCGTTTGTTCATTCATAATCCATGAATATTCCGGCTCTTTCTGCTTGCTCAACAACTTTCTTTGGGCCAAGGGCGTCGGCGGCATAAGATTACCACCCAAAACCACGCCATAATTACTGAGTTCACTCTCTTTAACTTGATGAACATCATGTTCCGGCGACATTTTAGTTAAGGTATCAAAATCACCATCTTCAATCGCAAAAATAAATTGTTTCTCTGTGTCTGTTCCAACAAAGCGACCCGACGCACTGACGCCAAAGTAGTTTAATATCCCGGTTATTTTTTCTAATATGTACTCAGCAGACAGACCACTTAAACCGGCTCTCTCTCCTTTCAAAACATCTACAGGATATTTTAACGTATATTTATTGTAAGCATCCGCATAAAGTCCAATCTCCGCTACATGTTCACGGTTCAACACAACATATTTCATTTAGATTTCCCCCCTGAAAAGAGTACAACCAAAAAATAGGTGCCGGCTTATTATCGGTTTCTCGGCCGTACAGATGAACCGTCTGGTGTGGCTCCATCGGAAGGCGTCCTCTTGCCAACAATCACTGCTGGGGCCGGCGTAGAAGCACCATGAGACATGCCTGCTGGTATATGTCGTGCTTTTTCAGGAATATCTGTTGCCGCGTTTGTATTAACGTTCGGGTCCATCCCTACCCGTTGACGTATCCAGTCAAAGGTCATTTTCAAAGCACGCAATGCTTGGATCACTAAAAAAACCACAAACACAGGTGCCACAAAAAGAATAATCGCAATACCACCGCCGATAACCTGGCCAACACGTTGGGATTTACTCTTGTTGTCTTTTTGAGAGTTTGCAGCCCGTGTAAGATCGGTCACTAAATTCTTCAGCTCTTCAGCCTCATCAAGCGCCAAGTCTGAACGACTAAGGAGTGCGTCCGCTCTGCTAACCTTCAAACTATCTACATACTCTTTCAAGGAATTTTTAGTTGTTTGATTGGCCGATGTCCCATCCCACGCAACTAACGCTGGCGCTTGCTTAGGTGCGCCCGCCCCAACACGTTGACGCATCCAGTTAAAGGTCTTTTCAAAAGCAATCCACCCTTGCTTCGCTAAAAAAACCAAAAATACGGGTGCTACAAAAATAACAACGGCAATAGACCCACCAATAAACTGGCCAATACGCTGCGCCTTACTCTTGGATACATCTGCAACCACGGGTTTTTCCAGCTGGGGGGTTTTTGTAGCTGCTTTGTCTTCTACTGTTGGCTCTGGCGATTCGGCTCTCAACGTCTGTTTTTCTTTGGCAGAGGCAGCTGCCTCTGTAAGCTCATTCACTAAAGTTTTCAGCTGTGCGGGCTCGTTATTGATCAAGACTACATAACTAATAAGTCTATCCACTTCTGTGATCTTATTAGCTATCGCTGTATCTGTTTTCTGAACATCAGCAAGGGTAGCCTTCAAACTCTCTACATAATCTTTCAGCGTTTGTCTTTCTA
>JAZKAM010000009.1:4802-8359 GCA_040389145.1 Pseudomonadota bacterium
CGTCCACTCCACTCTGGAATTTGTTGGACGCCCTCTGCAACAACTTCATCTTTATTGCCTTGTTTTAATTTGGCATAGAGTTGTTTCCGTTCATCAGAAGCGAGCCAGAGATCGGCATTGAATGTATACCTGTGATTATGTTCGTTATATAAAAAATTCGAAAAAAACCTTCCACTCTCTGTATTACCGCTCTTAGAGAAAGTTGATATGTATGTTCGCCCTAAGGCATTTTCGGCATTCTGGTACTGCTGCCATTCTTTGAAAGCTCGATTGTTTTTATCTAAATTCCATGCCTGCCTATCGAACTTGTACCCATTTCCAATAGTATAGGGTTGATAGGTATAGTATGTTCTAGAAGAACTAACATTTTGTGGAAACTCCGAAGCAAAATCCGGGCGTTGCTCGATTTGCTCAGGACATACATTTGGTATCAAACGCACATAGTCCTTATACTCTGCCCAAGCTGTTTTTAGTGCAGCTTGCTCTTGACGTTCCCGTGCTTCACGTTCTATACGCTCGCGCTCGGCGCGTTCAAGCGCTTCTTGACGCGCACGCTCTTCACGCACACGCGCTGCCTCAGTCCACGCACGTGCCTGCGCATCGCGTGCCGCGACATTGACAGGATTTCCCCACGCCACTGGGCTAAACACATACACAGGGGCATGGTTTGGGGCAAAGGTTGCACGAGGCACGAAATAAGTTGCGTGTTTCCGCTCAGTGTATAGCGCGTTTGCAACAAAAGCAGCGCCCCCTGGCTCTCTTGGCATACCATTTTGTTCTGCGACTCTTTGATACGCTGTGTATTCTCTCCATGCATCAGCGCGTTGCTCAGGAGTTAGAGCATTTTCTAACTCCTCTGCAGCCAAGTCTTGCGCACGTTGCTGCGCTTCAGCGCGCCATGTAACTGGATTAAAACCCATATACCGCCTATCTGCAGGCAATGGGCTCAAGTACCTTCCGACTACCGCAAAAAGTAACGGACAGAATTCCAAAAGCAGGTTATTATCAGTTGGCCCTGCCGCCGTGGGGTATCGTGCCCGTACCGTTCTTAAAAACGCTCGGTATTCGTTCCATGCCTGAGTATCAGCAGCCCTCGTAGCTGCTTCTCTTACAAGACGGTCTGCACACCAGTCTGATAGCAGCACTTCATTTGCACCAGAAAGAGGAAGTGGTCCCGCATTACTTTCATCACTCTCTGGAGCGGCTTCTAATGAAGCATGCACCAATTGTTTATTATTCGATCTAACAGTGAACTGCTCACCCAATACCCTAGCAATATTCGTTCCTTGTACTATTTCTGTATTGGAAAATCGATTTGCAGGCGCCGCAATGGCGCCCATATCCATAATGCGGAACACAGTAGCCGTATCGAATTCATCATGCGCAGCTTGACGTTCTGCAACTGTACCCATATCGTCTGGCAATCGATAAGCATTCGCTGGGGCCAGCATACTCCGATCAGCTGCAGGGTCCCCAACTACCCGGGAGGCAGACCAAACATAACGGATAGTATCTTCTATAATTTGGTTGCCGTTTCCAGCTGTTGGTGCTGCAGGTACATCTAATGAATCAAAAAATACACCGGCAATATTAGGCAACAGAGCCGCATGCTCTGTCAGTATGGCAATGACCGCCAAATTCATCGCTTGAGCCGCTGCAGAACGTTCTGCTGGCGTATGCCCTGATTCAGGACCTGCACCAATAGGTAGTGAAATGATGGCCTTATTCTGTGGAGTAGATCGATTGTTCGCCTCAATCAGTAGTGGAAGTAGACGCTGCTGCAATGAACGCTTATACGAACCTTGATTGATTTGGCTTTGACCATTTATGTTCTCCACTACATTTTCTCTATCAAGAGAAATACCACCTTGGTGATTCAATAAAAGCGGTGCCATACCCATCACATGGTGTTCTGCGTGAGCAGCGTCATTTCCCACTACGCTTGCACTAAAGCCAATCTGGCTCAACAAATCTATTTCGCGGGCAGAAAACAATCGTTGTTCTTGAAGGTGACCTGGTGAAGTTCCTGTAGCAGCCCAATCTCGTATGGGATGCCCATTAATGAGCTTGGTATTAATCAAGCAGGAAATAAACTCTTCTACTGTTAGTGTTTCAGCATTATTATATGGACCCATCGCAGTCTTTAACCGCACACCAGCTTCAAGATCGCCTTCTGACAACGCCCTTTTATACTCTTTAATTTCTTCTAAAGCAGAAAGACTAACAATCCATTTATACGCAACCGCTCCAGCTTGCTGATGAGGAAGCCAATAGTCAGGCGAATGGTTATATCGTACAGTGACAAGGTCAGGTGCATACTCATTTAACATAGTAGTCAACATGGTCACTGACGCATCGGTAAACCCACCACCAATGGGCGCTATACCTAATAGACGTAGCGCTTCACTACATTTAGTGTCTGCAGGAAGCGCTCCACCGGTCAATCCGTTCATGGCAACCACACGTGGGTCTTGTGCACCATATAGCGCAGAAACCGTACGATACATTCGTGCCTTCACATCATTTGTTAATACTTGGGCCAATGGTTGATAAATGACATCATGTAGCTGCTGACTGTCATTTCCATGATTAACAGGGATGGCTTGTCGATGAACTCGACCAGGAGCAATCCTATCTAGCGTTCGTTTTACAGATAAGTTGCCAACCAGTGCATAAGTTGTTCCATCCGCACAACTATGTAAGGTAGTGTAATTTCGTATACCGCAAAGAAAAAGCGCATATTTTAGCTTGGCGACTCTGGCTTCAGGTGTATTGGCAAATGCAGTCATCTTATTAATAACAAAATGGTTTGCTGCAAATTCCTGACCAACCCATGCGTAAATAGCATCAACGCGCGCAGGAGAAAGAAACATTGTCCGTGGCTCGTTTGGATTGCTTTCTGCATACTTTGTAAGAATACTGTCAATCGCACGACGAGATTCATCAGACAATGGCTTGATTTCCCCAGCATCTGTTACGATGCAGTCGCGGAGACCTAAGAGTGGCAGAATTGCGTCTAGCTTCTCTCTTCCGGTCAGCCTATCAATCTCTGCACGAATGGTAATTGCTGCTCGTGCCGCTGCTGCTGTTCGCTCTGCTGCAGCTGCTTTTAAATCGGCCATCTCAGCATCACTCCGCCTCTCAATTTGACGTGACGCCTCAGCGTTCGCACGCTCTCTAGCATTTTTCGCGCTGTCCTGATTTTCTGGATTAGTTGCTGCTAACTGCTCCGCAGCTTCAGCTACGCGCATCAGTTCAGCCAGATTAAGAGCATTCCGATTAACCACATCTCTTCTATGCCGAGAATCCGCTTGTGCCTGAGCCGCCTCTTGTTCTGCTTGGGCACGATTAAAACCATCAAAAAAAGAACGGGTAGCATATACTAATGCATCGTTAAGCTCATCCGACACAATAACTGCTTGGTTGTCAACATATTGATTCAGCTCAGCCAAAATGCGCTCTATATTTGGCTCCAATATTACCTGGTATCGTAATTGAACGAAGTGTGGCAGCCCTGATTGCACATCTATATTTTGCAATGGGTTTTGTACGTTATT
>JAZKAM010000010.1:0-2429 GCA_040389145.1 Pseudomonadota bacterium
GCTGTTGAAACGCATGTAGTACCTTTTTTAAAGGAGCAACCTATGTCTGTTCGAAAGCGCTATGTAAAAGACATTAACGTTGTACCCTATATCGATGTGATGTTGGTGCTGTTGGTTATTTTTATGGTAACAGCGCCCATGATTCAGCAAGGCGTTGTTGTGGATCTGCCACAAACCAAGGGCACCAACGTTGCAGAAAACACTCATTTGCCGATGGTTGTGACGGTAGCACGTGATGGCGTGTATTATTTAAACATTGCGGAATCACCCATGCAGCCAATAGAGCCACGTGCATTGTTGGTGCGCTTGGTGGCAGAACAGCGTAGGGCGCCGGGCCGACGCATATTGGTGCGCGGTGATGCGCATGCAGAATATGCGCATATTGTTGGGTTAGTGGCCTTATTAGAGTCGTCCGGCGCCAAACAAGTAGGGCTAATTACCAAACCGCTGAGTCAAGCGGATTTGGCATAATATAAAATGAAGGTGAGGGGAGGGGGTAATGATGAATCGTGATGCCAATGCCAATTATGGTCGGAGCGCTTTATTTTCCTTAGGCGTTCATGGTGCACTGGTTATTTGTCTTGGTTTAAGCAGCCATGCGCGCGCGCAAGACACTATTGTGCCGCGTACTGTGGCGCAAGCAGTGCAACCATCGGAATCTGCGCCCCATGTATTGGTTGCGGCTGTGTCGGAAACCGATTTAAATGCCGAAGTGGCGCGCATCGAAGCAGCCGAGCGTGCAAAAAAAGATCAGGCACAACAGAAAATTGACCAACTCAAACAAGAAGCCAAGCAAGCAAAAGAAGCACAAAGTGAACGCGAAAAGCAGCTCAAAAAGCTGAGTCAAGAAGTAGAAAATTTGAAACAGGCTGTGCAGCAAAAGCAACAGGAAGCAAAATCTGCCAAACTGCAGGCACAAAAAAATGAGGAAAACCTAAAGCGTTTTCAAGAACAAGCCAACCAGCATAAACAGCAAGCGGAATTATTGGCACAAGCAGAACAAAAGCGACGCCAAGACGCGGAGCAGGCGTTACAAAATTTAATGGCCGAAGAACAGCAGGGTCGTATCATCCAAGAAGAAATCGCTCTGGCATTAGGTAAAATCCAAGCGCGCGTGTCTCAGGCTTGGTTAAGACCCATTGGTATGCCAGCGGCTTTAGAATGCCAATTGGCGGTACAGCTTCTGCCCACGGGTGATGTTGTGAAGGCAAAGGTGGTTGTATCCAGTGGGCATGTATCGTTTGACCGCGCTGCAGAAGCTGCCGTGCTCAAGGCATCACCCTTGCCCATGCCGGAAAACTCGCGTGCTAGACAGCAGTTAAAAGACTTTACCTTTGTATTTAAGCCGGAGGCATAATCGTGCGCATCAATATTCAAGTCCTATTAGGCATAGGGCTGTTTATGCCCATGCTCGCGTGGGCAAACTACACCATCGAAATCCGGCAAGGCACGCAATCAGCTATCCCTGTCGCTGTTGTGCCTTTTGAGGCGGATGAAACGCATACAGGCGTAGCGCAGGAACTTGCTCAGCTGATTGGATCCGATTTAAACGTATCTACGCGCCTGTCCACTTTACCATTGTCGCATGAAGTGTCGCAGACTTGGCGCGCGCCGATCCAGGTGCCTGCATGGCGTGATTTGGGCGCCCACTACATGGTTATGGGCTCTATTCAGCCCAACCCGACGCAAGCGGACCAATGGTTATGTTTTTATCGTTTGGTGGATTTATATCAGACACCCCAAACGGCGGCACAGGTTAAGGACGGCACCTTACAAACATCTACGCAGACTGATAACATAATTTTTGAACGCAAAGTTGCTCTATCGGATCCTAAAAAAGTGCCTCAATTGGCGCATTATCTCAGTGATCAATTTTATGAAGGTATTACCGGCACACCGGGTATTTTTTCGACGCGCGTAGCCTACACGCGGTTGCTTCGTACACCACAAGGTCGTCGATACAGCATTGAAATTATGGACTTTCAGGGATCGCAAATCCAAAGCGTCGTTGAAAGCTCAGAGCCCTTAATGTCACCGAGCTGGTCACCCGATGGGCGGTCTTTGGCTTACGTATCCTTTGCTCAGAAACGCGCAGGCATCTATGTGCTGGATTTGGCCAGTGGTAAAACCCGCCGCCTGACACATTTTCCAGGCATTAACGGTGCGCCAGCCTTTTCGCCAGATGGTAAGCAAATGGCCTTCGTATTGTCGAAGAGTGGGGCGCCCAAGCTGTATGTCATGAACTTGGAAACGCACAACTTAACGCAGCTAACCGAAGGCACGTACATTGATACAGAGCCCAGCTGGGCGCCAGATGGTGCATCTCTGATCTTCACATAAAAAAATGTAACTGCCTGATTAGTCCGGAGGACTAAAATGTGAATAGCCGCCGGTGAAACCGGCGGTAAGTAAACTTAAAACATCAACCC
>JAZKAM010000011.1:0-1925 GCA_040389145.1 Pseudomonadota bacterium
GTGTTCTTTTGCCCAAAGGGCTTGGACGTCATTTTCAACTTTTTTTGGGTTATATTCGGCGTTTAACATGATTCACACTGCAACCTACATATTTGCCCACAGCATACCGCAAACCAGCCCCCATGCTCAATGAGAAGCCTTACTGGCTAAGTGAAGTCGACGGCAATGCGAATACCTTCCCGCGCTTCGGCAAGCGCCAGCGCCGTATTTATTTGGGCTAAGGGTAGTCGGTGGGTCATCAGAGATTTAGGATGCAGTTGGCCTGCTAATATTAAGGCCCCGTATTGATAAAGCTGCGTCCGGCCTTTAATACCGCCTGCCTGGGCGCCTTTGATGGATCGTCCGCCATAGAGTAGATTGAGCGGTAGCTGAACTATTTCTTTGGGTAGCCTTGGGTGAACTAAGACAGTCATTCCCCAGGCGGGGTTGGTGCTCGACACTACTTCAGCAAATTGCTCTGGTTTTGCCCAACATTCAAAGGCTACCGAGACGCCGCCTTGGCTATGTTCAAGCAGGGTGGTGGCAATGGATTCAGTGGGGTCGAGTAATAGCGTGTGGGTTGCGCCCATGGCTTGTGCCTGTTCTAGCCGGTTGGGGTCGGTATCTATGGCAAAAATATCGCCTGCTTGTGCCAGTATGGCCCCTTGAATGACACTTAGCCCCAGCGCATTTGCCCCAAATACAGCAATGGAATCACCTTTAGATAATCGGGCTACGGCTAAAACAGCACCAACGCCTAAACCGAAGACGCCGCCTAAAAAGCAGGCGTCTTCGGGACTTAGGCCCTTAGGTAGACGTGCAAGCGCAGATTCGCGAATGACTGTGTATTCAGAGAATGTTGCAGGACCAAAGCCTGGAAAACAGGGTTGTTCGTTTAGCGTAAAGTGGGTGCTTGTTTCTGACTGAGTTGCATGTTGGTGACACAAATTGCCGCGACCAGAAAGACATACCGGGCATTGCCCGCATTCCGGCATGGAAATCGGCACAACCATATCGCCAATAAATAATGATTCCACGTCCGGGCCCACATCTACCACGACGCCGACACCTTCTTTGCCTAGAATGGTTGGAAAGGTCAGGCCAGGTAATTTTCCTTGCGACGCCAGGAGGCTGGCCATATCAATGGTTGTGAGTAGCATGCGCACAAGCACTTCCCCTGGCCCTGGGGGGCTGACAGAGACGCTGGTGACGGTGAGTGGTCCAGGTTCTAAAGCAACCGCTGCACGTGATGTAAGCATGACAAACTCCTTGTACTCTACGGCATAAATCATACGCTGGCCTTGGAATAAAGACCATCAAGAGGTGATATACGCTAAGGCATTATCTTGACCGACTGTCCACCTTGGCGTAGTTCTGCCAGGGTGGCATAGCGCAGCGACAGTAGCCACTCATCCTCCCAACCCCTTAAATCTTTTGTAGGGTGGTAGGCATTATTGATCAGCATCACGACAATCAGGGGGTCAAGGTCTGGTCGCAGCAAATAGCCCGCAATGCCTGAGGTATATTTCAGTGTGGCTGTTTTTGCTACAAAAATCCCTTGCATGTCGGGTGATTTTAATCGTTTGCCCAGTGTGCCATCCTTGCCACTTTTTGTTAACGTTTCGTTCAGCTGTTTGTATAGCTTGGGGTCTTGGTAGGCCAGGTGCAGCAAACGCGCCAAATCGGCAGGGCGCACCATGGTGTAGTGTGACAAACCTGAGCCATCAAATACTTTCCATTGACGCTTTGGTAATCCAGTGAATTCGGTTAAAAATTTGGTCAATGTTGTGCTGGCGCTGCCAAAACTGCCGACACCGCCTTCTTTGATATCAATTGCCCTGAGTACGGTATCTGCCACGATATTGTCTGTACGCGCCAGAATGTCTGCAACCAATTTAGACATGGGAGGTGATTCGTGTGTGTAGTGCCAGTTGCTTGCAGACTTG
>JAZKAM010000011.1:1935-6027 GCA_040389145.1 Pseudomonadota bacterium
GGATAGCCTGCTTTTCTGTCGTCAGCGTGTTTTTAATCACATCTGTAATATAAGTCCTAGGGGTGCGCAAGGCCAAACGTAAGGGGGTGCTTAACAGCTCAGGCCATACACAACCAGATAATGTCCAGCTATTTTCAGTGTTGGGACCTTGAACAATAAGACCGCCTTCATCCGTACAAACATCTTCGTTTTTGAGTAGGATTTTATTTGTGAGTTTTAATGAGCTTGCCGGGTGTTCATCGATCCAAGTTGCCGTAACGGGGCCATTGAGTTGAGTGCCTTTAAGCTGCAGGCTAGCGGTGTTTTTATTGACCATGGCAGCTTGTATGGGTGCACCGAAATAGTAATCGTGGTATTCAATGCAGCTGCCTTCAACAAATGTCGGCCCGCTAAAGGCCGTGTCATCTAAAATAATGTGCTGTAGGGCTACTTTAGGGTGCTCTTTGATAAAGTGTTGCAAGATGTTGCTAAGATCTGCCGTTGTAAACGTAGGGTCACCCGAAAATTTTATGCTGAGTATGTATTCTTGCGCATGATAGCGTAATTCCGTTTTAAACCGCGCATCAGCGCCCAAACGTTTTAATGCGGCAATGCCGGTGGCCAATTTAAACGTGGATGCGGGCCGGAAATAATGGTGCGGGTTTTTTTCATATAAGACTTCGCCTGTACGCGCATTTTGAATAAAAACGCCGACCAAGGCTTCTTCTGACAGGCGGTCTGGCAGCATAGTGGCAGCGCATGTCGCGCTGCCCAGCAGTCCGACACCCGTTGAAAGCAATAAACCACACCAAACTTTTTTAAGCCGCATGTCTTGCGCACCTTAAATAGCCAAAGCTTATTATAGCCGAATCACACGAATCAGGTATATGCGTCGATTATCTGCTCTGAGAATGGTGAAGCGAAAGCCAGACAGTTCGACTTCTTCTGTCGCCTCAGGGACCCGTCCAAAAGCATTCATCAAATAACCTGCGACCGTATCAGCATTTGGATCCGATAATTGTGCGCCAAAGTAGCGATTAAAGCTGTCAAGTGTGGTAATTCCACGCAACGTAAAGGTGTTGTCACCCAATGCCTTAATTGGCTCATCGGGCTCAATATCAAATTCATCGGCAATATCACCGACAACCTGTTCTAAAATGTCTTCAAGTGTGAGCAATCCTGAAACAGTGCCATACTCATCTACAACGATGGCCATGTGTTTACGGTTCTTTCGGAATTCATGCAGCATCACATCCAAGCGTTTATTTTCAGGTACAAAAAGGGCTGGTCGGATCAGATCCTTTAATTGAAAGTCGCTGTGGTTCATGCCTGGCCGAACCCACGTTAACAAATCTTTTGCCAGTAAAACGCCCAGCACGTTATCGCGGGTTTCGCTGATGATTGGGAAACGGGAGTGGGGCGAATTGACCACCAACTCAATGATGGCTGCAAAGGGTAAGTCTAAGTCAATCACATTCATTTGCGCACGAGGCACCATCACATCTTCTGTGCGGAGTTGGGATAGCCCAAGTAATCCCTCCACCATGCTTAAGGTGTCCGATGTAATCACTTGTAAGTGAGCGGCATCTCGAATTGATTGTTTCAATTCATAAATATCTCTTGGCACATGCCCCATCAGAACCGAGGTCAGGTGTTCCAGGCGGGACAGTCTTTTCGATTTAGGTGCAGTCATAAACTCTGGCTCCTGTAGGGGTTGGCGTAACCGATTTGCGAAAGCAGTTCAACTTCTAAAGATTCCATTACCGTAGCTTCGTCCGGATCTTCATGATCATACCCTTGTAGATGCAGGGTGCCGTGAATGGTCATGTGTGCCCAATGCGCATCCGCAGATTTTCCTTGTTCATCCGCTTCGCGAATGACCACAGCGGGACAAATGACCAAATCACCTAAGTGGTGGTAGGGAATGTCGGGTGGTACATCAAAAGGAAAGGATAAAATATTGGTCGATTTATCTTTATGCCGATAGGTAAGATTGAGTGTCTGCATCTCTGGTTCAGTAATTAAGCGGATATAAACCGACTTATGAGCACATTTTTTACTCAAAGCCAGCTTGGTCCATTGAATAAACTGTTCATCGGTGGGGCAAGACAGTGCGTCTTCTACTTCGCGGGAAACAAGAATTTGTGGCATGCCGATTAAGTCTCCAGGGCTTCTTCGCGATCATAGGCAGCAACAATATGTTGCACCAAGGGGTGGCGTACGACATCTTGTTGGCCAAAGTAAGTCATGCTGATGGAGGGAATACCCGTCAACACCTGCGTTGCATGGCGCAATCCAGAAGGTACATGGCGGGGTAGGTCAACCTGACTTACATCCCCCGTAATAATGACCTTAGACCCAAAACCGAGGCGCGTCAAAAACATCTTCATTTGCGCGCGGGTGGTATTTTGGCTTTCATCTAAAAGGATCACCGCATTATTTAAGGTTCTCCCACGCATAAAAGCCAGCGGTGCAACTTCAATGATTTTTTGTTCAATCAGCTTTTCTACGCGTTCGGCGCCCATCATACGGTGGAGCGCGTCGTAGAGGGGTTGTAGGTAAGGATCAATCTTTTCGGACAAGGTGCCTGGTAAAAACCCGAGGTGTTCACCGGCCTCGACTGCAGGTCGGGCCAATACAAGGCGCTCAACCAGATTTTTTTCCAAGGCGTGCACGGCGTAAGCAACGGCCAAAAATGTTTTGCCGGTACCAGCTGGTCCCACGCCAAAATTTAAGGTGTGGTTCAGTATGCGGTGTAGGTAGGCACGTTGATTGGCGGTTCGGCCTTCAACACGCAGTAAGCGTGTTTGTAACACTGGGTTTTCAGCAGCAGGTGGTGTACCACCCATATAGTCTTGATAATGGCTGTACAGTAACTCTGCCGTAAATTCTGTTTGGGTTTGTGTGGCAGCGTACAGACGATGAATGAGGGGTTCGGCAATAGACAGCGCAGATTGCGAGCCCATTAAAATAAATTGATGGCCGCGGTTTTTGATGCAAATGCCCAGCCATTCTTCGATTTGTCGCAAGTGTGCATCCATTGGACCACAGAGTGCTTGCAATCGAGACAAGTCTGGGGGGGTTAATGTGAGGGTGAAGTGATGCACGTGGGTGGTTGCAGTGTGCATTACGTGGCGTAGCCTCCTAAACCATAGGCGTGAAGTTCTGTAATCATGACAGGCACAATCTGGCCAATCATCGATTGGTGACCACGCGAAAAGTGAACTGCGCGGTTATTTTCTGTTTTACCCATCAGTAACATGGGGTCGCGGCGTGAAACACCCAAGACCAAAACGGGTACTGTTGTGTTCTGCATATTCTTGGTAATGGCACGCCCCTGCGTGTCGGTTAATTCTTGCAAACGGTCTAGGCGTGCTTTCTTCACAGATTCCGGCGTGTCATCTGGAAAATCTGCAGCAGGGGTGCCGGGGCGCTTGGAATAAATAAAACTGAAAGAGAAGTCCATATTCAGTTTGGCCACCAAATCCAGCGTTTGCTCGAAATCTTCTTCCGTTTCACCTGGATAGCCGACGATAAAATCAGATGTTAACGTTAGCCCAGGACGGATGGCGCGTAAGCGCTCAATGAGTGTGATGTACATTTCTACGCTGTGGTAACGACCCATTTCGTGCAATATACGGTTTGAACCACTTTGTATGGGCAAGTGGAGGTGGCTGACCAGTTTAGGTACATTTTTGTACGCTTGTACCAAAGTTTCATTAAATTCCATTGGGTGAGACGTCATAAATCGAATACGTTCAATACCGGGGATTTCTGCGGTATAGGCAATCAATTCACCTAAGTCAGAACTTTGGCCATCGTGGCGTTTACCACGGTATGCGTTAACGTTCTGTCCCAACATCGTGATTTCACGCACACCTTGTTCAGCCAAGGTATTGATTTCATACAATACATCATCGAATGGCCGATCGACTTCAGGCCCACGTGTATAGGGGACGATACAGTATTTACAATACTTGCTGCATCCTTCCTGAATAGAGACTGAGGCGAGGGGGCCATCGGCAATCGGATCGGGTAAACGGTCAAATTTTTCAATTTCTGGAAAGGAAATATCCATGACGAAGCGTCGATTTTTCAAAACCGAGTCGATCA
>JAZKAM010000011.1:6037-6280 GCA_040389145.1 Pseudomonadota bacterium
CCACATAGGGTGCCCGGCTACGGATCGTGGCACCTTCTTGTGTGGCAACGCAGCCGCCAACGCCAATCAGGGCATGGGGCCGCGCGGCCTTGATCGGACGCCAGCGCCCCAAGGCAGACAGCATTTTTTGGACGGCCTTTTCACGGATGGAGCAGGTGTTCATCAACAATAAATCTGCTTCTTCAGGGGTTTCAACCGGTGTTAGCCCATGTGTTTGGGCCAAAAGCTCGAGAACGCGTTTAG
>JAZKAM010000012.1:0-3187 GCA_040389145.1 Pseudomonadota bacterium
CATACCAATTGTGTGGGCTTGATCTTATCTCGCGAGGCATAGGTTCGGGATGACCGGCAACCACTGTCTTTTGACTATCGAAAATGCCGCCGCCAAAACGCTTCCAGTCATCAAAGCGCTCCTGCACGTTAGCCGGAATATTACCGTTTATTACGCTAGAAAACTTTCCCAGAAATAGGTCCGATACCCGGTAGCCATCAATCTTTCCCAAATAGCTTCCGGCGACGAGGGCAACCACCGCAAACGCCATTGAAAAAGAAAGAATCAGTTTTGCATTTAGCCTTGATGCCAGCAACCGGTTAACTGCAAAGCCCAGTATTAGAAAACCGTATCCAAGAATTGTAAGAAAGGAAAAACTGCGCGCCACATAAAAGAACATCAAGATGATCAGGAAGGCCAGCCAAACCTTGTATTCATCCCACAGCGAGATCAGTGAATATGCAAATGCACAAACAAAAATCAACGTGACAAACTGGCGATGCTGGTAAATGCTAAATATATACAGATGATGGGAAAGTATGTCCAGGTCCTGCATCTTGGTAGCGAAAAGTTGCAATGGGACCACGAAAAAAAGCACTGTCAGAAATGCCTTGGCAATGGTCTTGTTCTCATCATCCAATAGTTGCCCCAATATCAATCCTGCCATAGGTAAAAGAACTTGCACCAGCATCATCAATTTACGTTGGGGCAACGTCACACCATCGCTCCCCGCCAGCACAGAAATGAGGCCCAGGACGAGTGTGCCGAATACTAGATATAGCGCGGCTCTGGCGTTAGGTATTCTGCGAATCAAACACAAAAGTGCAATTGCGCAGGTAATCGTCGAAATAGGCAACGGAAGCTTCTGCAAAATTCCATTCGAATCGGCAAGAACCTTCAAGTCAAAATAAAGTCCCCCACTCAGCTGGAAAAAAACTGGCAAGAAAATTCCCAGTCCAATGAGCCACAAGAAAAGCGCATTTTTATTTACTAACTGCATACTATATTCCCCCACAAATTTTATAATTTTCGATCAAAGGCTTGTCAGCCATTTTGAACAGTTTTGGGAGAGCGCTTTAACACCCCAATAATATCCATCGCCATCGCATCCATAATAGTGTTGCGGGCGAATTTATTCAAAAAGCCCTGTCTCACTGTATGCCCCAACACTAGCTTGTCGAGGGCTTCCAGGGCAGAGGCCAAATCGCAAGGTGTGAATACTGCAGAATTGGAAACCTCTTCTTTTAGAAAACTTGAAGCATGACCGGATACCCCAGCCCAGATGGGTTTTCCCGTGGCAGCATATTCAAAAATCTTTGAGGGTAATACTTTTTTAAAGGCTTCATAGTCGTTAAGATGTAAAAACAAAATATCTGCATTTTGATACTCTGCAATCAATTTATTACGGTTCATCGGAGCCAGGAGAACTACATTTTTAACAGTTGCAGCTGCAAGTGTTGATCGCAATAGCTCTTTGCGGCCTCCATCGCCAATAATTCTGAAGTTTGCACGCCCAACCAGACGTTTGGCCAGATCGGGCAAAATCAATTCCAGACCCTGTCCGGCACCAAGATTGCCCGCATAAACGATAGTAAGGGGCCCTCCCTCGCTCCGATCATTCGAAGAAAATGCTGGCTCTACAACAAATTCGGAGTCAATACCATTGGTAAAATAAGAGTAGCTTTGATTGGGATATCTAGTCTGGAAATACTGGGAAAATCCTTGAGAGACCAGATTCACTTTGCTTGCGCGATTTATTGTCCATTTTTCGAGCCACTTAAATAACGGCCTGACTATTGGCACCAGCTTTCGAGGCAGAACATCGCCAATCGTATCGACAAAGATGTCCCTGATATCAAGATACAACACTGAACTTTTCTTTTGTGCTACACGTGCTGCCAAAACGCCAGTCATCAGTCGAGAAGAAGTACCTATCACCAGATCGTAATTTCCTTCAGTCACGTAGGCCATCACCTTAACCCAATAGGTTATGAACGCTCTGGACTGATCAAGAATCCCGCTGCGATGTGCAGGTAGAGTAATACGCCGTATCGATAGCCCATGCTCAGAATTTTCTAGCAGAGGCGCATTTATAACGAAACTGCTATAGCGATTTGGGGCTGTTGTTAGCACATCAATTTGAGCATTTTTCGGTAATCTCTTTACCAATGCTGAAACCAAAGCTGCTGCACGAAACGATCCAGCCGACAAGTCCGGTGAATAATAAAAACTCAGAAATAATATTCTGATATTTTTTTCTGGTATGGAATGGTTCACATTGGGATGAATCAACTTAACTAGACCGGATTAAGTAAGAAGTACAGAAGAAAAATTTATGAAATTCAATATATCAATTGCGTAACTTCGTGTCGTGAGATATAGGTTTATGCTAATGAAGCATTAACTCCGCAAAAATCGATCACATTAGGCTTCCTCAACACGCCGTTCTTGCCGAGTTCCACGAACTGTCTGTGCTTGACCAGGACAACAATGAGGTCGGCAGTTTTTAGCGCGTGGTCCAACGTCCTCAGTTCGAACGACTCATGTGCTTGTATGTTTGGCTCAACTACTACCAGATCGTGTCCATTTGATTTCAGGGTCATTGCGACGTGCACAGCAGGAGATTCTCGCAAATCATCTATATCTGCTTTAAACGCAAGGCCGAGACAAGCCACCTTGGGTTTGGCGCCAGTCTTTGTAGATATATCTGCGATTGCAATCTCGATTTGGTCTATCACCCACTCTGTCTTGAAGTTATTGACCTCTCGTCCAGTTCTAATCAGTCGGGAATTAGAGGGATCACTAGCCACAATGAACCATGGGTCTACCGCTATACAGTGCCCTCCCACGCCGGTTCCAGGCTGCATGATATTCACACGCGGATGCCTGTTAGCCAATTCAATTAAGCGCCACACATCAATGCCCGACTTGGCGCACAGTAGCGACAGTTCATTGGCAAAAGCAATGTTTACATCCCTGTAGCTATTTTCTGTAAGCTTGCACAACTCTGCTGTGGACGCAACTGTTTCGAGAACCGCTCCCTTTACAAAAGTTCTGTAAAAATTGCTTACCTGTTTGCCCGCATCTGGGGTCAACCCGCCTACGACACGGTCGTTCTCCACCAGCTCTAACATGATTTTTCCAGGTAACACCCGTTCGGGGCAATAAGCTACCGATATGTCCAACAGGTTCACACCAGAGGCTTCAA
>JAZKAM010000013.1:0-2679 GCA_040389145.1 Pseudomonadota bacterium
AAAGTAGATACGCGTACTAAAGACTATGTCTGTCGCGCTTCTGAAAAAGATCGTGGCGAATAACACCGACTGGCGACCCAATATGGATATAGCGGCACTGAAACAACGTGCCGCTTTTCTTTTTCTGATACGCCACTTTTTTGCAACACGCGGCGTATTGGAAGTAGAAACACCGCTCATGAGTCACGCGATTGGCACCGATGTTAATCTGAGCCCTCTTCCCGTTTTATTTCAAAACAAAGTTCATTACCTACAAACATCCCCTGAATTCGCGATGAAGCGACTTTTATGCGCAGGCTCTGGCCCTATTTACCAATTATGCAAAGCATTTCGTGATGATGAATTTGGACCACGACATAATCCAGAATTCACGATGCTCGAATGGTACAGACCAGATTGGACACTCGCTCAGCTAGAGCAAGAAGTCATTGATTTAATTCAGTTGCTGCTCAAAACGACATCCACTGAGCACTTATTGTATCAAGAAGCCTTTTTACGCTATGCAGACATCGACATTGCTACGGCAACAACGGCGGATATTCTTGGTGCTTTACGCCGATTTGGTGTGTTCATTGACGAAACAACGGACATCGAACATGAACAAGCGATCGATGCATTATTTGGTTTTGTTGTAGAGCCTAAACTTGGACAAAACACACTCACCATCCTGCGCGGGTTTCCTGGTTCGTTGGCTGCTTTAGCGAATGTAGATCCTGAGACTGGCCATGCATTACGGTTTGAAGTCTATTATCACGGTATTGAACTGGCGAATGCTTATCAAGAATTGTGCGACCCCAATAAGCTGCGCCAACGATTTGCATTCGATAACCAAATACGGGCACAGCAGGGCAAACCTGTCTTACCAATAGATGAGCACTTATTGGCCGCCATGACACATGGATTGCCCGACTGTTCAGGTGTAGCACTGGGCATAGATCGGTTATTTATGTTAGCTCTGGACGCGAATAACTTGGATGCCGTGATTAGTTTTCGCTACCCTCGGGCATAACCCCAATGGCATTTCCTAACTCTAGACTTGCGCCGGGCTCTAAGCCATCAATCCAATGCGCCTGAGGTGGCAGGACCAAAATGACGGTTGATCCAAGCTGAAAACGACCAATTTCATCGCCTTTTTTAAAGAAAAATCCACCATCTGCATTCTGAGTGTAATCAAAATCCGTGCATTTTTTGCACCGCACATTACCCAACCAAGGCACCCAGATTTGACCAACAATCACCGCGCCAACCATAACCACAGAAATCGGGCCAGACGCTGTTTCAAAGAACAGCACAAGCCGTTCGTTTCGGGCAAACAAATTGGGTATGTGATCCTGTGTAAAAGGTTGTACCGAATGTAGCAGACCAGGGATATACCGCATACGCGTCAATTTGCCCGCAACTGGCAAATGCACGCGGTGGTAATCTTTAGGCGACAAATAAATGGTCATATAAATGCCTTGTTCCAGAATGTCATGGCTTTCACCAAGCAGCTGGTTTAAGGAATACTTTTGACCTTTGGCCTGAATTAATTGCCCACTTTGAACTGGACCTAGCTGAGATAGCGTTCCATCGCAGGGTGAGGCAATGGCATTGCCCCCTGCGATGCTTCGCGCGCCGGGCTTAAGCGCACGCGTAAAAAATGCTTGAAAATTCGGGAATTCTTCCAGATTTTGAGATGCTGATTCAGCCAAATTTACCCGATACTTGTTGGCAAACCACTGAATAAAATAATTTTTAAACCAAGGCCATCGGATTTCTGCTACGATACCTGCACAATAAGTAATTAAGTGCTTAGGCATCACCTGGTGCGCAAAAATAGTCCACGATTCTTTGCGCATACTTCACCCCTATCCCGTCAAATGACACATTATCTGCGCGACAGTATCTAATACTTATCTAGCAGTCGTCTACCAATTTAGACTATTCAAGCATAATACTAACTTAGTCGGACAATCAACTATAGCTGTATTATCGCAGGTTATTTCTAGTAAGACCTACATAAAAAATTAAAAGGGTAGTATTCCACCACTGGGTCCTTTATGATCGAAGCATTCACCTTAGCTTGCGGGCACCAATGGCATACGATGCACACGACAATACCCCTTTAATTTGGATTGATTTAGAGATGACCGGGCTTAATTTCCAAGAAGACCGAATTATCGAAATTGCGACCGTGATTACCGATTCTATGCTGCGCGTCATTGCCCGTGGGCCACAGCTGGTTATTCACCAACCAGACAGCCTATTGGACACGATGGATGAATGGAACCAAAGCACCCACGGGCGCTCTGGGTTAATCGACGAAGTCCGTGCCAGTGATTTAACTGAAGACGATGCTGAAAATGAGACGCTCGACTTTTTGTCCCACTATGTTTCTGCTCAGCAATCCCCTATGTGTGGTAACAGTATTTGTACGGACCGTCGCTTCCTTCACCGCTACATGCCCCGTTTAGAAGCGTATTTTCATTACCGTCACCTTGATGTTAGTACCATTAAAGAATTAGCACGTCGTTGGTACCCCAACATGGCACAGGGTTATTCTAAAAAATCAGGAGAGCATCGTGCTTTATCAGATGTCCTTCTATCTATTGAAGAGCTACGCTATTACCGTGACCAATGGTTAGGACCTGATGCTGTATTAAAGGAGCGCTCGTAGTGACTGCCCCTGCTGAGCTCATT
>JAZKAM010000014.1:0-1224 GCA_040389145.1 Pseudomonadota bacterium
CGATATTATGATGTTGCCATTGCTGAACAACACAGCGTCACATTTGCCGCAGGCCTAGCCTGCGAAGGTATGAAACCTGTTGTTGCTATTTATTCGACGTTTCTGCAACGTGCTTATGACCAACTCATTCATGATGTAGCCATCCAAAATTTACCGGTGTTATTTGCGGTTGATCGCGCTGGCTTAGTATCAGACGGACCCACCCATAGTGGCGCATTCGATTTGAGCTATTCACTATGCATCCCCAACCTCTCAATCATTACTCCGAGCAACGGCCAACAGTGTTGGGACGCCCTAACCACAGGGTATTACCATCCCGGCCCTTGCTTGGTCCGTTACCCTCGCGGCAGCACAGAAGACTCAATCCCATTATCCAAACACACTACGTTATTACCTTGGGGTAAATCACACCGTGTGCGCACAGGAAAGAGCGTCGCCCTACTCGCATTTGGCCCTATTCTTAAAACAGCGCTGACTATTGGTGAAGAACTCGATGCAACAGTCGTCGATATGATTTTTGCTAAACCCCTAGATGCACAACAAATCGCCGATTTAGCCGACACGCACGATCTACTGGTAACGCTCGAGGAAAATGCCGTTCAAGGCGGCGCAGGTGCCGCCGTCCTTTTATCACTTTCTCAACAAAGTAAGTTGATTCCTACTTTATGCTTAGGAATCCCTGATCAATTCATCGAACATGCCAGCCAAGAAGCCATGAGACAAGCCAGTAAGTTAAGTAAAGAACAGATTCTTCAACAAATCTATGCTAAAATGCAGGCTCTTTCACTTTCGGTACCCCATTCGGTACCCCATACTGAATAAGTATCAGGCATTCAACTTAATAAAAACCATGCATATTATTGACGTCCAAAACCATACGGATAAGCGAAATATTGCCATCGATCGCGTTGGCATCCGCGGACTACGCCACCCTTGTGTGATTATCGATGGTGACAATCCCGCACAGCCCTCTATTGGCCTATTTACGCTGCTTGTGAATTTGCCTGCTGACCGCAAAGGCACACACATGTCACGCTTCATTGAAATCCTCAATGAAAAACCCGTCACTCTTTCTTTGAAAGATGTCACAAATTTGTTAAGCACCATAAAAACACGCTTGGGCAGTACAACTGCACATTTAGAAGTTCAAATGCCCTATTTTATGAGTAAGGCTGCCCCCATTTCCGGTGTGTCAGGGCTGATGGATTACGATATCACCCTCAT
>JAZKAM010000014.1:1234-5682 GCA_040389145.1 Pseudomonadota bacterium
CTTTGGGAAACAGATGAAGCAAAACTCTATGCAAAAGTCGTTGTACCCATTACCAGCCTTTGCCCCTGTTCTAAAGAAATTTCTGACTACGGCGCCCATAACCAGCGCTCTCACGTCACCGTTTTAGCAGCACTCAACATACAACAGCCAGAAAGCTTCCAGTCTATTATCCAAACCATTGAGCAAGAAGCCTCCTGTGAGTTATTTTCCACACTTAAACGTGCAGATGAAAAATGGGTAACAGAACGGGCCTATGATAATCCAAAATTTGTTGAAGATTTGATTAGAGATATTGCCAATCGGTTATCGAGCATGTCTAACATACTAGGTTACCGAATTTCCTGTGAGAACTTTGAGTCTATCCATAATCATTCCGCATACGCCTTTATTGAGCGCGGAATGGACACCTACGCCTAATCGTGCTATTTCCTTAATAGGCCCGATTTGCAGATCAACATCATGACCCCATCCTACAATCTTTTGCTTAGCGCTCCAACTCATTTTTTAATTTGCTACGGTTTGCTGGCTGCAGCCATCCTGTCGGTTTGGGTTCGTCCCCGTTTTTGGCGCTTATTGTTTGTAGCGTCGGCGGGATATGGCTTTGCTGTAGGTATTTTATCTCTGATTGCGCTTGAAACGACTGCATTTTTCCTCATTGCCACACATATCGCATTCAAGTCCAAAACGCCTTTTTTCCGCATGGTAGGCTATCTGGCCACATTATTATCTTCAGGGGCCATTTTGCTCAATCTCATTCCTGGATTTGAGCCTTGGATTATTGGGCAGAACCTGCAGCTAAGCCAACGCGCCATCCCATTCACCCATGTCGTAGCATACCAATATGGTGTTTTGGTCGTCTGCATTTTAGGTTCTGGCGCTGTGCCTATACTAAAAAGAAAAATAGATTGGGTGCTTATGTTACGACAACATCTGTGGATAGCAGTAATCGCATGTGTCAGCCTGGGCGCCATCACCTGGTCGACAAATTATGTGGGTTGGGACTTCACCTGGACGCCCTATTTTTATCTCTGGGCTTTTACCAATTTCTTCTTTATCTGTGCTGGAGAAGAGGCGGTGTTTCGCGGCTTAATTCATAGCCATTTACAAAAACATCTAGGTCGTTGGAAAGGCCACCATATTAATCCAGGCGAATGGTTGGCCCTGTTCATAGCCACTGGACTTTATGTGCTGAGACACGCATATGAAGGTGAACTGATCATGCTATTTACGGGTGTCGCTGGCTTATTTATCAGTTACGCCTACATGCGTTACCGGTCTGTTGAGGGCGCCATGTTTGTGCATTTTGCCATCAACAGCATCCAGTTTCTGGCCTTTACTTACCCTGTGGTGCTTTAGGCGAACGCACTTCTTCTGCCAATTTATCTAGCACGCCATTGATAAAACGATAACCATCCGTTGCACCATACGTTTTTGCCAAATCTACAGCTTCATTAATTGCCACTTTTAAGGGAATTTCAAGGCGATGGCATAAATCATATGCACCAATCAACAAAATGGCACGCTCTACAGGGCTCACTGCGGATAATGCACGCGACGAATAGCGTGCAAGACTATTTTCTAATGCTTGTTGGTGTATAGGAATTTGTTCCAATAATTCATGCAGGTATGGGCGGTCACAAGGCTTTTTCGTTGCCTGTTCATCGATAACATCCAGCTCAATCGCACGTAAAGCATTTTGTGTTAACAACCACGCATACAACGCCTGTAACGCCAATCGTCTGGCGACTTGTCGTGGGTTTAAAGGAATTTCTGTATCAGACATCTATTTTTCTCATCAAATCAATCATCTGAAGCAGCACCATCGCAGCTTCAGCACCTTTATTGCCGGCTTTTGAACCAGAACGTTCTAATGCCTGCTCTAATGTATCTGTTGTTAACACACCAAAAGAAATAGGCAATGAGTATTGAACTTGTAAATTCATCAATGCACTGCTGCATGGACCCGCTACATAATCAAAGTGGGACGTTGCACCTCGGATCACCGCACCTAATGCAACGATACCATCTAATCCACCACGCTGCGCCAAACGTTGACATGCAAGCGGCAGCTCAAGCACCAGGTACCTCATAGCAACGAATATGTTCAGACATACATCCGAACTTTGAAAAGGTATCGATTGCACCTTCTAATAAACCCTTTGTGGATAGTTCATTAAAATGTGCCGTCACAATCGCAATTTTTGGTTGAATCGTCATCACACTTTGAAAGTCGCCCGTAATTTTTTTTATCATTTATGCAACTTCCATTGACGTTTCTTTTTCAACAAGTACTGATTGTTCTGAGGCTTCACTTAAGCGATAGTGTACCAAATCTTCAATACAACCAATTTTCAAACCATGTTTTTTCGCAACCAACATGAGCTCTGGCAAACGAGCCATCGTGCCGTCCTCATTTAAAATTTCACACACCACGCCACAGGGATTATATCCAGCCAATCGCGCCAAATCGCATGCCGCTTCAGTATGTCCACGCCGCGCTAAAACGCCATCTTCTTCTGCCAAAATTGGAAACACATGTCCAGGTGTCGCAATATCCATGGGATCAACATCTGCGCGACCAGCAGTCACAATGGTTCGTGCACGATCAAATGTGGATGTACCCGTCGTAATGCCTTGTGCTGCCTCAATAGAGGTCAAAAACTTGGTACCAAACACATTGGTTTGGTGACGATGCTGCAAAGAAAGTTGTAACCGTTGCGCTTGCGCTACACACATCGGCATACAGACCAATCCACGTCCGTGGGTGATCATAAAATTAATGTGCTCAGGAGTCACTGCTTCCGCTGCCATGACAAAGTCACCTTCATTTTCGCGATTTGCATCATCCAGAAGGATCACACATTCGCCTTGCCGTATGGCAGCGATCAGTTCAGCAGTACTATTCATTCTTTAACAGATTCCTCTTTTCGAATGGCATTCGGCGTATAATGCACTAGACGTTCTAGATAACGCGCCAATATATCGACTTCAAAATTGAGTCGCATGCCAACATGTAAGTTTGTGAGCACCGTATGGTTTCGTGTAAACGGTATTAACATAATGGTAAAACGGTTACGCTCGACAGATTGAACGGTCAAACTAACACCATTTAAAGCAATAGAGCCCTTCAATGCAATATATCGCGCAAAGGCTTCCGGTACTTCTAGCGTCAACAATTGTGACAAGCCTTCTTCTTCTAATGCGACGATGTTCGCAACACCATCTACATGACCAGTCACTAAATGACCACCCAATAACTGTTGCAAAGTAAGCGCTTTTTCAAGATTTACCCGCGTGCCAACAGTCATGTCCGCCATACACGTACTGGTGAGGGTTTGCAAACCAACATCCACATCAAAATTATCAGAGGTTCGTTGGGTTACCGTTAAACAACAGCCGTTCACAGAAATGCTGTTACCCAAATGAATGTCTTTACCGTAATCCGCTGCCGCAATGGTCATTTGCATGCCATGTGCGTGCACCCGAATCCGTTGCACAATCCCTATTGCCGTTACGATTCCTGTAAACATTCTTTCCTCTCAAAAACCAAACATAGGTCTTCACCCAATATCGTGTAACGTGGCGCCGCGTAACGCTTTGCATTACTTAAGGTACGCAACTCCGGTAAATGCATTAACGGGCGCGCCTGCTCACCCAAGCAAATCGGCGCCATAAAATACCACAACTCGTCAACCAGGTCTTCTGCGATAAATTGCCCCAATAAAGTAGGACCCGCTTCCACCAAAAGCTCGTTCACGCCATGGTCTGCCAACAGCGCAAGTACCGCCGTCAAATCCACTCTACCCGCTGCATTCGCAGACACGCGCCAGACCAGCGCATTATTAGGGTCAAAGTCAGAGTCACTACAAGTTGCCACGCAAACGCGGCCCGGCGATTGGAAAATCTGCGCAACTTTAGGCAATCGGCCATGTGTGTCTAAAACCACTTTCATGGGATCGTGTACTTTTTTATCCACCCGGGCAGATAACGCCGGGTCATCCATTAAAATAGTATTAATTCCGGTTAAAATGGCGCCCGACCGTGCGCGCAAATAATGCCCAAACTCACGGGCTTCTGGCCCAGTAATCCATTTGCTCTGCCCATTAGACAAGGCCGTTCGACCATCCAGGCTGCCGGCTATTTTGGCACGAACCCACGGCCGACGTCTAGTAAACCTGCTAACAAACCCCTGATTTAAGATCCGCGCGGCAGGCTCACATACACCTAATGTTACTGCAATGCCCGCCTCATGTAACTGAGCTAACCCACTTTCAGCCAAAGGGTTTGGATCGGCCATAGCGATTACGACGCGCGCGACACCTGCTTGGATAAGTGCTTCGGCACACGGAGGCGTATTTCCCCAGTGCCCGCAAGGCGCTAAATTCACATAACAGGTGGCACCTCGAGCTAAAGCGCCTGCCTCTGTCAGAGCAACAACTTCTGCATGG
>JAZKAM010000014.1:5692-7205 GCA_040389145.1 Pseudomonadota bacterium
ACCTACGCCGCGGTGATAGCCTTGACCAACGATGCGGTTATCTTGAACAATGACAGCACCCACTTGCGGATTCGGATGTGCAGAAAATTTCCCTTTTTCTGCCAAGCTTAAGGCTTTTTCCATCCACTCAATATCGCGCTCATTCTGCGACATATAATCAATGTTCATGCGTTTCATGGCCAATACGGATCAAATCTTCAATTTCCTTGCGAAAGGCATTTAAGTTTTCAAAGCGAAGATATACAGAGGCAAAGCGAATATACGCAACCAGATCGAGCTCTTTCAGCGCTTCCATCACCCACTCACCAAGTACCTGAGAAGAAATTTCACGATCACCTTGAGCGCGAAGTCTTTGCGTCAAGTTGCGCATGGCTTGCTCAAATGCTTCAACGCTAACAGGGCGCTTTTCTAAAGCACGTAATAACCCTTGCCGTAGTTTTTCTTCATTGAATACTTGTCGAGAGCCATCACGCTTCACCACGCGCGGAAACGCAATTTCCACGACCTCATAAGTGCTAAAACGTTCTGCACAAGTCAAACATTCACGACGACGGCGAATTTGATCGCCGTCACCCACCAAACGAGAGTCTGTTACTTTTGTATCTGGACTAAGACAAAACGGACAGCGCATAAGTCACGCTCCTGCAAAAAGCCCACCATTAATCACGATACACAGGGTATCGTTCACATAACGCCAATACCGCTTCTTTCACTTTAGCCTGACGCCCTGAATCTGTTACATCCGACAAAATGTCATCAATCCACCCTGCCAATTGATGCATGTGCTCTACAGTAAAGCCACGCGTTGTGATGGCGGGTGTGCCTAGTCGAATACCAGACGTAATAAAAGGCGATTGTGTATCACCAGGTACAGAGTTCTTATTCACCGTAATGTTTGCTGCACCCAATGCTGCTTCAGCCGCTTTACCTGTAACGCCTTTGGCCATTAAATCAACCAAGAACATATGGTTGTCAGTACCGCCGGATACAATCTTATGTCCACGCGCCATTAAGCTTTCTGCAAAGGCAGCTGCGTTAGCCACAACTTGTCGTTGATACTGCGCAAACTCTGGCTCCAATGCTTCTTTAAAGGCCACAGCCTTAGCTGCGATCACATGCATCAATGGACCACCTTGCATACCAGGGAATATGGCGGAATTTAAACGTTTGGCCATAAACTCTTCGTCCCGCGCTAAAATTAACCCACCACGTGGCCCACGTAAGGTTTTATGCGTAGTGCTACTGACCACATCCGCAATAGGCACGGGGTTAGGGTACAATCCCGCAGCAACCAAGCCCGCAACATGGGCCATATCGACAAATAAGTAAGCACCCACTTCATCGGCAATCGCTCGGAATTTTTCCCAATCCAAAATACGCGAGTAAGCAGAAAATCCAGCCACCAAAACTTTGGGACGATGCTTAAGCGCTTGCGCACGCACTTCATCGTAATCAACCCAACCTGAGGCATCTACGCCATAATGCACAGCGTTGTAGAGTTTTCCAGAAAAAT
>JAZKAM010000015.1:0-3540 GCA_040389145.1 Pseudomonadota bacterium
TGTTCGTTCCCTATTTGCTGTATACAAATTGGTCGGCATTCTACGCCAATCCTTAAAAATTATCCAGAGCTTTTTATCCCTTGACTGGCTCTCGTGTCAAACGGCTGTGCTGCCGTAACTCCGCCAGCGCATGAGAAATTTCCTGACGGCGACCTTCATCCGCTACCTCAAAGCCAGGGCGTTTATTTGATTTTAATCCCTGTAAATAATAATGTTCGGCACGTGTATAGTCTTTTTCATTTTTCAAATATTCGGCATATAAAAAATTGGCGTCAATGCTGTCTGGAAATTTTGCAGTTGCCTCTTTTAAAAATGCAGCCGCTTTGGCTTCATTTTTAAAACCAATCGGCCATTTGGGTACGCGGTAATACAAGGAACCTAAAATACTGTAAGCCAGCCCATCTTCTATCATGGGTTCTTGCTCTACTACGAATTCCAACAGCCGCTTGGCGTGCGTTACTGCCTTCAGCGCAGATACGCCAGATTGCGTTGTGGCATAAGTGCTGAGTGTGATGCCATACCACAAAGCTACATCTACGCGCTCAGGCGCTTGATCGTGCAGCGCATCAAATTCACTGAGCAAATGCTCTAATGCTGCCACCTGTGCGATACCTTGCTGTTGGTACTTTGCGGAGGCCCACGCCTGTTTTAAAGTGCTGAGGGTGTTGAGTGTGTGCATTGCTTGTGCGGCTTGCTCTGGCGCTTCAGTATGCGCATGGGCATAAGATGCACTTATTAAAGCGATGCATAACGCAACGGTATATCCCTTAAAGTGTGGCATGGTGTGTTGCTCCTAGCAAAATATTTACTCCGTGTAGCCCTTCTTGTACACTGGGCGCCTTAGGAAGTAATGCTAACTCAGAGTAACTAGGATGTCACCCTTCACGAAAAAAATGGGCTATAAAGGATTGCGGCTTGGGTTGTCGGTTGTCATTGGTACAGCCGCCTTATACTTACTTAATGTCCCTATGGTAATTGGTACCTTAGTGACGTTACTGTTTCTACCGCTATATGGTTTGGTGCACGCAGGTCTGTTTAGTGTCGCATCCGTAGCGCCTGTTGCCAGTACAATTTCCTTTATTGGCATTCAAATTTTCATGAACCCTTTGTTTGTCTGCGCGACACTAGGGCTTTTAGTAATCCCCAGCCTTTTTTCTTTAATTGCTTACTGTTTTACTGGTGAAAGCCGAACGATTCCTTCTTTGTGGTCGTATTTAGCGGATTGGATTTCTGGTCCGTCAGCACCAATGCCGGAAGCCAAAGAGCCGGAAATCGTTATTGCAGTGCCGTCCCCGCCGACGACACCGGATGAGCCTCATAAACATGTGCGCTTTATGGGCGTTGAATCCCCTGTATCCCCTGCTATGCTTCTAAGTCAGGGACCACGAGACAGGACGTCACCATGCCCGCAAGTAATCACGACGCAACCAGAAAGCACAAATCGTTCTTTAGTAGGTTCAATTTCTTTAAGTCAAAGTCGGTAGGTCGTAAACCTGTAGCACAAGATGATGCAAAGCAAAGCGTTACCGTTGATGAAGAGCGAGATACAGAAGACGCGGTGGATGGTACAGGTGATGCCATCCCCTTGGGGCATGACGAAAAAACCAAGAACTCTAAAAAGAAAAGTGGCGATGAACCCACCGCGCATCAACTTGTCCGGCGCTTTAGCTTGCATGTGGTGGCAGCCGTTGGATGTTTTGTTGTTGGATTGTTAATTGCCGCCGCCATTCTACCTGTTCACACACCTTGGTTACTTTCCTTTCTTGTTTATACCGCCAGTGGTCTTGCTGTTACGTGGATCGGATTCCAGATTGCTAAGTTATGTCACCTATGGCCTTTTAGGCCAAAGCTGAAAAAGGATGGCACGCCTGAGGAACAAGAGGATGCTAGCCCGTGGTTTGGGTTTTCTGATGTTAAAAAAGTAATTCGTGCTTATGATGAAGAATGTGATGAAATGAATCATCAGATGGTGCGAGATGATAGTGAACCTGAAGAGCCTGTCCAACAAAAGGCGAATAGCGAAGAGGATGGCGCATACAAAAAACCGAGCAAGGCCATAATTACTGTGAAAAAACCACACCGTCTTCTGCCAACAGAATTACTCACGGCATCCGCTAGCAAATCAAAGATGCATGCGTAACTTTTAGATAGACATTTAATAGTTCATTATTATTCTTTGTGCGCACAACTCTTGTGCTGACGTCAATAGTGTAGTATATCGACTGGTGCGCCCTCGCTTGTGCGGAGCGTCCTTCTATAGACTGTGACTAATGAGGGCTAACGAGATGGATGACGAAACCGATATTAAAGAACTGGCGCGTTATCGACTGGGGCGTGAAAAGGGTGGCGCATTAGCATGGCTCTTTGTTTCCAGCTTATTGAGGGCGATCGGTATTGTGTGTGCTTTCGTATTTCTGGTGTTTTTTTTCACGGACACGCCCTCACTCTACATGAGGATGCTGATGCTACTTGTTGCCTTACTCGTCAACTCTTTTGTCCATAACAAAACTTACACACGTCGTTACAATCAATTGCTCAACCAAAAAATCGCTGAAATAAGAGCTGAAGACAACCCTACGCTACAGGATGTAAAAAAGTAAGGTAGACCCGACCTGCCTGGACTTGATTCTTCAACTTTGCCTGTTCGCCAGATTAACTCCGACCAAACTCAATGCCCATCAACATGCTAACCAGCTCAGGAAAGTTGTTGGGTTTGATGTCATAACCTGTGTTGGGTTGTGTGGTTTGGTTTGCAGTTACAGCATGTCCTGGAATGTATGCAACATCCCAGCGTAGACGTACTTTCTTTGTGACGCCGTACTGGTAACCAATGCTGTACCGCATTCGGGTATCATAGTATGTGCCATACCGTACTTTGGTAGAAACGCCAATGGCGGTTTGTGCCAGTTGGTTCGCTACACGCACAACGCCAACGGCTATATTGGGCATGTGGGCGCCCATAGTGTATCCAAGGTTCAAACTTGCATCACCGCCTGATAAATAATATTGTGCTGTGCTGCTGTCTGCGGCAATCAGCTGACGTACACCAAGGCCAGAGTATCCAATCTCAATACGACCAACAAATGCTCGAAACAAAGGTTGGTGGTACCCCACACCTGCGCGATAGCTACTTTTCAAGCTTGGATAATTGATGTCATAGCTCTCTAAAGTTAATTCGTCTAAATAGGCTGAATAACTACCATACATGCTTACCGGGACGACGCCTCTGCTTTGTGCACGGCCTGCGGCGCCATGGATGTAAAATTCGGCTGCTTGAGCCATGCTGATGCCAACGAACAAACCAAGGCCTACAAATAGGCGCAAGGTGGTGTGACGAACGGTATGATGCATGTTAATAACTCCTAATCTCTTCACTTTCCCTTATGTCTCTGAGCGAGTATCTCTGATATTTCGGGCTTAATTTAAAAACTCAATACCAAACATCAGCATCGTAATCGGTGGAATGGCGTTGCATTTGAATTGTGGTGCGCTTGGATTTGTGCCTGCAGCGCCATAATAATTCAGCGTATTCCCTAACGT
>JAZKAM010000016.1:0-2287 GCA_040389145.1 Pseudomonadota bacterium
CCCGATGATGACTTCCGCTTGAGTCTTGGAGGGGGTTAACAGCTCAATTAAACAACCGGATAGTTTTTTTTGATGCCAGAGGATGTCGTTAGGCCATTTAATGGATAAATTATCAGTAAGACCCAGTTCATTCAGTGTATTAAGAACGGCAAGACTTACGACCAAACTTAAACCAGATAAGCACGACAGTTCGCCGTCAATGTGCCAACGGGCGGAGAAATAGATGTTTTCGTTAGAGGGTGAATGCCATATGCGACCAAATCGGCCTCGGCCTTGAGTTTGTGTTTCTGCGCAACAAATGGCGATGCCTTGGCTCAAGGGTAGGCCTTTGAGAAAATGATTGGTGGAGTCAATTGTGTCAAATAGATGAAAATTAAGAGGGAGGTTCAGCTCTTTTGCGCTGATGTGGCTACGAATACTGTTTTCATTTAATGGAATCATGTGCTAATTCTACAAGTTGTGATTCGGTGAGGGCCGCATAGCGGATAGTTTGAATGTGTGGATCATGACAGACCGCGGCACAGCAGTTTATTTGTGGCATAAACGTTCTCATTTGCCATGTTCGTTGATGCAGTGCATCATAAATTTCAGTGGAATCGGATGATAAAATGGGGACGTCAAATTGTTGTGTGGGGTAGGATAAACCTAAGCCACATGCTTTAATTAATGCCTCTTTTTGTACCCAGATATTAAAAAAAACTAAAGCGGTCAGGGTTGGGGGGGCTTTTTTTAATGCCTGATTTTCTTTAATTGAAAATAAATGTTCGCCAATGCCGTAATAAGTCCGGGCTGAAAAATATTCTAGATCAATTCCTATGGGGTATTGTTGGCCAATGACAAGTAAGGCCATCTCGCCTGAATGACTTAAATTAAACTGCACTAGTGGGACGTTCGAAAGTTGAGGTTTGCCCTGCTTTCCTTCCGTAAACGCAAGATTTCTTGCTGTGTCGTTGATATAACGTGCGAGAATTAGGCGTAAACCACTATGCGCATTGGTGAAGCGGCGTTGGTGGCGAGGAAAGTGAAATCGCTTGGCGCGGATTTGTTCAGAGGGGCTTAAGAATGAGGCGACAGCTTGATTTTCAGCAGTTAATGGGTAACGCCAGATATCAATCCGGTCGGTTCTTAAAACACAATCGTTGAGTAACAGTGGGTGGGCATTCAGCATGGTATCTGGCATCAAATCACGGATCCAGGTATTATATGCTATATATTCTATGATAGTAAGTTCACTAATGAGTAAACGATGAGTAGACAATTTTTGGATTATGAGCAGCCGATTGAAGAATTGAAGCAAAAAATTCAAGCGCTTCGTATGGTGAGTGGTGATAATGAAGTGAACCTAGCCGATGAAATTGCGCGGCTTGAAGTGAAATGCGATGAGCTAACTGCTCAAGTGTTCGCTAATTTAACGCCGTGGCAAGTCGCACAAATGGCAAGGCACCCGTTGCGCCCACAAACAACAGATTATATCGAGCATTTGTTTACTGATTTTCAGGAGCTGCACGGTGACAGGCATTATTCTGCGGCACCTGCAATTATCGGTGGGTTAGCACGGTTTAATGGTGAGCCTGTGCTTGTCTTAGGTCATCAAAAAGGGAAACGCACTAAAGAAAAAGTATATCGTAATTTTGGTATGGCTCGTCCAGAAGAATACCGTAAGGCATTACGTTTAATGAAAATGGCCGAGAAGTTCAAACTGCCCGTCATGACGTTTATTGATACGGCTGGTGCGTACCCAGGGATTGGTGCAGAAGAAAGGAATCAATCAGAAGCAATTGCTAGAAATCTTATGGAAATGTCAATTCTTAGAACGCCAGTGATTTGTGTCGTGACGGGTGAAGCCGGTTCGGGTGGTGCTTTGGCTATTGGCGTAGGTGATCGTGTGATTATGCTGCAATACTCTATTTATTCGGTTATCTCTCCTGAAGGTTGTGCTTCCATTTTGTGGAAAAATCCAGCCAAAGCTAGTGATGCAGCGATGGCGATGGGTATTACAGCCGATAAAATTTTGGCTAATAAATTGGTGGATTTGGTTGTTCCAGAGCCGCTTGGCGGGGCTCATCGAGACGTAGGAAAGATGACTGCTACACTGAAAACGGTGTTAACGAATGAGTTAAGAGTACTCAAAACGTTATCGATAGATGAGTTATTGGCACGGCGTTATAGCAAATTGATGGCTATGGGGGCTTGTGGCTGAGAATCTGCTGGACGGTGCTTGGATTAATCGACTCTCTTCTTACAACGTATTATATGTCGGATTTAGTGGCGGCCTTGATTCTTTGGT
>JAZKAM010000017.1:0-7216 GCA_040389145.1 Pseudomonadota bacterium
GGGGTGTTCCGACCTGGGCATGGGGATTATGCCTACCAAGAAAAGTATGGGGTATGGGACCACCGCGGGGGTGGTCGCGCTTCGGCGCGTGAAACCGCCATTCGTGTTGTTGCAGGTGCGGTAGCCTATCAGTGCTTGCGCAAAATTATGCCCCTCACTATTCAAGCATGTGTGGTACAAATTGGTGTGGCACCACATTGTGGTCCGATTGATTGGTCCTATGCTGCACAGAACATTTTATCTGCCCCTAGTAAAGAAACCGAAGCAAAGTGGATCCAGTACTTGGACACATTGACCCAAAAACAGGATGCTGCGGGCGCACGCATTTACGTGGAAGCCATCGGTGTTCCCGCGGGTTTGGGTGAGCCAGTCTATGACAAACTGAGTGCCGATTTAGCCAAGGCTTGGATGAGTATCAACGCAGTTAAAGGCGTTGCCATTGGTGATGGTTTTGATGTGGTAACGCAGCACAGCAGTGGGCACCGCGATCCACTCACGCCGACAGGCTTTGGCTCAAACCACGCCGGCGGCATCCTGGCAGGCATATCCAATGGCATGCCGATTACAGGGCATATTGCCTTTAAGCCGACCTCGAGCATTCAACAACCTATCGATAGTTGTACGGTAGGGGGCGAAGCTTGTACGGTTTCTGTATCAGGACGACATGACCCGTGTGTGGCCGTACGGGCGCCCGCCATTGTAGAAGCAATGACCAGCCTTGTGCTTATCGACCATGCGTTGCGTTACTACGGTACCCGCATCTTCCAAACAACAGATGCGACTGCACCGACATCTTCCAAACGCTAACGAGGACGTAGTTATCCACAGAGCCTGTGAAAAACTCTGTGGATAACTACGTATTAGGCTTTGTAAGTCATTGATATATAAAGAAATATCTTAACTTGGTCAAAGTTTGTACAAAAGTTGTACGATGCCCCTCTATAGAGGACTTCACCTGACTTGTACGGTTCTAATCTGGCGTATCGCAATGCATGAGGGTTATCCCCAGCCCCTGTGTAAAACCCTGTGTATAACTGCGTAAAAGCTACGTACCATAAGGGCTTTGTCTGCCTGTGCAAAAGTTGACCAGTAGCATTCGTTCTCTTTTGCTACGGAAAATGGTCCACCAATTGTCTTATACGAATCTAAAAAAAAGTGAGATGAAACGCCCCACCGTGCGTGGGCAGCCCTTGCTGGCGCCCGTTTTAACACCACAACGTAGTTATCCACAGAGCCTGTGAAAAACTCGCCATTTCGGGGTAAAAAATCCACTGTAAATAATTGATAAATAAGAAAAAAGCTTAGATTGGTCAAAATTTGACCAACGTGAAATATCGAGGGAGATATCACGTTAAAGTGAGGCCATGCTACGTTGTGGTGCGCGGCGGTAGGGTTATCCCCAGGTCCTGTGTAAAAACCTGTGCATAACTGCGTAAAGGCTACGTACGGTAAGGCTTTCACCCGTTTGTACAATTCTTGACCATCAGCATGAGTGTGAACTTGGTGCATGGCGCTGCTAAGCGGTAGAATCACCAGTTGTGTATACAAAGAAAGATGATGGATGAGATGGAAACGATTACTTATGGCCTACTTGCTGCAGCAGCGTTGTTTTTCTCTTGGCGTATGTTTAAAGCCTTGAAGGCAAACCCTGAGTTGCTGAGCCGCAAAAATGTCTCGGATAGCCTGACGACTTTTGGTATTTTGGCACTACTCCTTATTGGCTTTGTTGCGTTGCTTTTGGCCATGGTCAGCGGATAGGCGCTCACCTGCTGCTGTGTTAAAATGGCTGCTTTGCAACAACGCAACGGGTAGAATCATGACCAAAAAAATACGGGTCGCAGTATTGGGCGCAACTGGATTGGTTGGTCAAGCGATGCTCGATTGTTTAATTGCACGCAATTTCCCAGTTGACCAACTTTATCCTTTAGCAACCGCCAACTCTGCCGGTGAAACCATTCAGTTTGGTCGCCGCGACTATGAAGTGTTGGATGCGGAAACCTTTGATTTTTCAAAAGCAGATCTCGCGTTCTTTACCGCAGGCGCTGATGCGTCGCGCCATTTTGCACCGCGTGCATTGGCAGCAGGCTGTCGCATTGTCGACAACACCAGCGCTTTTCGCATGGACAAAAACGTGCCTTTGGTGATCCCAGAAATCAATGCCGATACCATTCATGATGCACCGCTCATCGCTAACCCCAATTGTGCGACCATTCAATTATTGATGGCGCTATATCCTATCGATCAACGCTTCGGCATCAGCGAAGTCGTGGTATCTACCTACCAGTCTGTTTCGGGTGTTGGACGTTCTGGGGTGGAAGCTTTGGCTAAACAGAGCATTGGTATTTTGAACAGTAAAGCAGTGGAAGACTCTGAAGCCTTTCCAGCTGGCATTGCCTTTAATGTGATCCCTCAAATCGGTACGCTAGATGAACAAGGTTATTCCGAAGAAGAAGAAAAGCTGTACCAGGAATCGCGCAAAATTTTAGACCGGGACGATTTGTCCATCCATGCGACGGCGGTTCGTGTGCCCACCTTTTTTGGTCATGCGGAATCTGTGTTTTTCCGTACCGCACAACCTTGTGACGCAGCAGCGATTGAAACGATGTTATCAGAAGCAGCTGGCATCAAATTCTGGCCGCACCCTTCGTACCCTATGCCCCGGTATGATGCATTAGAATCTGACGAGGTTCATGTTGGGCGCTTGCGTGCAGTGCACGATGACACCGAAGCGTTTTCATTTTGGTCTGTCACCAATAACGTACAAAAAGGCGCTGCCTTAAACAGTATTCAGATTGCAGAAGTTATGTTTGGTGTGCGTACATAAATGCGGGTTGTCTTAGGTATTGAATATGATGGTCGCGACTATCTAGGCTGGCAGGCGCAAAAAGAAGGCCCAAGCATCCAGACGTCGCTGACTCGAGCGATATCGCGGGTGGCCGACCATCCTGTTACCGTTTTTTGCGCCGGCCGAACTGACCGCGGTGTACATGCGACCAATCAAGTGGTGCACTTTGACACAGATGCGGTGCGTACGGATGAGAATTGGATCAGGGGCGTAAATAGTCGCGCGCCAGATGCCATTCGTGTTTTGTGGGTGCGTACCGTGCCTGATGTTTTTCACGCCCGCTTTAGCGCGACGGCACGCCGATACCGCTACTACATATATCAACACCCCATTCGTCCATCTTTGTTGCGTTACAATTGTGCGTGGACACATCATATTTTGAATGTGCCTGCGATGGTACAAGCGAGTACACATTTGCTGGGCACACATGATTTTCAATCATTCCGAGACTCAGAATGCCAAGCCAAGCATGCGGTGCGTACGATTAGTCATTTAACCTTGACGCAGCAAGGCGCATTACTGTGTATGGATATTCAAGCCAATGCGTTTTTACAACATATGGTGCGTAATATTGCTGGTACGTTGATGGAAGTGGGTAAAGGTGAACATCCGCCAGAGTGGGTAGGTGAAGTGTTGGCAGCGCAAAAACGCCAAGCGGCAGGACCAACTGCGCCTGCAGGTGGGTTATATCTTGTGGGGGTGGTATATCCACCAGAATTTGGATTACCCGAGCCTGTGGGCCATCTAGCGCCATCGTGGCTGGCCGGTTAATATAGTCCTCAATTGATAACCGTTCGCATAGGCGAACGATGGCATTGGAAAAGGGGTTTGGATGAGTTGGTTGGACCGGTTTCTTCCCTCACGTGTGAAGATTACCTCAGAGTCACGGAAAAAAGTACCCGATGGTTTATGGACAAAATGCCCTGCATGTAATGCCGTTTTGTTTCAAGCGGAGCTCGACAAAAATCTCCAAGTATGTCCTAAATGCCAATACCATATGCGCATTAAAGCACGCTATCGTTTACAGTCCTTTCTCGATGTGCAGCCAGCCCCGATTGAATTGGGGGTTGAGTTAGAGCCGCACGATACCCACAAGTTTAAAGACACCAAGCGCTATAAAGACCGTATCATTGCCGCACAAAAAGCAACGGGCGAGCAAGATGCGTTGGTCGCAATGGAAGGGTACTTGATGAGGCGACCCATTGTTGCTTGCGCCTTTGAATTTGATTTTATTGGCGGCTCTATGGGCGCTGTGGTTGGTGAGCGTTTTGTGCGTGCAGCTGAACGTGCGCGCCTGTTGGGCGCGCCCTTGATTTGTTTTGCTTGTTCGGGTGGTGCGCGCATGCAAGAATCTTTGGTGGCTCTGATGCAAATGGCCAAAACCTCCGCAGCCTTGGCGCAATTACAGCAAGCAAAAGTACCATATGTTTCTGTGATGGTTGACCCATGCACCGGTGGTGTATCGGCCAGTTTGGCGATGTTGGGAGACATTAATTTAGGTGAGCCTAAAGCTTTGATTGGCTTTACCGGTGCGCGGGTCTTAGAACAAACCATTCGAGAAAAATTACCAGAAGGGTTCCAAACCAGTGAATTCTTATTAGAGCATGGCATGCTGGATATGATTGTTGATCGGCGTGATATGCGTGCGACAGTGGCTCGGCTTTTGGCCAAGCTCATGAATCAGCCAATGCTCGAGGATTAAAACAACCGGAGGGTATATGTCACTTATCAAGACGCCAGAGAAAAAAGTAACCCCTCAAACACTGAACGATTGGTTAAGCTGGATTGGACGTGTACACCCGCACGCCATGGTACTGGATGTGGAGCGCGTGGCTGCGGCAGGCAGAAAGATGGACGTGCTCAACTTTGATGATACGCCTGTCGTCACCGTTGCAGGTACCAATGGTAAAGGCTCAACGGCGTCGGGTATTGCGGCTTGTTGTGCTCAAGCAGGGCTTCGTACCGGATTATTCTTGTCCCCCCACTTACTGACATTTAATGAACGTATTCAGTGGAATGGGCAACCCATTTCTGATGATGCCTTATGCGAGGCATTCGCTGCAGTAGAGCGAGCACGTGGCGATATTTTGCTGACATACTTTGAATTCACCACACTGGCTGCACTATGGACGTTTACTCAGCGTCAAGCACAAGTCGTTGTGTTGGAAGTAGGGTTGGGTGGCCGATTAGATGCAACCAACATCGTCGATGCCACACATGCCGTGGTGTCGACAATTGCGTTGGACCATACGCATATTTTGGGTGAAACGCGTGATGAGATTGCGCGTCAGAAGGCGGGCATTTTTCGACCCAAGCAGTATATTTATCTGGGGCCAAAAGCGGCAGACGTGGGTGTACTTCGTGAGGCGGCCCAGGCTTGCACGCCGAATGTTCAGTATACGCAACCTTACCAGGAAAAATGTTCGATCCCACGCGAATCTGCTGGCTTGGTGCGCGCTGTGTGTGGCGATTTGTCTAAGAAATATCCCGCCTTGAATGAGCGGCATGTGTCTAAAGTTTTAAGAGAGTTTTCGATCCTTGGGCGCTTTAGTTCCATGGTTACTCGTGCGGGCACTTGGGTCTTTGATGTCGCACATAATCCTGAAGGCGGTCTGTGGCTGGCGGAGCAATTGGCGGCAAACCCTGTGCGCGGCATTACGTATGCATTATGGGGCAGTTTTATGGATAAGGATCAGCAAGGGATTGTCGCGCCCTTGTGTCCCCATATTGATCAGTGGATGGTGCTGCGCACGGTTGGCGAGCGGGGCGCAAGCGTGCAACACTTAAGTGGGGTACTTGAGCAGTCAGGCGGTAAGGTGTTTGCTGCCTTTGAGGAAGCCAAAGAAGCAGTAAAAACGCTTCTGTCTCAACTACAAACAGAAGATAGGGTGGTTGTGTTTGGTGGTTTTGACATTGTGTCTCGGGTGTACCCTATACTCTCAGAGCAAGGTTAAATTGGGGTGAACATGTCCAGTAAAGCTGATACGGTTAGACGTATGTTGCTGCTGTTGCTCGGCATGTTGGTGCTTGGTTTGTTCATTCAAGACTATCGCACAAGCGAGCCTATGCAAACCACTGTGCGGGAAGCGCCGCCAATGCCGGTTGAGTAGCACGCCAACAAAGCTAAACCTATTTATAGTGTCCAGGACAGGAGTCATCATGGGACCCGTTGTTGATATCGTATTGCTTACCTTGATGGGTTTGTGTGTGATACAAGGTTTCGCGCAAGGACCTTTGCCGGTATTAAAAGCACTGGGTATTTGGTTATTCACGCTGGCTTTTTCTTTATGGTTAACACCGGTATTGCTGTCTTTGCTGCATTGGAACGATCCCCACGTGGTGGTATTCTTAATCGCGCAAGCCATCCTAACCCTGGCCTTTTATACGGGATTCCGGGTGCTGTTTTCAGCCGTACTGTCGGGCTTGACCAGCTCACGTCAGTGGTCCGCACGGTTGTTGGGCAGTCTATTGGGCGTTGGTAAAGCAGTACTATTGGTGAGCTATTTATTGTATTTCCTCTCTTTTACCCAGTGGGGTCAGACTACTGTGTTTGAGGGGGCCCAGGTGGGTAAATGCTTCCAACCCGGATTGCGCTTTGTAGCCAGGCAAGTAGACCCGTTTTGGCGGGATAACTTGTTGTCATGGCCAAATTTGCTTAAAAATCATCCGTTTATCCAACGTTCTTATGCACCAGTGGTACGTCAATACCTGCGTGGCGACTAAAAAACTGGGAAAATGGGGCGATTTAGGGTACCCTATGCGGTCTAACCCTTTGAGTTATTTGAGAACAACACATGTGCGGAATCATTGGCATTGTTACCCAACAGCCGGTTAATCAGCTTATTTTGGATGCATTGACACTCTTGCAACACCGAGGTCAAGATGCTGCCGGGATAGCCACATGTGATGGCCAATACCTGCGCTTACGAAAAGGCAATGGATTAGCACGTGAAGTGTTTTCAGAAAAAGATATGGCATACCTGACGGGTAATATGGGTATTGGCCATGTGCGTTATCCTACTGCTGGTACACCTTCTGTAGATGAAGCCCAACCCTTTTATGTGAATTCCCCTTACGGGATTAGTTTGGTACATAACGGTAACCTGTCCAATGCGGTTTCATTAAAAAATGAATTGTTTGTCACCGATTTGCGTCACATCAATACTCTGTCTGATTCTGAAGTCTTGCTGAATGTCTTGGCGCATGAGCTCCAAAAAGAAAAAGAAGCTACGCCAACAGCCGACGGTATTTTTCGCGCTGTCACTCGAGTGTTTGCGCGGTGTCGAGGTGCTTATGCGGTTGTTGCTGCGATAATGCCCTATGGTTTGGTTGCGTTTCGAGATCCGAATGGTATTCGCCCCTTGGTGTTAG
>JAZKAM010000018.1:0-3937 GCA_040389145.1 Pseudomonadota bacterium
TTCTTGATCGGTAATGGCGTCATCCATTTTTGCTTGCAAGGTCGGGGCATGCTTGTTGCTCCCAGTAAATTTTGCACGTAGCCGTCCCCAAACCACTTTGGGCGCTTTGCAAAACTGAATGATAAAACGCGGCGCATGGTACAGCGCGAGCAATATCCGGCGTAAGGCATCGGCGACAAATAGTATTAAGCCGACGGGTGGTAAAATAATCCACTGATAAAGGCCATTTTTTAGGCGCGTTGAGAAAGGGGTTGGCTTTATTTCATTTGCATGAATGGCTGCAGAATTTTTTTTGTTTTTTTGTGTGCTATGCATGCCGTATATTCCTTTGATTGTTGGTCATCAAGTGCGCATCACCATCGCGCCGAAGCACGTTGGCGCGCTTCGGCGCGATGGGCGGTACTGTCTCAAATTGAGACCAATATGTCAAACAACACAAAATGGTTTTTGGATGGCGAGTGGATTTACCTGTTACGGCTCAGGCAACTCTGTGTCGTGGGGTGTGGCGACCAGTAAGGCACCGAGATAGGGGTGGTCAAAATATTGGGGATCTTTGGCTTTTATTTTTCTCGTGGCATACAGCCGTGTACGATGTTCGGCGGTATCTTGATGCCAAATATCTAACTGAATATCCAATAAACGTGTGCCACTGGCTTCTACAAACACTAAGGTAGGTGTGTATAGTGCTTCTTTCTCAAACCAAACGCGTTTTGGAAACAGCGCGTCATTGGGCGCACTCTCGATAATATCGATAACTTGTGCTGTATAGGGTGCTTTGGGGTAATCTTCATTTTGCAAGCGGACACGCATTGGCTCTTGTGGGCAAATCGGATAGGTCCATCGCTTTTTTAGCAGGATGCCGCCGCCATGCTTTTTAAAAGCAAAGCTGAGTGAGGGGAATACAGCTTCCGTATTCGGTACGAACGCGGGTTGTTTGGCAAGATAGGTATCTAAGAGCGCTACGGTTGGGAAGGAAAGTGGATATCCCTTAGCATCGGGCGCTTGCGTTGCGCCGGGCTGTTTAAAAATGAGCAACTCAAAATCATAGAGTCGGCAGGCAGCATCGCTGATACCGGACAGCAAAAACAGTAAAATGCCCAATGCGCCGTTTAGGGCGAGTAAGCGGTCAGGCGAGTGCATGTAAGTATTGCTCTACTTGCTGTAAGCGGGTGGCGGGATCGGAAAACGCTTTGAGAATGTCCAAACGTTGTCCTCCATAACCTAACCGGTGTGCCTTGGGTTGACTTTGGACCAGCTGAATCAGTTTGTCAAACGACACTTTAGGGTTTTGCTCAAACTCAAAGCGTATCGATTGCGCATTCCCGGTAATTTTTGCAATGCCCAACTGTTGTGCCAATAGTTTGATGCCGGTAATGCGCAACAAGTAATGGGTTTGTGTCGGTATTTTTCCAAAGCGGTCCTCTAATTCTAGTGCTAACTCAGATAAGCTCTGGGCGTTTTCTGCACTGGCGATACGTTTGTATAGTATTAAACGCTCTTCAACAGCCGACACGTAATCGGTTGGAATAAGGGCGGGGACGTGTAGCTCGATTTCCGCGCACCAGCGGGCTGGTGCGCCCACATCAAACCCTTTACCTTCTTTTAAGGCGGTAATGGCTTGTTCCAGTAGTGCACTATAGACGGTTAGCCCTACTGAATGGATGGCGCCACTTTGTGCATCGCCCAGCAGTTCGCCAGCGCCGCGGATTTCCAAATCTTGAATAGCTAAATTGAAGCCGGCGCCCAAGTCTTCGAGGCGGCTGAGTGCAGTGAGTCGTCGCTCGGCATCGGGCGTGATTTTCCCTTCTGCTGGCGTAAAGCAATACGCATAGGCTTGATGGTGTGAGCGGCCGACGCGCCCCCGTAATTGATGCAGTTGGGCTAGACCAAATCGATCGGCGCGTTCAATTAAAATGGTGTTGGCTGTTGGGATGTCGATACCTGTTTCAATGATGGTACTGCAAATGAGCACCTGAAAACGTCGGTGATAAAAATCAGACATCACGCGTTCGAGGTTCCGTTCGGACATTTGTCCATGGGCGACGTCGATAAGTGCATCAGGCACTAAGCTGCTTAAGTAGCGACGTGATTCTTCGATGGTCGCCACATCATTATGCAAAAAGTACACTTGACCACCCCGAAGCAGCTCGCGCGTAATGGCTTCGCGAATGATGTCTGGATTAAAGGGGTGCACAAAGGTTTTGATAGACAATCGTTTGGCAGGCGGTGTGGCGATGATCGACAAGTCGCGGATGGTCGACATGGCCATGTGCAAGGTGCGAGGAATAGGTGTGGCGGTCATTGCCAATACGTCGACTTGGGCACGTAACGATTTGAGGCGTTCTTTTTGACGCACGCCAAAGCGATGTTCTTCATCGATGATGACCAGGCCGAGGCGTTTGATATGGATGTTGTCTTGTAAGAGTTTATGTGTACCAATCACAATATCGACGGTACCTTCAGCCAGACCCTCTAAAATTTTTTTGCTTTGTTGAAAGCGCGACAGTACTTCAATTTTAATCGGCCAACCGGAAAAGCGATCTAAAAAGCTTTCGTAATGTTGTTGTGCCAATAGGGTGGTAGGTACCAAAATAACGACTTGGGCGCCAGACTGGGCAACGACAAACGCTGCACGCATGGCTACTTCAGTTTTACCAAAGCCCACATCACCGCAGACCAGCCGGTCCATAGGGCGATCGGAGGCTAAGTCTGCCAAGACAGCCTCAATGGCTTTTCGCTGGTCGGGCGTTTCCTCAAAAGGAAAGGCGTCAGAAAACACGGCATAGTCTGTCTGTGTAATGGGGACAGACAGGCCAGGATGGTGCGCACGGCATGCATATAATGCCAATAGCTCAGCGGCGGTATCCCGCACTTGCTCGGCTGCTTTACGGCGCGCTTTTTCCCATTGATCGCCGCCCAGTCGGTGCAAGGCAAGATGCTCTGTGTCTGCGCCAGAATAGCGATGAATTAAATGTAGCTGGGTGACGGGTAAATAGAGTTTGTCTTGTTGTGCATATTCGATGAGCACATAGTCAGCATCCAAATCGCCAACGGTCATGCTGATTAACCCTTGGTAACGGCCAATACCATGCTGTTGGTGCACAACGGCGTCGCCTGTATGCAATTCGGATAAATGCCGCACGCCCATCGGTGCGCTCGATTCGCGTACCAGACGACGCCGTCTGGTACGCGGTGTGCGAAAGGGTTGCCCATAGATATCCGCTTCTGTGACCCACAGCCAGTCTTCCGTGTTATGACGGCAACCTTCAGCGAGCGGTAGTATGGTCAGTGCATAATGTGGTGCGGCATTAAAAAAGTCTTTCCAATGCGGCACAACGGTTGCATCGAGGCCTTCTTGTCGTAGCATGGCCTGTAGCAAGTCTAATCGTGCATGATTTTCTGCCACAATCAGGCAGCGTTCCTGTGGGTGTGATTCTAACCATGCCTTTAAGGGGGCAAAAGGGGCTTTGCTGTGGGGTGCGCTACGAATAGGGGGTAACGCACTCAGATTGAGTTGCGCGGTCTCTGTGGCTTCCTGCTTGGCTTTAAGCTGTATGCCAGAATAGTGACGCAATCGTCCAAATAACTCCGGTACGCCCCAAAACAATTCTGTAGGGGCCAACAAGGGGCGTCTGTGGTCATGTGACAGTTGTTCATGGCGCTGTGCAATATCTGACCAAAATTTTTCTGCAGCTTCGTGGATCCCTTCACACCAAACCAACTGAGCCGTTTGGGGCAAATAATCAAAAATAGCGTATTTTTGATCAAAGAATAAGGGTAAATAGTATTCAATGCCTGCCGGTGCTCGGCCTTGGGATAACGCTTGATACACTTCGTGTTGCAGCGGGTTCCCGGTAAACCGGTCACGCCAGGCTGAGCGAAATTGTTGGATGCCGGCGGCGTCAAACGGGTATTCTTGTGCCGGCTCGTGGCGAAT
>JAZKAM010000018.1:3947-5206 GCA_040389145.1 Pseudomonadota bacterium
GGCATCAATCGGCGACAAAGAGCGTTGTGTGTCCACATCAAAGTGGCGTAAGGATTCGAGGGTATCGTCCATCCACTCGCCACGCACCGGCGCCTCGGCACCAATGGGGTATACATCCAACAGATTGCCGCGCACGGCGAAATCACCAGGTAAGGCAACCTGGAAGACCTGGGTATAGCCTAATGCCACCAGCTGTTCTTGAAATTGAGCGCGGGGGCATACCTGACCCACCGATAGAGATACACTGCGCCCCAGCAAATGTTGTGGGGAGGGCATCGGATGCATGGCCGTTTGTATGGATACAATGAGAAAGCCACGGGTGCAAGTCTGCAGTTGCTGAATCACATGAATACGTTCAGCAATAATATCCGCAGGCGGAGAAAAATGGTCGTAGGGTAACGTTTCCCAGTCGGTTAACGTGAGCACGGGTGTGCCGTCTTCAGCCAAGGCCCCGAGTACGTCAGCAATGTGGTCCCGGTAGCTGGGGGTGGGACACAACACCACATATAACCCACTTTTCTCAGAGAGTAAATTAACCAACTCAATGCTGAGTGCGGTCGGATTTAAGGTGGGCCAATAGGCATAGGTTGCTTTCATCATCCCGGCATTTTGGCGGTGCTGGGGAAATTAGTCAATTGCCTTGGATGGGACAAGACGATGCATTGGGCCGATGGATGTGCTAAAAATACCAAGACTAGGGAGGGCAGAGAGAGTACATGGTGGATACGACCAAACTACAGGGCGAGCAGCAGGAACAAGCACAGCAAAGCGCATCGGATGTGTCTTTCGATTTTGGCCTTTTTTCGACGACAGGTGCACCGGCAATTAAAGCCCCCGAGCCAGAAACTCAAGGAGTGGCTGAAGACCCATTATTTGGCGCTTTTAGCTTTATGACGCCCCCGCCTCAAACGCCCCCTGACGACGTTAGATCCCCCAATATATCGGATGAGGCAACACCCGCATCATCGATGGACTTTGGTTTAGGGGCTTCTTCAGAATCCCTGACAACGCATCAAGCCATGGAATTATCTGCCCCAGAGGCAGATTTCGACAATACGCCCGATGTCTTGGGGGTGGAAGAGTCCACTGACCAAGCCAGCGTAACCCCCTTTGGTTTTTCATTGGAACTGGACGTTACAGCTGCCCCACAAGACAGTGGGGAAGATGAAAGCAACGACACAGTAGTCGTGGAAGAACGTCTTCAGGCTGAAGAGGAAGGTGGCGACGACAGCTATGCTGAAACAGAAAATGCACTTGAA
>JAZKAM010000018.1:5216-5942 GCA_040389145.1 Pseudomonadota bacterium
AGGTGGCGGAAGTCGCAGATTCCTCTGCTTTTGATGAAGATGACACGCAGTATGTCGATGAAGCATATGAAGTGGAAGATTATGCGGCCGCTTTAGATGATGAACAAGATTTTGTATTAGAAGAAATTGAAGGCGACGATTTAGAAGAAGCTGTCTGCGCAGATAATGATTTGGACGAACAACAAGAAGCGCGTGTCGAAGACGTACAAGTACAGGCAGCGCTAGGCTTATCAGAGGTGGTCGTCATCAATGAGCCTCAATCTGATACAGAAGAATTGGTGGCGGAAACAGATCATGTGTTCGGTGACGGTCAACAGTCACATACAGCATCAGAAGTAATTTCTACGCTTGGTGCAAGTATACCCTTATTTACTGCGGCGGATTTATTTGGGGCGCGCGGTGCGATTGCGGATGAGATTGAAGCTGAAGCAGAGTCTGAGGCGTCCGCAGACGCAGTAGCGCCTGACTCAGTATTGTTTGAAGCCGAAGTCGAGACCGAAGCCAAAACCGAAAGCGAAGCTGAAAATGAAGCCAATCCTTCGTTTTCGGATGAAGTGGAAGAAAACGCGGCATCCGTTGCAGCGGCGGCGCCTGCCGAGTGTGAGGAAGTAAAAGAATCGAGTGACACCGCGATTGCTGCTGCAACGGCTGCTACTGTCTCCGCTTCACTTTTTACGCCAACACCCGTATTAGAGAATGCTTTGCGTGCTGAGCGCCTGCATTTAG
>JAZKAM010000019.1:0-2209 GCA_040389145.1 Pseudomonadota bacterium
GTCCCGGTGCTGGAGGAGGTATGCGCGGTATACAAGCGCTTTTTTGTTTTTGGTCACGGCCCAATGGGTCGCACAAACACATCAAGTCGACAGAAATCAGCAGGCTGCCTTAGCCCAACAACGCGCTGTTTGGTGGTTAAAACAACACTTAGTCTTACCGATTTCTCGGTTAGGTCAATGTTATTGCCAATCCTGGCACTCAGCTTTCCCTTGGCATGTGGCTGTGGATATTCCATGGGATTTGCCGCGCTCGGGCATTTTTCATGCAGTGCAAGATTCTGAGCTTGCTTTATGGTGGGCAGATAGTCTGTTTGTACCCATATTGCCGGTAACTCGTGGCAGCGTACGTTTGGTATTCGCAGAAGAAGATAAGCATTCATTAGAGCTAGATCCCAATGGAGGCGGCATCTTTTTAGTTTCAGACTGCTTGCGTGGAGAGCTGGTGCGCGGGCAACGTGTGGGTAATGTTCTGCATCTGACGCAGCCCTTGATACACAGTTATGATACGTTGGCCCACGTGACCGTTTTTCATGAAGCCCGATATGAGGCACGTTATACGAAAAAGGGAACGGAGCTGTGGTTGCATAAAGAACCAAGCGTATCTCGTTTGCTGTGGGTGTTTCAGGGGCACCTTGAGTTTTCAGAGACAGCGGAGGTTATTAGAGCAACGGTTAGCGATACACTGCCGCTTTGGACCCTACAGTGGGCAAAATAGGGCAGCAACGAGGTTTTATTTTGGTTGCCGTTCTATTGGCTGCATTGGCCTTGGCATACCCTTTAACACAAACAGCCGAACAATTACGTTTTCAGACCAATGAGTTTATTGTGATGCAGCAATACATTGAAGATGAGCGGGTGTTAAAAGAGGCACTTAAAGGGGCAGCAGAGTCTGTACGGCGTTTTGGCTGCTCTGGGCAACATGCACCTGTGACGTGCCAGGCGCTGGGTTGGCTGCCTGATGTTAAATACGTAAACGAGACAATCACACCTCACCAGGCCGGCGGTTACATCATTTATAACATCGCCATTACGGGCATATATCAGCGCATCCAGGCACGTGTTTGGTGGCGCGCAGACAGGCCGTCATCATCAAGCATGCCAACGCTCTATCTTTATGAAGACGGATACCCATCTATGGACGCTGTTGGGGCAGCAAATATGAAGGGGGTGGTTGGCCAGCACCTCATTTCTGGTACGCGTTTAAGGCACACGTGGGCGTTGTTTTTGGCTGGTGATCAGCTCGAGTTATGGCGTTTTAATAGGGCGACAGGTACAGTGGTCGAGGCTCACGTGATTGGTACGTGTTTGGCACCGGCTGTTTGGTTGGGTGAAAGGCATGATGAAGCTTCTGGGGTAGAGTATTTCGATATGCGGTGTCACGAACAGTTACAGCACTACCAGGTATCATTAGATGGTGATTGGCTCGGGATCCAAAGTTACGAAATGATACGCATAGATGAGCGCGGATATAGTTAATTTAGATGATGGTTTAAAAGTAGGGAGAGGTAAAAATATGAAAGGTCGCGTAGTTTTAATTACTGGGGCAAGTCGAGGAATTGGCGCTACCATGGCAAAACTGTTTGCGCAAAAAGGAGCAAAAATCGGCGTGGTGGGGAAAACGCAAGAACCGCATCCAAAGTTGGCGGGCACTATTCATTCGGTGGTTCAAGAAATTCAGGAGCAGGGTGGTCAGGCGATTGCTTTGCCTTGCGATGTTCGGGATGAGGTCGCTGTTCAAGGAGCAATCGATGCACTTGTGGCCGAATATGGTGGTATCGATGTCTTGGTCAATAACGCCAGTGCTATTCAGTTAAGCACCATTCAAGAAACTGACATGAAGCGGTTTGATTTGATGATGTCGGTCAATATGCGGGGCACATTTTTATGTTCAAAATTGTGTTTGCCTCATTTGATGCAGGGCAAGAATCCGCATATTTTGACGATGTCTCCACCATTAAATATGAATGCTAAATGGTTTCGACAACATTTAGCGTACACAATGTCAAAATATGGGATGAGTATGAACACCCTTGGCTTGTCTGCAATGCTAAAAGGAAAAATTTCTGTAAAAGGCGGAACTATTTTCAATATTAAGGATATGAACGCAGATATTTCTCTCGGATGCCTCAATGTGATTACAGGAGTTTCTGGTTCTGGAAAATCTTCATTCATGTATGAAATTTTACACAAGAATCTCGAGGCAAAGCTT
>JAZKAM010000020.1:0-4109 GCA_040389145.1 Pseudomonadota bacterium
CAATTACAGGAAGTAGCCTCGCACTTCGGGCACTTTATAATTACGACACGACAATGGTCGCACCAATCAATCTCAAATTTTCCTTTCCAGAGCAGGGCATCAGTCCCTAAAATCTTACGTAACATAGCTTCTTCTTTGTTTAATGGCATAAATGGTGGTCGCGGTTGGAGTCGAACCAACGAATATTCCGTCGTTTCATCGCGAACCGAAATGGTGCCCCCAGAAGGATTCGAACCTTCAAAAATCTACGGTCTAAACGTAGTAGCTGTGCCAGTTTGCATATATCATGGGGGCTGAATGGAATCATCAATTTTCAGGCTGATGTTCCAGTATTTTTCTAATTTTCTAAATCACGATTGCAGTCACCATCGAATATAACAATGAGTCCTAAAATCGCGTAGATTGAAATTACGATAAGCATCGCATTTCCTTTCTCACTAGGTTCCTCGACCCGAAGGCTGCGAGGAGGGTTGAACTTGAACTAACCTAACTGGCAGGTCCACAGGGAGTTGAACCCCGACTCTGAGCTTCAAAGGCTCGTATGCTAGTCCGTTACATCATAGACCTAAATGGCTGGGTATCTAGGGGTCGAACCTAGGACTTGTGAATTAACAGTTCACCGCTCTGCCACTGAGCTAATACCCAATGATATTCTTTATGATTTCTTTCTTGGCGCTTTGGCGTGCCGATTTCTTTATAACTTTGTCATTATGATTCGAGCAAATACCGCAATTGTCGCTACTGTGAATTTTGCAATGACGCTTATTTCTTATACCGTATGGTTTCATAAAAATGGCTGCTTGGGTAGGATTCGAACCTACGTCAGACTTTTACATCCTTCTTTCGCTTAACAGGCGAATGCGGCAAACTCAATCATCCGCGTCCAAGCAATAAATTAGCCTCCAATATTTCTATTAGAGGAACGCTTAGCGCTAACTAAGCTCTCATATGGTCAGCAGAATTCTCAATCTAATTCTGGACCGGTTTCAATAAACAAAGATTGATTTATAATTTATTGAATCCAAATGGTGCCCCCGGTGGGACTCGAACCCACGGTGTTTGTGTTGCGAGTTAAAAGCTCGCACCTTTCGCCGCTAAGGGAACAAGGGCATAAAAGGGGAATTTCTTCCCCGTACTTTCCTACTTACTAAGTCTGTACTTAACTTTGCGAATCAAACTCTGCCGTTCATCAAGTGTAGCAGGGAAGTTTTTGACTTCATTGATGAACGAGTCCAACGTCTCTTTGTTCAAGGCACTTAAATTATTATCGTCTGCCGAAACAAACCGATAATCTTCGAATGGCGTTGGACAGGGGCAACCTGAGTCTTGAGCCCAAAACATTTTTCCTGATTGAATTTCTTCAACCACAATTAACGTGTTGTACTCGTAACTGAGGTCTGCTTCGTCAAGACAGCCGACCTGATTTAAACCGCAACTTTCTGGATTGTAATATATGTTGTGCATATCGAATGTACGTCTTTCCTTTACAATCCATGAAATTCTGTTGAACAATCCGCCACCCAGACGTGTGACTAGTATCACGGAATGGGCAGGTTATTCGCTCTTTAGAAGGAAGGATACATTGCTGTATTCACTATTCAACAACGTTGGAGCAACCCAACGCAAAATAATAATAGTCACGCAACGACCCGGCATAGCACCATTAGCTATTCTCAAGGCGTTGCAGTCCAAGAGTGCGTTTTGCGTGACTAAATGGAGTCGGTTGCTGTAATCGAAACAGCGTATAGCTCTTTTGCAGAGAGCGGCCTTACCACTTGGCGAAACCGACAGAAAATTTATACACGTTCCTGACAATGACTTTTCGCGGCTATGGAGACGGACCCCGAGTCATATCAATATTGTTCACGTAATCGTACCTTTGCAGGGGCACGCCATAGATTGAGGCGTGTATAAAATTGTAACGGGCTTGCTCGGCACATATCGCGTCGGTTTGCCGACCTAAGAATGACGCGACAGGGGGTTCCAACTCTACCCGTTTGGGAACCGTGGGAATGATTTGCAACCTCACGAGTAGTTGCGTGACCTTTGAACTGAACAAAAGGGAGCGACCCTAGATGTAGGTTACTATGCATTGTACAATGCACTGGCAGAGAGAAAGGGATTTGAACCCTTGGTTCGGTTTTACCCGAACTCTTGCTTTCCAAGCAAGCCCGATAGACCACTCTGGCATCTCTCTATTTAAGATAGGTAATCCCGAGTTTGGAATCACTAATCTTAGTAAAAACACAAATTTTGCGATGTTCTTCGGAATGATGATTGGGGCATATCGCAAACATATTCCCAATTATATATTGTCCACCATTTTTGCCGGGAATAAACCGATGAATTTCAAAACATTTATCATAGTCACATCCTTCAACCATACAATGAGTAAAATTAAATTTAATTTTTAATTGAGCCATGCGTCTTTCCACTCTATTTCGGCATTTGATGCCGTCATAATAATGAGGGCGTGGGATTTTTCTTACGCATTCACGCGAACAATATTTTTGCTTGGGCAATACCGGAAAAAATGTTTTAGTGCATATTGGGCATTTTTTATCTGGGCGTCGAATTGAAGCCTTGTAGCATTGAACCGAACACCAAACGCGCCCCTTGGCCAAATCACATGCTCTTTTATAAATACCTTTCTTGCATACCGGACATTCGTGATTTGGAATTCTATTCATATAAAATGGTGGGCAAGTCGGGATTCGAACCCGCATCTTTCGCTTATCAAGCGAAGGCTCTAAACCAACTGAGCTACATGCCCTAAAATTTTTGCTGGCCATTTCTTGCGAAATGAAACTTCTGACAATTAAAACTTGGTTGCAACTCTCTTCATGCATTCGTGAGAGATTCTTTAATTGTCCGTGCATGACCGTTTGTGTTCTAATCCACAACGCAGCAAAGTGGCGATACTGACGGGACTCAAACCCGCATAAAGAACATAGACAGTGTTCCGGTCTTTCATTGACTCCACAGTACCAAAAATTGGCGACAGCCTCTCCGTCATGTCAAGCCTACCTTCCCCAGTTGGAACTGGTTCAGACTTAAATCGGGCTTTCGAAATTTGCGCCGTCTCTCCGGCTGTCACTAATTCGCCTGTTCTGATATCATTCTCGTCGGCGGTTTAGTCATTACGATACGGTGGTAGCCCTGAGGGTAATCGAAACCCTATCTCATGGGTGAAAACCAAGCATTCTAACCGTTAAACTACAGGGCCATAAAATGAACCCGCAAACAATATGCGGGGGTTAGATGGTATCTGGATTTTAACCCGGTATCCCGTGACTACGGTTGAATTGATGGGTAATGCATCCTTTCGGACTCTTACCATTTTTCTACCATCTGAAATTAATTAGGCTGGAAGAGAACTTGTTCTGCGATTGATTAGCCGTCAAATGGCAGTAGGGAATTCCTTTATCAGGGCTACCTTAATCCAAACCTAAATGGTCCCCTCACGGGTAATCGAAACCCGATTGTCGCAGTGAAAGTGCGCTGTCCTGACCGTTAGACGATGAGGGGAAAGTTTTATCAGCGGAGCGATTACGAAGGGTTCAATACTTTAGTCTGAAGTATCATGACCCGAAGACCGATTCTGCTACTTGGTGACTAAACCAAGCAGGACTGATAAATGGTGCCCCTGAGCGGATTCAAACCGCTGTTACTTGGGTGAAAACCAAGTTGCCTAATCACTAGCAGACAGGGGCAAAAAATTTGGGTGGAGTCCTTACTACCACCAAGTCGTACTCGGCAATTCAATCATTCATCCATTCAGGAGCCGTCGCCCCGCAATGCAGCGTAGTTATAAGAATATAGAACGCCACAGACCCGTGTTGCTTCAAGTTGGCCGACTCTGGCAACCTCGGTGATTTATCTCCTCGCCTTTCCTTCTACTCGCAACTTGCCACCTTTTCAGATGCGTCACGATACGTTAGCCCTAACTAACAGAGCTTATTCCGTCACAAAAATGGAATGATTGTGGGATTAAAAAATACCCATCCTTTGTCTTCAACGACAACGTGCTGTGTTACACAACAATCAAATGGTGCAAGCATGGGGAGTCGAACCCCAAACATTCCGGGTAAGAGCCGGAAACTCTGCCA
>JAZKAM010000021.1:0-5697 GCA_040389145.1 Pseudomonadota bacterium
AAAACTGGGAAAAAATATTTGGAAAAACCTAAAGAATATGAGGGCTTTATCGCGCCATATAAGAGTGCACGCTCAATAAAGCTACAGGCGATGATGCCGGACTTACAAGCGTTGACTGTAGTGCTAGGCAAAGAAAAAATGAACCCTATAAATCATCAGAATCCAACGCGTGCACAGGCGGAAAATAAGTTTGAGGGCGCGCTTTTGATGCAGGGTGTTGTTGAGTCCTTAAAAGAAGGTGACGAGGAGCTTTCTGCGCAAATAGATTTTTGTGATGATCAAGCTCATGACATAAAAATGTTCGCCGCTCGGATTTCAAATGGTGTCGATTACCGTGTTATGGAACGGCTTAAACATGAAACCAGCTTGGTTTTGATGGATCCCGAGTATAGCTATACAGAGCATGAAGTAAAACGGGCCGCTATCATTGCAGAATTTGAAATCGGTCATAATCTGAAAGATTTTAAAAGTCAGGCGCAAAAACACAACTATGCTATTGACGTATACGCAGACCCTCGATATATTAAAAATGGCGAAGAATGGAAGCAGATTAATACTCTGGATGAATGTGAAAAATTTTTAAAGGACTGGGCCGATTATAAGTTAAGTGAAGTTTATAAGAGTCTGAGCACAGTAGAGGGTGATTTAAGAAATAAGGTTGACAATCTTGTTTCAGAGATAGACGAAGAAACAGCTCAGTTGACTGTTCAGGTTACCGCCTGGCGTTTGAATATCGAAAGGAAGGCAGAGCGGCTTAAAGAAGAAAATTTTGAGTCTATAGCGTTAGAATCTAATCCCCTAAAAGCAAGTACAGCAAGGGAAAGTGCCGATGCTAAACAACGTAGCGAGCGAACAAGAAACGCATATATTGCTGCTTCTATTTTGACAGTTGGATTGTTTCCATTAGGCATGCTTATTTGGACTAGTATTAAAAAATTAGTGAATGTCTTGTCGGCCTATTTAAAACAACGGAACGTGAATAAAAAAAATAATGCTCCTGATGATGAGCAGGCTCTAATATCGCAGAGTGCGACTGATTCGCCGGATGAGCACAAAGCACATATTATCCTTCATAGTTTGCTAGGGGCCGCTACATTGTGGCCACACGTTAAGCGAGACCAGCCTGAAACTCATTCTCTTTTATTGCACGATGGTTCAAACCGTGAGAACAGTAAGCGCCACAATTTATGAGCAGTGGCGTTTTACCTGCGTTTGCAAGACGCACGTTCGCCATTTTATTCTTTGCTTTCTATTTTCCCAATATATAAGTTAACTTTCTGATTGGTGTTAGAAGTCAGGCTTATATTTTTCAAACATGTTACAATCTAGGGCTGAAACCAAATAATAAGGTGGGCGGCTGATAATGGCGTGGAAAAATCCGGCTGGGGTTATGGTAGTCATGGTTGCCGGCTCTTCCTGCCTATTGATAGAACGGGCAGATTGGGTGGGTTTTTGGCAATCTGTGACAGGTTCTATAGAGCCTGGAGAATCGCTTTTAGAGGCAGCGGCGCGGGAACTATTTGAGGAAACGGGGTTTGGGCCAGCGCACGGCCAGCTAATAGATGCGGGATATCGTGAAACTTATGATATATTCCCGCGTTTCCGCTACCGTTATGACCCTGAAATTTCTCAGGGTACTTTGGATGTTTTTTGGTTTGTTATGAATGCCCAACATGCGCCAATTTTAGCACCAGCGGAACATCTAGATTACACTTGGCTTCATTTAAACGATGCCCAGCTTAAAGTTATAGCCGGGCCTAACCGTACGGCCATTGAGCGGTGGCTTATGTTAGAGGAAAAGGAGAAATAATGACCAAAACTGCATTGACCTTTCAACAGTATTTTTCATTGGATGACGATGCGTGCATCGCCAAAATCCATGAGCTGAAAAAACAATTGGGCAATGAGCTATTCATTTTGGGTCATTATTACCAACGCGACGAAGTCTACCAATTTGCAGACGTTACCGGCGATTCGCTTCAGCTGTCTTTTTCGGCGGCTAAGACGGATGCCAAATATATCGTTTTTTGTGGTGTCCACTTCATGGCAGAAGTGGCGGACATACTGACACGGCCAAATCAGGCTGTCATTCTGCCTGATTTGGCCGCAGGTTGCTCTATGGCAGATATGGCAAACCTACGTGCCGTCCAACAGTGTTGGGATGACTTGAGTACGGTGATTGATCCGGATGTTTCCGTCACCCCTGTTACTTATGTTAACTCTGCTGCAGATCTAAAAGCCTTTTGCGGTGACCATGGTGGCACCTTATGCACGTCCTCTAACGCTGGACCTGTCGTGTCTTGGGCATTAGGGCAACGAGAGAAGATCTTGTTTTTCCCTGACCAACATCTAGGGCGCAATACCGCTTACGCCTTGGGGATTCCGTTATCGGATATGGCTGTTTGGGATTATAAAAAGCCTATGGGTGGCTTAACACCTGACCAAATTCGTCAAGCAAAAGTTTTGTTATGGGATGGCTACTGTTCTGTACATCAGCGGTTTAAGGGCGAGCATGTGGATGCCTACTTGGCCAAATATCCAGATGCCCAAGTGATTGCACATCCCGAAGCCTGCTTTGAAGTGTGCCAAAAGGCACACCACGTCGGTTCTACCAGCTATATCATTGAAAAAATAAAAGAATCTGCGCCGGGCACGCGATGGCTGGTCGCTACCGAACTTAATTTGGTGAACCGACTTCAAGAACAGTTTCGGGCTGAAAATAAGGTCGTAGAGTTCATGGCGCCAACGGTGTGCATGTGTTCTACCATGTTTCGTACCGATCCACAGCATTTGTTGTGGGTTTTGGATAACTTGGCGCATGGAAATATTGTGAATCGGGTTCAAGTACCTGCTAAAATTGCAGAATCAGCGCGTCATGCACTTAGCCGTATGTTTGACATTACTCAGGCTAGCACGAAAGCTAATTAACTAAAACTATAGGGGATCGCCATGGCAGGACATAGTCAGTGGGCAAATATTCGCTTTCGCAAGGAAGCACAAGACAAACGTAAAGGTAAAGTATTTACCAAAATTATTCGAGAAATCACGATTGCTGCACGCTTAGGTGGAGGCGATCCAAATGCCAACCCACGCTTGCGCGCGTCCATTGATAAAGGCCTAAATTTTAATATGGCCAAAGACACCATTGACCGCGCCATCAAGCGTGGGGTTGGTAGTGAAGACGACCAGCAGTTGGAAGAAATTGTGTATGAAGGTTATGGCCCCTCAGGTGTTGCCATGATTGTGTGCTGTTTGACCGACAACCGAAACCGTACCGCATCCGATGTGCGTCATGGTTTTACCAAATTTGGCGGCAATTTAGGCGCGACTGGTTGTGTTGGCTATATGTTCCAAAAATTTGGCGTGGCTTTGTGTACCGACGTTGCCGAAGACCAGTTGTACGACATAGCATTAGATGCCGGTGCAACGGACATTATTACCCACGACGAAGGGGTAGAAGTGCGCGCAAAACCTGAAGACTGGTTGGCGGTCAAGGCTGCGTTAGATAAAGCAAAGATTCATTGTGATGTGGCTGAACTGCGCTATGTTCCAGATAATCTTGTGGCCGTTGGTGCAGAAGATCTGACCACCATAGAAGAGATGATCGACTTTTTTGATGAGTTAGATGATGTGCAGTATGTCTATCACAACGCTACAGGGCAGGCATAATCGGGTTTAACGTAACCGATCTCTACACAAGGAAGTGGCTTCATGATAGTGATGGGTATCGATCCCGGTTCACGCGTTGCAGGCTTTGGTATTATCGCTGTCGACGGCTCGCAGCTGCGCTGCTTAGATGGCGGTAGCATTCGCCTAGGCTCTGACGACCTAGGCGAACGCTTATCTGCCTTATTCACTGAGTTAACCGCATTGATTGCGCGCCACCGTCCGACGGTGGTGGCGATTGAACGGGTATTTGTATACAAAAATGTCGATTCAGCGTTAAAATTAGGGCAAGCACGTGGGGTGGCCATATTAAGTGCGGCACTTCATCAAGTGCCTATCTTTGAGTACGCTGCCACATTGATAAAACAAGCGGTTACAGGTACCGGCGCTGCAAAAAAGACGCAAGTAGCCTTGATGGTGCACCACTTGCTTCGATTAACGCAAGCACCACAAGCAGACACGGCTGACGCCTTAGCCGTTGCGCTCTGTCATATTCACCGCTACCGACTGGGGACCACCAATGATCGGCTATCTGAAGGGAACACTCGTTGCGAAACAACCTCCGATGATCACACTGGACGTACGTGATATCGGCTATGAAATTTCGGTACCGTTGCCCACCTGTTTGCGTTTAACGATTGGTCAGCCTATTTTACTGCACACGCATTTAATTGTGCGCGAAGACGCGCACACCTTGTATGGTTTTACTGAGCCACAAGAAAAACTGTTGTTTCAACAATTACTCCGAGTATCCGGTATTGGCCCTAAGTCTGCATTAACCATTATGTCCGGTGTTTCCGTGCCTGCTTTTATCGATATTCTGCAGGAAAAATCGGTGGATTTCCTGGTGAAAATACCCGGAATTGGTAAAAAGACAGCAGAGCGCATTCTGGTGGATTTTGATGGTAAACGATTGATTTCTGAAACATCGGGTTTGCGTACGCCACTCAATGCCGCAAAAGAAGATGCCCATGCTGCATTAATTCGCTTAGGCTATTCCGTAAAAGAAACTGATGCTGCACTAAAACGTGTGCCAGATTCCGTGACCCAATCTGATGAGATTCTGAAGCTCATCTTGAAGGAGATGGCAAAGTGGTAATGTCGCGTATTGATGACCGCGTGACAAGCGCACATCTTCAACCTGAAGACCGGGGTGGTTGCGCCATTCGACCTAAGCAGCTTACAGACTATTTTGGCCAAGTAGCCGTTAAGGAACAGCTGGCCATTTTTATTTCGGCAGCCAAGCAACGGCACGAAGCATTGGATCATGTTTTAGTGGCAGGCCCGCCTGGCCTAGGTAAAACCACGTTAGCGCACATCGTTGCTCAAGAACTGGGCGCGCAGTTAAAACAAACGGCGGGCCCCATATTGGCCCGAGCTGGGGATTTGGCTGCGATACTCAGCTCTTTAGAGCCCTTTGACGTACTGTTTATTGATGAAATTCACCGACTGAACCCAATAGTGGAAGAAATCTTGTACCCAGCGCTAGAGGACAGGAAGTTGGATATTTTAATTGGTGACGGTCCCGGTGCGCGCTCGGTCAAAATCGACTTACCGCCATTTACCTTAGTCGGTGCCACCACGCGCACCGGTTTACTGACATCTCCTTTGCGTGACCGTTTTGGTATCGTATTTCGACTACAGTTCTATGCACCTGAAGCTTTATCAGAAATTCTGATGCGCGCCGCGCCGCGCTTGAACATCGAACTGGAGGCAGATGCTGCCTTTGAAATTGCCCGGCGCGCGCGCGGTACCCCACGTATTGCACATCGTTTGCTTCGACGTGTGCGGGATTTTGTGCAACATCATGAACAGCCGGTGGTCACATGTGCGCTGGTACAGCAAGCACTACGCCTATTGGAAGTAGATTTGCTCGGCTTGGATTGGATGGATCGTAAACTGTTGTCCGTCATCATCGAACATTTTGATGGTGGCCCAGTAGGGTTAGAAGCGCTGGCTGCTGCATTAGGTGAACAGTCGGATACTTTAGAAGAGGTCATTGAACCTTACTTAATCCAACAAGGCTTTCTA
>JAZKAM010000022.1:0-1132 GCA_040389145.1 Pseudomonadota bacterium
CCTCTCCATAAAGCAAATTTGAATGTGAAATTTTGTGTGCTGTCGACGAATTAAGTGCTTGTTTTCAGGGTGGGTATAAACCCGAAGCCGTACCAAAAAACAGGGATAAGATAAGAGGGATCTTATCCCGCCTGCTTGTCTCAATAAAAGGTAGCAAGCCAAAGGAAGAATTCGATGAAGAGCTGCGAAATCTTTTAAGCAATCCCATGTTTTGCCCCCCACATTCATATCCTTTCGAATCATTGCATAAACCAGAGTTTTCAATAAAACAATTTCGGTCAGCTATAAGTCAGTGGATTTTAAAAGAAGGATTTTCTGGTAGTAAAGTAGTGAAATTAAACTATAAACCTGTTGATATGACTGGGGTTACAGATAAGCGTTACGATTTCTTAGTGGCTCGAATGAAGGACATCAGAGGGCAGTCTAAGACTGATATAAAACCGATGTGGTTGTATGTTCAAGATCATCTCACTCTGGCTGAACAGTGCCAAGATTCAGCGCTTCAAATGCATTATTATGTTAGCGTATTATCATTTTCTATAGAGATTGTTAAAAAAACCGCGTTACAGGTAGTAAAAGGATTGACGTTTCCAGGAAAAAAAACGGATGAGCAAAAGTTGGTGGCCAGCAAAGAAAAAATCTTACAATCCCTTGTCAGTGCTTTTACAGCTGAAATGCAAGAAGGGATGGTTGGGTTAATGCAATGCATTAGAGCATATTTTCTTTCCGTCGACTGTGCGCCTGGCTTTGAAAAAATTCTGCAACCATTGGGCTTACCAAAGGCTTTAGTAGACAAAATGAAGTCCCACAGCGCGCACTATCCGTATTGGCAAAGTGAATGCGTAGATTATCAGATGTGGCTTGATAATTTTATTAATACCATAGTGGATACGCCAGATGTACAGGACTTGTTAAAACAGCGATTAATCAACGCTGAAAAAGAAAAACAAAAAACGATTGCTAAAGAAAAGTTAGCGCAAGCTGAAGCGGTGAAAACAACGCCTGTAAGTGAGTCACCTATGACCGATGCTGTATCTGATTCTGGGGTATCTGTATCAAGTCCAGAGCGTAAAGTTGTTCAAACTGCCGAAATTAGAGAACAATGTGCAGTACAACCAAGTTGTGATAAATC
>JAZKAM010000022.1:1142-2887 GCA_040389145.1 Pseudomonadota bacterium
AATCAACATCTGTTGTACTTAATGCTGAGCAAGCTGTAGAAAACCCAATATTAAAGACTGCGCCAGCTTCTGATGTAGAGCCAGCTAACGATAATGGCGATGAATGGAATGTTGTTGGTGTTTCTCGAACGATGCCAAAGGAAAAAGAAAAACCGACTGCTGCAACAGCAAAGCCGACTGATAAAAAAGCAGCAGTGACGGTTAAGTTGCCTAGCCGAAATGGCGGAAAAGTTCCCTCCTCACATGGGGGCACCTCCGCACACCCCACTAGACCATCTGCGATTACACCTGCATGGCAACACGTAAAAGCGCAGCTTGCGAAGCCGAAAGAAGTGATAACGAAAGCTGGAGCTTGCGCTTTAGCGCCTGTTTCTGATCATCAAGTCGCGGCTGCAAAGGCTACCGTGACAACTGCCGTAGGAGTAACGAATGCGTCTGTTGCGAAGCAGGAAACAAAGGCGCTAAAAGCCATAGTGGCTATTATGGCTGAACAGTCAGCTGTACCCAAGCCATCTGCACCTACAGCAACACCCCTCGAATCGCAACTGCCGGTCCTAGTTCCGCAGGAGCCAACAGTTGTCGCAGCCACACCCGCCACAGAAAATGCAGCGGCAACGCCCCTGAGTGTAGGGGCGCCAGCGTTTGTACCAGGAACAAAGGCGCATGCGGGAAGAAGGGCTGCATATGTTCCGCGAGCAAATCCAGTCCAATATCAAGCCCAGCAACATCATATGCCGACGCCATATCACTCAGTACCGCAATACTATCCCACACCGCAGCCATACTTAGCAGGGCCAACTTATCCATTGGTCTCTGTTGGTTTTTTTCCGGACCAAATTCCGATACAAGCGCCAGCCATTCCTGGCCAAGTAATGCTTCCGGGATTTGTGGGGTTTGATCAACGTGTTTACGCGCATGACGTTGCAGGAAATCCTGTGTGTGTCGCGGACCCGGTTATGCCGGTTATGCCCCAATATGGATATCATGGACCGTATTATTAATCCCTTTAATTCAATGCAGTAGTTAGCGTTTACAGTGCGCTAACTACTGCCATATAGGCATTTCTTTAATCGAGTGAGACCAGACGAAACCTAAAAAGCTCAGGGTTTCCATTTGGCGTAGAAAATTCCTCGTCATCATCTTCAGTTATTGCTTCAATGGACGCGTGCCTAGTTAGGGGTAGGGCTGGTAAGCCCCCTACTCGGTTATCTGTCCTGAAATGAAATGGGGGGGATCTATAGTGAAGAGGCGGCATAACTTGTATCACTGGCCTTAACTCAAAAGCTTGTGGAAGGGGTTCTTCAGGCTCGGTGAACGTTAGATCGTATCCAATGTGTTGCGCCAATCGTTGTACTTTATTTTTTCCAATTTGGAATTGCAGTTTGCGAAAGCGGGGTAGCTTTTGAAACCCATCCTCTAATTGTTCGCGTTGATACTCAATTCGTTTTAGTTCTCGGGCAGAAATTATGCCCTCATCTTTCATAAAATCAATCGTGCGACATACGGATGTTTCAGTAAGTTCATGTGATTGTCCGCGTTGTTCAAGGTATTGTTCAAATATACGCTCTTTAAATTCATTAAAGAATGACTGACACTCTGCATCTGTTTTTTCTGAAAGGCTTCTGAAAAATGATAGGTTCGCCATTTCTTTAGCTGAGGTTCCAAATGTTTGAACAAATGAGCGCTGAAGTGCTGTATATATTTTTTTAAAACTGTTTTGATAGCTTTGTTGGGTTTTACGTTGA
>JAZKAM010000022.1:2897-3540 GCA_040389145.1 Pseudomonadota bacterium
GCGCTTGCTTTGTGATTGTGGGTTTTGTTGCATGCACAGCCGAATGAACTTGTGTGAGCCAATCTCCTTTGTTTGGGTTTTTGGATTTGAATATTTTTTTGTCTAATAGTTCAAAGAATTTTCCAATATTGGCGGGGCTTTGTTTGATGAGTTTGTGAAGGTGTGAATAGAACTCAGGTTTTACAAAGTCAATTAAAGGTAGAAAATCTTCTGTGACTTTCGTGTACGCGTCGCAAACTATTTTATCTAAGGGGTGGCGACCCAATATAAATGGTCTTCTGTCTAACGTTGCAATAAAGCGAAATAGATTGGCAACCATCAATACATGTTCGGTTGGCGTCTCTATTATCGTTTTTTTTTGTTCGTGCTGCATGTGCCACAGCCGTGGGAATGGGTGATACCATCAGTTTAGTTAAGCGGAAGATTTGTGCGTGAAATGAGACGATTTAGTTGCATTTTTGAGGCCCTGCTGTAGGTCAAAGAGGAAGGTTGTTACGTCTAGGCATATCGTGCAGCGCGAAGAATAGTCAGGGATATAGTAGGGCTATAGTAAGGAAATAGCAGAGGTGTGTTGGTCTGGAAGTCTGCCGGTCACGCTTAATAAAACGCTCTTAAGCGTGACCGGCAGCAAGCATACGTATGT
>JAZKAM010000022.1:3550-27196 GCA_040389145.1 Pseudomonadota bacterium
AGCGTTTTCACACAAAAGTAACGATGCGTCCCATCGTTGTGCTGCTCTTCCAGCAAGTAAAGAGCGGTGAAAAGATCCGTGACCGGCAGCAAGCATACGTATGTAACGTCATTTAAGCTAGAGTACTTCGGCAGCATGGTCCGCCAATCGGGAACGTTCACTGCGGGACAGTATAAGATGACCCGAGTGCGACCACTTTTGGAACTGCTGTACAAGATAAGTTAAACCAGAGGTAGTTTCGGTCAAGTAGGGCGTGTCAATTTGAGAAACGTTACCTAGACATACAATCTTCGTTCCAGGTCCTGCTCGGGTAATCAATGCACGCATTTGTTTGGGCGTTAAGTTTTGCGCTTCATCAATGATGATGAATTTGTTGAGAAATGTACGGCCGCGCATAAAGTTCATAGAACGTATCTTAATGTGGTTTCTTTGCAGGAAGTCCATGCTTTCTTCTTGCGTGGTGAGCACAGATTCTGGGTACAGTACTTCAAGGTTATCCATAATGGCGCCCATCCATGGCGTCATTTTGTCTACCTCAGTGCCTGGTAAAAACCCGATGTCTTCGCCTAGAGGGATGGTGACACGTGTGACAATGATTTCACGGTAGCGTTTCTCTTTAAGCGTTTGTGCCAGGGCAGCAGCTAAAGTCAGTAAGGTTTTACCTGTGCCCGCTGTACCAACTAGGGTTACTAAGTCAATTTCAGGGTTCATGAGTAGGTTGAGTGCAAAGTTTTGCTCTGTATTCCGTGCCATGATGTTGATGACTTGGTTCTTTGGGCGGCGGTAGTCGGCGGCGTATTCAATGAATGCTGTGTCACCCTCAACCTTTTGAACAATAGCCTCGAACTTTTCGTTTTCATTGTCGATATGAATGCAATAGTTTGGTCCCCACTTCTTGATGTTTGGTCCAGATATTTTATAAAACGTTCGGCCGTTTTCTTGCCATGAATCTTTAATCTTGGCGTGTGTGCTCCAGAAATCGTCTGGCAACACTTCAACGCCCGGGTACATTAAGGCTAAATCATCTAAGGCTTGATCGTTATAGTAGTCCTCAGCCGGGATATCTAAAATAGCTGCCTTGATGCGCAGATTGATGTCTTTGGATACAACAGTCACATCTCGCTCAGGGAACTTGTCCGTTAGATGCAGCGCATAGCTGAGCAACTCATTGTCTGCGGACCGGTTGGTGAAGTGTGCTACCGCATTAGGAGGCGTAGGTTCGGTTTGGAAAAATAAATGCCCAACCGGTCTGGATGTTTGCTCGGTAGGCTCTAAAATGTCTGGGTGAATCAGCTCGAGTCCGTTCATCATGTTGGATTCATTGCGCGCCATTAATGCAGCAATATATCGGCTGGTTTGACGTGCATTTCGAGAGGTTTCGGATACGCCTTTTTTGCCGCCATCCAATTCTTCTAATACCATCATGGGCAGATAAATGTCGTGTTCCGCAAAGTGAAACAACGCACTTGGATCATGCATCAGAACATTGGTGTCTAGAACAAAAATTCTTTTCCCTTCCACTTTCCGTTTCGACATACCTTCATCCCCTGAAAAAACTGTCTGCTTTCAGTGTACACAGAGAACGGCGGTGTTTACTAGTTTGATGGGATGCGGATTATGAGGGAAAGCTTGATGTGTCGCACCAAGTATTTGATCGGGGTGTGTGGCGTAGGGAGGTTAGTTGAGTTTGTAGGGCTCGACATACGCATCTAAATTGCGTTCTTCGCAATAGGATAAGATGCTTTCTCGGAAACAGGTAATGGCGCGGTTTTCAGGCACACTGACCGTGAGACTTAGGGTAGCCATGGGGTGGCCGGTACGTGGTGCCTTAAATTGGTCTGATTGAATTTCATCGATATGTGCATCTTGCTTCCGCAAACACTGAACGATATCAAAGAGAATGCCAATGCGGTCTGGGCCAACTACTTGGATATTATATGGAATCCGCGGAGACTCATCCGGACCAGCGCCAGTGCGCTTGGCAAATATCTTTACATTCAGTTTACTTTCAAATAATGGAAGGCTGGCCTCTAGCTTGGCAATGCCTGCCCAATTCCCTGCAATGTAAAAATGGGTGATGAGCTCGTTGCCCATGGCAGTAATTCTAGAATTTAAGACATTGCATTGAAACTGGCTATAGGCCTTGAGCAGGGGGAGCAAAAAGTCGGAATGATCGGAACCAGAAACGGTTAAAATGAGGTGAGTTAGCTTTTCAGCTTTTAAAAAAGTCATCACTCCCCCTGCAACGGCAAAAATAGGTTATTCAACAAAATGTCAAAGTTGACGTAAAACAGCATATTTAGTTTCTTTTCGAGGGTCCATTCTAACACCCAGAACAGCCCCACACGAGTGGAGAGTACACGGGTTTTTCGTGTTTTTGACGGTTTTTGGAATTGTTGAGGTTTTTTTCGTGATTGTGCAATAATGTCGCATGAGTATAAATTGTGTGGTCTTGCACATGTCTGAGCCCCGTTCCGTACAGTGTATTGTCGCTTTAGTGACACCTTTTCTTGAAAATGGCGCTATTGACTGGGTTTCCCTAACACATTTGGTTGACTGGCATTTAGCTGTTGGCACGCACGCTATCGTGGTTACAGCAGTAACGGGCGAAGCGTCCAGCCTAACGCAATCAGAATATGCTGCCATCATTTCACGCGTTTGCTATCAGGTAGATGGACGAATTCCAGTATGGGCTGGCGTTGGTTCGCCCGCTACTGCCCAGGTAATTGAAAATACGCGCTTGGCTAAAAGTTTGGGTGCGGATGCCGCTTTGGTCATCACGCCGTACCACGTTAAGCCAACACAGCGCGGTCTAATCGCGCACTATTTGGCCATAGCGGATGCTGTGTCATTGCCATTGGTTGTGTATAACGCGCCTTCGCGCAGCGCCTGTAATTTGAGTGCTGAAACTGTTGCTACGCTCGCTGCACACCCCAATATTGTTGGCCTTAAAGAAGCGTCCGCAGACGCCGCACGCGTGCCTTGGCTGCGTGCGCGCGTGAAGCCACAATTTAAGATTTATACTGGGGATGATGCAGAAACGTTGTCTTTTGTCAGGTTTGGGGGCGATGGAGTCATTTCTGTTACAGCCAACGTATTGCCCGAGCAAATGGTGCGTTTTTGTACAGAGTGGTCAGAAGGCAATACGCAGGAAGCCGAACATATTTTTGAACAGTTGATGCCTTGGCATGAAGCGGTATTTGTAGAAACCAACCCGATCCCAACAAAATGGGCTTTATATCGTATGGGTCGCATTCATACCCCAAATCTACGCCTACCTTTAACGGTGCTGGAAGCACCCGGATGTGCGGTAATGAACCGCCTACTTAGTACAGAGGAGAGTACCCAATGCGTGTAGTTGGATCGGCGTTGTTGATAACAACGCTATTATTAAGCCAAATGGCTTGTGACAGGATTTATGTTCGCGGTGAAAACCCCGGTTATCATTATGAAGTGGCTACCTCTGGTCCTGGGCTGAAAATTCCACCCACAGTGGATGCGCTCCCACTCAATTCGCGTTATGATATACCCCCTGTATCGGCACGGTCAGGTTCAATGGACATAGAGCCGCCAGATTTTCATTTGGAACATTAAACTTAAAAAAGTGAGCTTTCATGTCAGCTGAGAAACTTCTGTATAAAGGCAAAGCGAAATCCATGTACGAAACCGCCGATCCGCGTGTATTACGCGTTTGGTTCCGTGATGAGGCTTCTGCATTTAATGGCGTTCGCGTTGAGCAATTGCCTGGCAAAGGTGAAATCAACAACAAAATTAATGCCTTTGTCATGCAATTCTTAGCGAATGAAGGTATTCCTACGCACTTCATCGGACTTGATGGTCCGGAACATTCTTTGGTGCGTCCTTTAAAGATGTTGCCTGTTGAATGTGTGATCCGTAATCGCGCAGCTGGTGGTATCGTCAAGCGCCTTCAAATGCCCTTGGGTACAGAATTCTCCACACCAATTTTTGAGTTTTTCTATAAAAACGATGCGTTGGGCGATCCGATGGTGAATGAGTCCCACATCATTACTTTTGGTTGGGCGACGGCAGAGCAAATCGTTGATATGAAGCTGTTAACCCAACGTGTAAACGCCTTACTGTCCAAGCTTTTGGCCGATAAAGGCATGATTTTGGTCGATTTGAAGTTAGAATTCGGTTTAAACGATGGTATGCTAACCCTCGGCGATGAAATCAGCCCAGACGGATGCCGAATTTGGGATTCAGAGACGAAAAAGATTCTTGATAAAGACCGTTTCCGCCAAGAGCTTGGCGAAGTGGTTGAACACTACCGCGAAATTGCTAAACGCCTAGGTGTGCCTGCTTAACGTAAGGCAACATCTAAGTGTTACCCGTATTGGAGAGGTGCCAGAGTGGTTGAACGGGGCGGTCTCGAAAACCGTTGTATCTTAATAGGGTACCGAGGGTTCGAATCCCTCCCTCTCCGCCAGTTTATTACGCTCGAATTTTACTACGGTCGAATTTTTTGGCGTGATTTTTGAAATTTCCAAACCACCCTCTTGCTACGAGTATTCATGGCAGCCTGCTAATGACGTTATCTACAACGAGAGGCAAAGCAGGGCTACTCATTAAATCCTGCTCTATCTGTTCAGTCATTCGACATGGGACGGTTTTTTGCCAACTCTCAATAAAAACTTCTGGGATCATAAATCACTCTCTATTTCTGAATTTTCAATAATTCTCCACTTTTTACCTAAATCTGCGAAAAGCGGCGCTTTCCATCTGTTCGGATATCTTTTATGTATGATTGCAAGTTTATAAGATTGCCATGCCCTTAAGGTTACTAATACTGTAACTATAAGGACATGGTAACCTTAAAAATAAGTGTAGCTAACTGGCGATTTACGATTAATATGTCCTTTAGGTTACGAATAAAGAAATCTAAAGGACATGATCTCATGTGTATTAGAAGAGTTGCCACAACTAGAAGCACCTAGATTGGTGTAAAAATAACGTGCCTATAGGCAATTACTTGATGAGTTTAGGCAGTCGCATAACGTGCACTCACTATTGTAGTTGTAGCGGCAATTGATATAATCGCAACAACCTTAGTTAGCTTTCTATTTTTCGTGTAATTACCAGTGTTTATTCCGTATGACTGACTGCTCTTAAACTGCACCTTGTCTGAGTTTTTTGCAGTTTCGGGTGAGTCTGGGTAGTACGTTACTAAAACTGGCGTGTATGAGAGTGTATATAGCTAAAGTGAATTTCATCAGGTAAACGGGGAACAGCATGTTTGGACCAGGGACAGAACTACAAGCAGGTGAAATTGCAGCTGAGCCAATCACCACTTTAGATGCTTTGAGCGCTAAGTATACTGCAACACCCAGGGATTTTAGAGCGTTTGCTGATAGGCATGACGAATTTCATCGCGATATGATATCGTTGATCATGCATACCGTACAGACAGGCAATAATGGAGCCAACCGAGCACGCGGAATCGTCCGACAATTTTTTCAGTCATTATCTCGAGAAATTGTTCGTACTGATCCATGCCCACTGAACCTGGGTAGTACTATAAATAATACGGAATCTCCGCAAGTAGAGTTGGTTCCTGGAACAAATATAGAGTTTTGCGCAAAGCCACTTGTAAAGATAGATGCTGCGCTGAATCGTTATTTTAGAGATTCACTTATTTCATACATAAAACTTTCAGAACAATATTATTGTTTGATTATAGAAAATCCTTTGGCTGAAAGAGATCCTGAGTTTTTGAGAAAATGTAAGGTGCCACGTATCAGTCTTTCCGCTGAAACAGGTATCGCGGAATTTAGGAACTCTAAGGGAATAACCAACAAGCTGTACAGGCTAGAATCAAATACCTATTGGTTATCAATTTTATTAGAGCAACTAGACCGAGCCACCACTTCCGGGGGACCAGAAGCGATTAATCAGTGGCTGTATTCCTGTCATGAATTTAAATGCGAACTTACTGTTGATGGGGAATGGTTTTTTTGTTGTGCAAGGTTAAACCCGCCAGCTGAGTTTTCAGAGCGGGTCCTTGCGGCATATCACTTTATTGGCCAAAAAATGACAAATGCAGATGGATTTCTACGTCAGATTCCATCTATTGGTGAAGAAGTTTCCGCGCAAGAACTGCAGGAATGGCGAGAAAAATTGTCGACGCTTATTTCAAGTATGCCTGGTCAGGGAAATTGCGAGTGGCTAAAAAAGTCTGACCCTCAGTCTGTTCTGATTAAGAAATCTCTTCGATGCAAAGATTTTACACGCCAGAATAAAGCTATCTATGAGACTATTAAGGTTGCCTGCGGAGTTGGTGATGCAGAAGAAAATAAGAAACTTTTCGATGAGCACTTTAAAACGTTAGAGGCAGCTAAGCAAGAAATAAATGGAATGATAGCAAAGGAAAACAAAAGCGCTGAGGAATCAAAAAATAAAGTTACTGGAATTATTTTTCTCACCATTCTTGTCTTCGCTATATCTGCTGTGGTTGGTTTAGCCTCAATGCCGGCAGCAATTGCCATTGCTGGGCTTTATCTTACTTTACTCACTATTTCTGTTGTTTCAACATGGGTTAAAAAAGCAAAAGCGGAGGCAGCTTCAAAAAATGAAGCCCCAGTCGCCGATTCTGCAGGTGATGTAGGGTTAGGGTTTTCTAAACAACCTGAGCCAGCTACTCCGGCGTTACCCGTATTGTCTTCATTGAGCACACAAAATACGGAAATGGATCTTTCAAGAAAGAGCAGCCCACTTTCTGACCATAATGCAGCGTCTAACCCTCTGAAAGCTTAGTAAAGGGATGTTTTCTTGACATTTTGACATAATGCTGACGAGAAGTAACGAACTAACTAGCTACTTTTATTATCTAATTTTGGAGAATGAACATGTTTCAACGAGCACAAAGACCAGCCGCAGTCACCATCGAGGAACTACGGCTTTTAACATGGGAAGAGCTTTCAGCTAAATACATTACTTCTCCGATGGATTTTAGAGCACTTGCTGATCGACAAGAAGAATTTCATCATGACGTGATGGCTACTATAACCGAGACAGTGCGGACATCGGGTGCTGGAGTGGCACGAGCAAATTTTGCGGCGTTGTTTACTTTGCCGTTAATTGCCACATTGAGCCAGTTGGATGCGGCAAACTCTAATATTTCAAGCTATGGTAGCGTCTTTGTTGAGGATCCAAACAGTTTAAGTGATAAGATGAAGCGCGCATTCACAGACGACTGTAACCTAAAATTGAACGAATATTTTAAAATACTAACTAAGTATGTCATTTATTTTTCAGCCGATCCTGAGTTTGCGCAACGCTTTCAAGTGCCACGCCTGGAAATAAAACGACACAGGAGTAGCTATGAATTTACAGATCCTACTGCGGTGGCTCTTCGATTGGAAGGAATGCTACTGCTCGCTAACAAGCTGAGGGATGTGTCGTCTCAATTAGATCGGCTTTTAAGCGCTGCACCGCCAGCGTCAGAAGAAATAATTGCTTGGTGGTACCGCTGTTGTGAATTTCAATATGAATTTTCCAGTGAAATGAGCTGGTTGAGCGGCTGTGACCATGGTCAGTTTTCTCCACCTGAATTCTCGGATAGAGTTACAGAGGCTAAACTTTTTGCTCATAAGGTTGAAATATTTTTATGTAAGTTTGGCTCGATCGAGCCTAATATTTCTATCGAGAAACTCAATCAGTGTCGGGATGAACTATCCGAATTAGTTAGTAAAATACCAAACCGAGAAGACTGTAAATGGTTAGAGGTGCCCTCTGAAGAAAACGTGGTTCATGTGGTGTGTGCCAGAGCACGTAATTTTGCTCCACTAGTAGAGTTTAAAAGACGTCAACAGGCTGCATCTTTTTCTACCTCAGAATCGAAAAAACCTGAGGCTCAACTACCTAAACAAGTATTGAGCGTTAGCGAAGCACACAAAGTGGAACCTGCTATAGATTCTACTTTTCATAAAAAACAAATCCGATTTATGAAAAGTAAAAAGATTAGTTTTGGAAAAAAGATGCTGAGTGTAATTTCAGGTGTGGTTTTTTTCTTGATTGTAGCAGCATTCGTCGCTCTTGCTTCAATTAAAGTCGCGCTTATTATTGCTGCAAGTTGTATTGCGCTCGGATCTATTTCCGCTATTTCACTATGGATTAATAGAGAAAAAACGGATGTGACTTTAAAGAGTGATATGCAAGCTCCCATTTCTGAAAGGGATGTAGAAACTGATTTTTCAGCTAAGCCAAGTAATACTGTTCAAGTTTCACTGGCGCCTCCTTCTAAGAACGCCGAATGCACTTCAAAGGTTGCGGTGAAAGTTCCTGTTGGTACAAGTGCTGTAGAAGCAGGTTTTTCATCTAAGTTGGGTAGTCCTGCTCGAGTTTCACCAGTTCTTTCTTCCAAGAAAGTTGAATGCACTGCAAAGGCTCGTATGCAATCTCCCGTTGGTGCAAGTGCTGTAGAAGCAGGTGTTTCACCTACGTTAGGCAATTCCGTTCAAGTTTCACCGCCACTTCCTTCCCCGAATGGTGGACAAGATGTAGCAACTGTGCGTGCGAACCTAATGGGGGCACTCGATCGGGCCCGGCCAGATGCTACAAGCTGTGCCACGCAATAAACTATACGTTTAGATTATAAATACTTGACCATATATACCATGTCCCACTTATACCCCTCAGGTTTTAAGTGGAACATGGGTTTAAAACCGTTCGACTCATAAAAACGATAGGTTTTCATATAAGATTCGTCCGATTCTGATGGTGCAAGCGTTTCAACCGTCATTGTTTCTGCACCCATCCTCTTGGCTAGTTCAACAGAACTTTTTAACAAACTTTTCCCCAAGCCCTGGCGGTGAAAGCTCCTAATAATGCCCATCCAATAAATATTGGCATTATTAGGGTAGGGGAACTCCATGCTAAGTAATCCAGCCATGGTACCATTGACCTCGATGCACATGTTGGTACGCGCTCGTACACCTTGAGCATATTGCTCATTGCATTCAGGCAAACCGAAGTATTCGGGTAAATCAGCAGTTATTGAGCGACAAACCTGTTCTGCTTCATCTGCGGTGACCGTTCGAATCATGATGTGTGTACTCATAAGTCCTTCCTTAAAAAAATGCAGTTGGATTGATGCGCATAACCAGAACGCTCAAAATCTACCACATACCCAAGCGCCTCATAAAACAAGACTGCCTTTTGGAAACTCATGGTATTCACTGTGGCCATGATACAGCCTATTGATCTGCCATAGTCATGCACTTGTTGCATCAATTGTGTGCCTAGCCCCTGACTACGATAATGCTTGTCCACCCACAGTTGGTCTGTATATATCGCTCCGAATACCACTGACCCATTACAACCAGCAATAATTTGGTTGTGGTCATCGCGTATAAAAAAGGCGAAAGGGTATGCTGTTCCATATTCTGGCGTTTCCTCATTGATTTTTCGTGTTAGGAACTCAATATCTTGACCAGCCGGTGCTGTGGTGAACTCAGTGTGAATATCACGACTCATCCCATTACTCCCGCAAATACTTAGCGCATAAGGTATGCATCTATTGTAGGTCGCCACTGAGCCGATTAGCTAGCTATAGCCCTAGAAAGAATATTGTTTCGACACTATATTAAAAGAAGGGCGAGTCTATGGGCCCATTGTTTTTAGGATGGGAGCGCTTAAGTGCATATCTTGGTAGCGGGCGGTACAGGTTTTATCGGTAAAGCGTTGTGCCAGCACTTGTTGCAGTTAGGGCACCAAGTGACCATTCTGACACGCAACATCCGTCGTCAAAAAAGTCGATGTAAGGGGTTGTATGCATCTGTACGCTGGATTTCAGTATTAGATCCAGGAGAAGGCGCATATTATGATGCCATCATCAACTTGGCAGGCGAGCCGCTAAATGCCCATCGCTGGACTCAGCGTGTCAAGAACGCCTTATATAGCAGCCGAATAACGTTTACACAGCGACTTGTGGATTACATCCATAAAATGCCCGTCAAACCCCAAGTACTCATCAATGCTTCTGCTATAGGCTTCTATGGCCATAGCCAAGACTTTGTATTTACAGAATCTTCAGAGCCAAGTGATGGCGGGTTTACCCATCGGCTCTGCGCAGATTGGGAAGCTGTTGCACTGCAAGCTGAACAATATGGCGTACGGGTTTGTTGTATCCGGACAGGTATTGTTTTAGGCAAAGGCGGTGGTGCATTGCAGTCGATGGCGCTGCCCTTTAAGTGGTTTTTAGGTGCACAACTGGGTTCTGGTCGCCAATGGATGTCTTGGATTCATATAGATGATGTTCTTCGCGCCATCGACTTTATGCTCGATAAGCCCAATATGCGTGGGGCGTATAATTTAACCGCCACAGAGCCTGTTACCCATGCGCACTTTGTACACAGCCTTGCTGTTGCTTTAAGGCGACCTTGCTGGTTTACGTTGCCCGCATGGCTTGTACGCATTCTATTCGGAGAAATGGGCGATGCCTTGCTTCTAAAAGGCCAAAAGGTGATTCCGGCTAGGTTGATGAAACGGGGTTTTGTATTTAAATTTACAAAATTAGAGGCCGCCTTGGCTGATATAGTTAAATCCTAGGCATAGCAAAATCTTAATATTAAAAACAAAGATAAGTATTGTTTCCTTGATCAATTGATGCGCCACACAAGCACATTGGCAACATTCGTTTGCTGAATATCCAGAATTCGTCATAGGCATAACTGCTTTTTAATGGACGTCCCCTTTAGTGCACGGGTAGAATGAGGGGTAGGCTAGTGCCGCCTACTATCCAGGGAGGGAGTAGAGAATGCAGGCAAATTCAATTCATGGGTTATCTACTGTACTTCAACTTTGTTCTGGTTTGTTTCTTCAGGCATCACCGCGATCCCCCTATAGCTGGACAACTGATTTTGTGAGTCCATCGTCGTACCTATTGGTTAGAGGGTGGATATAAAATGGTGGGGGATTGCGGTAGTAAAGCTTTGCTAAGACAGAAATATGTGACCCATAAAATTAAAACACTGGTTTGTATGGGGTGTTTCTGGTCTTGCGCCTCCATAGGTTGGGCAACCGCTTACGATATTCCCTTTGGGACGACCAGTACAGATACTGTGGTTATGAGTTCTTCCGATACGCTTACCATCGAAGGTACAATTAATTCCGGTGCTGGAACGAGCTTTTACCATGGTGCCGTATATAACAATGTATATTCAACCGATTGCACGGTAACCATTAGTGAAACTGGGGTGGTGAGCGGACCATTCAATACTACCATTATGCTGGGGTATGGCTCCGGTAGCACTGTAGTAAACGCCGGCCTTGTTGAGAGTACGAGTGGTGGTGAGGCAGTTTTATTAGGGCAATCTAGTAATACACATCTTACCAATAGCGGTACAATCTCAACCACTGGCTATTCGCTCGATATGGCGTACATTAATTCGTTCGCTGTGGTTAACAGTGGCACAATTACTGGGGCCAACGCATTTAATAATTCAAATAACGGGACAATTCTTAATACAGGGACGTTGATCAGCAGTACGTCCGGTATAGCAATAGATGGCACTGACTCAACTAATATTGCCATCACGAACTCTGGTACCATTGACGGCGGAATCATATTAAATACCGGCGATAGTTTAAATAATACCGGTATTATCAATGCAGGAGATTCAGCAAGCCAAGCAATTGCCGTGTATGGTGATTCCGTTACTGTGTCGCTTGGGCCCACATCTCAAGTGGTTGGTATCATTTTTGCTGATTCGGGTGCCACAAATGCACGAATATCAATTTATAGTCCACCAGGTATGAATGGCGGCTACCAAATTGTTGGCCCGTGGCACATTACGCGCTTTTATACGGGCGAAATACTGGGGACACAAGAAACCGCAGACAAAATATTGTTCCAACGTGTTGCCTGGGTCAATGATTCGTTGTCAGGCCGGCTAAGCATGCCAAAAGACTATGCCACATGGGCTGTAGCATATGGGGGGCATAGTAGCCGTAGTTTAGATGACACAATGCCAATTGCCCCCGCTTATAAACTCAATGATGGTGGTGTAACCGCTGGAACAACCTTGCCATTGTCTAAGACACCTATCGACTTTGTTCTAAATTACCACGTTAATCACATTAATATTGCAAATACTACACAAGTCATCAATGCACATAGCATGTTAACGGGTTTTGTTATGCCGAACATCGTTGAATTTGAGGATAATGGTGTGCTTTCCGGGAAATTGCTTGTGGGATATGTCAAACATCGCGGGGAGCGCGGGGCGCTCCATTCAACCTTTCACAGCCTATTAGGCATTATTGGCGGTGAGTCCAGCTGGAAAACCAGTGTGCGTAGAACGCAACAATGGAAATTGACGGTAGGTTTGGATGTTGCCGCTGAACACTATAAGCCTTATACAGAAGGTGCAACCTATGTGTGGGATAGTCGAACTTTGACGCAAGCGTCAGGATATGTAGATGTTTCAACCATACATACACCGCTTCACGATCAATTCTCTATTTGGGGTGGTGTGCGCCTGATGGAACAAGTGTTATTAAGTGGTCGTTCTTACAGCTATGTATATTCAGGCGTTTCAGGTGAGTACGATCAAGCCTACTATGTGGATACACATGGTCGTGTTCAAGTTGGACTAAGTTATTCCCTGTTCGATGGTGCAAAGTGTACCGCATCGGCTGACTATACAAAAAGCAGGCATCACATTAAAAAATATCAGGGGTATTTAGGTGTTGTTTTTGAAAATTAGTAAAAAAATAACTGGCTATACGTATAGCACGCTTAAACTAACCTGTATTTTGGTCGGTGCATTAGGCCTATCGGGCCGTCTTTTCGCGACGCATTACGATATTCCCTTTGGAACTACAGCAACGACAACTCAAGCGCTTTATGACGGAGATACTATTTCTGTTGAAGGTACGATAGATTCGGTAGGTCTGTATGCTCCAGCGATCGATAGCACAGGGACCAGTAATGGGTTTTATGGTGCATCAGATAACACTATTACAGTTAGTAGCACAGGCGTGGTAACAGCAAGCACGATTCAGGCCATCAATATTAATGGTGGGGCAAATATGACCATCAGTAATGATGGGGTTATTACGGGGACGACAGAGAACGTTGCGATATATGGAGGAGCTTTTACTGGTTTAACCATTACGAATACAAACGAAATTTTTGGTAACAGTGGTGTTATGGCTCCGTCCTCGGCCAGTATACAAATAACCAACTCGGGAACGATAGAGGCGACTAATATATACGCTATTAATACAAATGACTCGGAAAATGTGACAATAACAAACAGTGGCACCCTCACTGCACCAAACGCCACAGTTAATGAAGCTTATTCGACCAATGTATCCATCGTAAACTCAGGTATTATAAGTGCCACATGTGGTGATACTGCAGTGATTGCAGCTAATTCCACCACATTTTCCATCAATAATACCGGAACAATTTCCGCTTCCGGTCAGTTTGCAGTTTCAGCAGAAGGAAGTGGTGGATTATCTTTGACCAACTCTGGACTAATCAGTGCGGGTGGACAAACCGCCATTGATGGATATACAAGTGAAGGTATGACCATTACCAATACAGGAACCATTACCTCTCAAGACGGCACCATTGTTTTAGATAATGGTGGTGTCCTAATCAACTCAGGTAGCATCATTGCCACTAATGCTGTGTTGTCAGATACGCCTACCGCAATATATGCGATGGATGATGGTGTGAGTGTCACCATACAGGCAGGATCGATCATAGAAGGTACTATTGTCGCGGATTCAAATGCAACCAATGCGTCACTGACCATTTATACAACACCAGGCGGTGGAAGTTCATACCAATACACCGGTCCCTGGTCGGTCACACTCATATACACATCACCATCATTCAATGCACAAGAAACCGCTGACAAGGTATTGTTTCAACGCGTTTCACGTGTGAATGACAGCTTTGCTGCCCGGTTATCGATGCCGCCAGGAAGTTATGGCACCTGGGCTGTCCCTTATGGTGGACAAGTGGTTCGTAGCGCCGATGCAACCATGTCTATTGCTGAACCGTTTCGATTGACGGATGGTGGTATAACCGTAGGGACGTCACTTCCTTTTGAAAGCACGCTAGTAGACTTTGTATTAAATGCTCAAACCAGTAACTTAAACATAAATGACAATACTGAATACATAAAGTCAAATAGCATGATGACAGGATTTTTATTGCCTTATATTCATTCATTAAAATATAACGGAATATTATCCGGAAAGTTTCTGGTTGGGTTTTCCAATCACCACAGCACCAATGGCTCGATGGCTGCAAAGTATAGAAGCCAACAGGTGCTGGTGGGCTTAGAAAGCGTTTGGTCAAAGAGTCTGTGGAACGTTCTTATTTTTAAGCTAGACACAGGGCTCGATTTTGCTGCGGAACAATACAATGCCTATCGCGAATCATCCTTACTTTTTTGGTATAGACGCGTATTGACACAAATGTCTGGTCACATTGAACTTAAAACCGTATATCGGGCGGATCCTTACAGCGATACCGAATACTGGATTGGTGTGCGCGCAGCGGAACAGATATTGGTGGGTGGACGTAGCTATGACTACTTGCTAACAGGTAACTGGGGCGACAATGGGCAGGCACACTACGACGACTTTCACACACGCGGACAAGTGGGCATGAACATTAAGTTGTTTGAGGGTACCTGCGTGACAGCTTCGGTTGATTATACCGAAAGCAGGCATCATCTGAAAAAGTATCAAGGTTATGTGGGTGTAGTTTTTGAAGACTAGCAAAGGAATTTTGAGCGTGCAGAGCAGGGAAAGATGAGGTGGTAAAGACTCGGTACAGGTTTGTATTGTCGACAGTAGCCTTGGTGATATTGCCATTGCAAGGCGCAGCGACTACTTTTGATATTCCATTAAATACAACCTATACACAAACGGTATCAGGCTATAATTCAGTTACCATCGAAGGTGCTCTGGCTATCTCTGAATTAGACTTTGGCGTTGTCATGACGTCTTACACCGGTGCTTCATTAAACAACAGCGGTACCATTAGCGGTACGTTTGATACCGCGGCTGTTGGTGCTTCAGCAACACACAATATACACATAGTAAACTCGGGCAGCATAACCAGTAATGCAAATAATGATAGTTTTTCCAGTACAATAATCGATTTGAGTCATACTAGTTCCAGTAGTATTTTAAGCAACTCAGGTACCATTTCAGGCGATCTCGCATCAGGGCTGTCGGCAATATATGCCGTCCATTCGGGTGATTTAACGATTAATAATGCCGGCACTATGCATGCCGGCGCGGCTGCTGTGTTCAATTTGCAATACAGTACAGATATAGTTCTGAACAATAGCGGGGTCATATCTACAGGTGCTGCAAACGCCATATATGTTGCCGACAGTTCAAATGTTACCATTAATAATACGTATTATATTACAGCAGCGGAAAGCTTTGCGATTAATGGCACAGATGCTGGATACACAACCATAAATAACGCTGGACACATCGTCGCCGGTGACGCAGTTATTGTGCTTGGTGGTTGTAGCACAATTATTAACTCAGGAACGATCCAAGCAACCGGTGATGCTGGCGTCGCAATAGATGCAGGTGGGAATGCAACTATTGATTTGAATTCGAATTCACAAGTGATTGGTACGGTAAATCTATATCAAAATAGTAGTCTGACTAATCGGGGCAATATGACCGCTGACACGGGTGTTTCGCCGATCTATGTTGTAGATGGTACAAATACAAATATATACAACTACAACACGATTACAAGTGATGGCACGGCGCCTGCAATCAATGCCGGTGGGGCTCAACATTTGACTGTCACGAACGATGGAACACTTTCATCCGGGCGAAACACTGTGACACTGGGTGCGCACAATGTTTTGCAAAACACAGGGACAATTACGTCGGATTATTTATCCCTCATTGCCTTTAATTACAATACCATCATTAATTCAGGTCATATTGTTGGCACTAACGTCAGCTCTAGTAATGATCTCATATTGCTTTGGGATCATAACTCTTTAACAAATACTGGGACGATTAGTGCGGATACCAATGCTATTTATATGACGACTAACAATACCTTAGTAAATTCAGGGGTTATTGAAGCAACAGGGGTGGGTGGTGTTGCTGTATATTCTGGTACACATGCTTCTATGACGTTTGAAAGTGGCTCTGAGGTTTATGGTACAGTTTTTGTGGCTGCATATTCTACACTAAATGAATTTGGCTACGTTTTGCCCAGCGACGGCTATTATGCCATTGTGATATCGGGGAATTCAGCTACCTTAAATGTTGGTGAAGGTACCGAACTTGATGGTCAAATACTGATTAACGGTGGGGTTGACAGTGTAAACATTGGCTTACGCTATGCACCAGGAAGCAGTTATTACTTTTCATTTTCTGATCTTGCGATTGTTAATGATCAAAGCCAAGGCACACAAACACCTCAAACGGGTAAAATTGCTGGTATTGGTGCTCAGGAAGTTGCGGATAAACTTCTGTTTCAAAGAACTACGTTATTAAATGACTCATTTGCACAGCGTCTTTCTCAAGAAAGTCCCTTAGAAGCAACCTGGGTAAGTGCATACACCGGAAGTTTGTCCAGAAAGCAGAAATCCATGACAGAGCAGGCCAGTGCATTTAACTCACCTGCAATGGGTATCACCGTAGGTACAACGTACGCTTATAGTGAGGCGCCGCTGGAAGCAGTACTCAATCTTCATGTAGACCACTTAAATGTTCAAAATAAACGCCAAAAAGTGAACAGCACAGGCCTATTAGCTGGGCTACTGGCACCTGAATTATACGAATATTTGGGTGGTCGTATCTCGGGAAAAGTGTTGGCTGGTTATAGTAAGCATACGGCACATCGCGTAGTTTTTACGGATTTTAATCATGGATCAATATCCACGTTCGGAAAGTATCACAGCACACTGGCCATTGCTGGATTGCAAGGCAGATGGTCCGAGCCGTTTAGTCGAAATTTAACCTGGACTATTAATCTGGGTACAGACTTGGCATTGGAGCACTTTGTTGACTTTGCGGAGAACCACCATTTCTCTTGGAAGTCTCGGTTATTAACACAATTGTCAGGATACACAGAGGCAGCTATTCGCCATCATATACCTGAAGATCCGTTATCCTTTTGGGCAAGTGCGTCCATATTGAAACACTCATTACTGAGTGGAAAAAACTTTTCTTTCCGATTGGATAATGATGCTGTTTATCAATATACCAATGAATACAATACCGATATTCATGGTCGTGTTCAAACAGGTTTGGAATATGAATTTTTTGGATTGGCCAAAGTTTCGGTGTCTGCTGATTGGTCACGCAGCAAACATGATGTGCACAAATTTCAAGGCCGATTGAATGTGCTTGTTCCTGATTCAGTCTGGACCAGATAGCCGAAGTAATGAGGGTGAAAATGAACAAACATTATGTGCTTTATGCCATAACAGCTGGACTTGGCATGCTGCCTATGGTGACCAATGCGACTACCACTACGGTTGCTGCTGGTACTACAGTCACTTCGACGCAAAACGTATCGGCGAATAACAGCCTGATTGTTTTCGGGACAATCAATATATCCGGTGGTAGTCCAACTGCTATTCATGCGACGGGGAATTCCGCTACTGTGACCATCAATGATGGGGCATTAATCTATGGTTCGATTGTATCCAATAACGGACAGACCAACGATAGATTGTATCTTAACTACAATTCAGGCAGTAGTTATGTGTTAAATACAACTGGCCCTTGGACAATAGTTGACTACAGTCAAGGACTTCAAACCCCACAAACTGGGAAAGTTGCAGGGATTGGTGCGCAAGAAACAGCGGATAAAATGATGTTTCAACGCACCACATTATTTAATAGCTCTTTAGCTGAAAGGTTGGCGCAACCCAGTGGATTTGCCGCACCGTGGATGTCTATATACCACGGGACCATTTCTCGATCGACTAACAGTAATATTACACAGGAAAGTCCGTTTAACTCAACCGCACGAGGGCTAACCATTGGTGCGCCTATAGAACATACTTATAATCCCATGGATTTTGTGTTTAACATTCAGACTGATCACGAAAAAATTGCAGAGAGTCGCCATCTGGTAAAGTTTACCAATTTTTTCGCCGGTGTTTTGGCGCCTGGGCTATATGATTATGTGGGTGGTCGTGTTTCAGGGAAACTGTTCATCGGGTTTAATAAGCATGATGGAACAAGAACAGTATTCAATGATTCCGGCAGCACCACATCATTAGGAAAATACCACAGTCTTCTTGTCTTGGCTGGCTTAGAAGAACGGTGGTCTATGAACATCACTAAAAAAATTATTTGGACCTTCCTTACTGGGGCAGATTTAGTAGAAGAACATCAAAAATGGCATTATGAAACATTGTATTTCTCATGGAAGACTCGGCGTACGCTGATGTTGTCTGGAAAATTGGAAGGAAATTTAAGGTACCAAGCGCCAGAAAACTTGTGGTCCGCCTGGGGGACAGTATCTTTGATGAAATACAAACTGCTTTCCGGAAAACGCTTTATCTATCAAGTTAATGGCGGGGCTGAAAACACAATCGCTTTGAACAACAAAAGAGACAATTACATTAAGCTTCAGGCGGGCGCAGATTATGATGTGCTTTCATTTATGAAAATAAATGCATCGTTGGAATGGATGCGTAGTCGCCATCACATCCATCAATGTCAAGGGCATATAGGGATAATGTTCGATGATTAAGTGTTTTTTTGCCGGGTGAACAAGGATATTTTAAAATGAAAGATTTTTTAATGAATGATGTAACTTGCATGAGGCGAGTGACTGAAACTAGTAAGTGCTATGTTGCTGTAGCAACTGTTGTTGTACTATTTTTTTTTACATCAGCATATGCTATCGATGTTCCATATAATACAGTAGTGACAACTACAGTAGACTTGGGAAGCTCCGCGAGCTTAACCGTCGAGGGCGTAATAAGTACGTTTGGTGAGGTTGCGGTCGATTCGTTCGAATATGAGCTTGCAACTATTACCAATAGTGGAACGATTGTTTCTAATGCTTCTGAAATGGCATTAAATATAGGTTTTTCTGATTATATTAGTGTTGTTAATACTGGAACGATTTCTGCCCAATCAGGGACAGCAATTTATGAAATTTTAAGTGTAGGTAACAGTATTAATAACTCAGGATTAATTCAAGGTGCTGTACAGGCTATTTCAGCATATGATTCTGTCTCTGCATTGATAACGAACTCAGGGCTAATTACAGCTGAAAGTCAAACAATCGCTTTTGAAAACGCTTATCAAGTTACAATTGTTAACGATGGCACTATCTCCAGCTCAGGGGCGAGCGCTATCTACGGATATTTCTCCGAAGAAACCAGCATTATAAATAGAGGAACTATTTCTGCAACAACCAATACTGTATTGCTCTTGCAATCCTGTACAGTGGATAACTATGGTGTTATTCAAGCGACAACACCCGGTGGTGTTGCAATTGACATTCCTGGGATGTCGAACACTGTTACGCTACATGATGGGTCGATCATTATAGGTAGCTTGGCTTCAGGCACCTATCCAAACGCGCTTAATATCCAACTTGGTGTTGACACCAGTTACGCATTTGATTTGAGCGGAAATTGGGTGGTGACTGATCTAGATGGCCGTCCAACTGCGCCTGGTTTTGCAATAGTGCCAACAACAGGTGCGCAGGAAAACGCGAATAAACGATTGTTTCAACGGGTCACCAGTGTCAATGACTCATTGAGCGGTCGCTTTAACATGTCGGCGACGTCAGTACACACCACGGTAGGGTTGCCTATCAGTACAGTAAACAAAAAATTCTCTGAACGATATTGGGTAACGCCCTATATCAGTCGCACTGAGCGAGATATCGACACGAATACGCTACAGGAGAGCCGGTATGTTGCAAATGAGCTTGGCGTTACATTAGGGAAAAGTCTAAATCTTGCATTGCCATCTATACCAACTGAAATAGATGGGGTGATTAACTTGGCCTCCATCCGCACGAACATAGCAGATCACAGTCAGGACGTATATACCAGTAGTGTGTTGATTGGTGCCATTGCGCCTGATCTAAAGCAATATTTTGGCGGTACTGTGGGGGCAAAACTGTTGGTGGGATACAACGCTAACCGGGGCCATCGCTACACATTAGTGAGCACTGGCACGGGTATTGCCGATGTAACGGCTGACTATCATAGCCTTGTTGCCTTAGCGGGTATTGAAGAGCGCTGGTTACGGCAAGTGAATGCACAGTTAAGTGGGCGATTATTGATAGGTTTGGATCTTACAGCAGAGCGTTACACTGCCTATAACGAAGGTGGTTTTTATGATTGGTCTGCGCGAACAATGACACAGGCATCAGCACGGGCAGAGGCCACAGTAACGCATCATAAGCCTGGTACCAAAGCATCACTATGGGGTTCATTTGGTGTGCTAGAGCACATGTTATTGAGTGGGCATACAGTTACGTATGAAGTCGCAGAAACAGCACTGACTTTTGTCAGCGGTACTGATAATGACTGTTTTGTGCGGGCTCAAGCAGGACTGGATTATCAGTTGACGAAAACGGCAAAAATATATGGCTCTGTCAATTGGATGAAAAGCTCAAGAAATATTCAGCAGTCTGGCGCATATTTTGGTTTTGTCATTAAAAATTGATATTTTTTTAGGAGCTTGAGTCATGAAAGTAAAGTGTACCATCACCGGCTTAATCGAGCAGTGTTTTCGGAAAGGGTTACCCGCTATTGGAATTTTAACCATGGTGGGCCCAGCCCTGGCGGTCCCAGATATCGTGCCACCCGGTACAACCATAACATCCAACGTTAATTTGACTAATTCATACATTGTTGAGGGTGCAGTTATAGTAAGTAATAGCCCATCCTATGCATTGAGTGTTCAAACAAATGGTATTTATATAGTTAACGAAGGAACTATCGGTGGCAATCCAAGTAGTGGAAATATTGATGCACACAACATTAATAATTTTGAACTTATAAACTCAGGGGCGATTACCACCAGTACAAATAATTTCGCATTCACTGCGCTGAATTTATATGGAACATCTGCTGCTGTTATAGAGAACTCGGGGTCAATTGATTATTCACACGGCTATACAATTAACGCATCTCACTCTGATTACTTGGAAATAAACAATACGGGTACAATATCGTCTGCTCATGCGATGGCATTTTTGGGCAGTAGTTCATCGCAATTAACAATGACTAACTCAGGTACAATTTCAGCGCCATCTGACGTAACAATGGATTTTTCCGACTCTATTGGGACGACTGTGAGCAATTCAGGCACAATCACTACAGGATCAAGCCGTGCTATTACTGCCTTAAGAGCCGAAGCATTATTGATATCTAATACAGGCACAATATCTGCACTTTCTGAAACCTTTCAACTTAGTGGCGATGCCAATATTGTAAACTTTGGGACGATTGAAGCAGTAACAGCGAACCAAAATGCCATTCATATCTTTAGTGGTGATGTTGCTATTAGGCTTGAAAAAGGCTCAACTATTCTAGGCGGTATCACTGCAGGGGATGGTGTTACGGGTACTTTAACAATGAACCATGGGGCTGGTGCGAGCTATGCGTATACCACATCAGGTGATTTTACTTTAATCGACTTGAATAATAGGCCGGTTGTTTCTGGCTCGGCAATCTCTGCCGGTATCGGTGCACAGGAAACTGCAGATAAGCTGTTATTCCAAAGAACTACACGATTGAATGATTCATTTGCTTCACGGCTTAATGGTGATGTCATCAGTAAAACGTTTTGGGTAACACCTTATGCTGCCCATTTATCCCGAGAGACTGACGATGCAACAGTAGAGGCAGCGCCATTCTATTCAACAGACGTAGGCGTAACCTTTGGCCGGTCTTTACCCCAGCCTATTACTGTTGGTGGACATAGCCTGGATATTGATGTCGTGGTCAACGCCAACTCAAATCACTTGGATGTGGATGATGAAAATCAAACTGTCCGGTCGTCTGGTGTTTTAGCTGGATTATTGGCGCCTAGAGTTGCTGAGTATCGCGGTGGAACACTTTCTGCCAAAGCACTAGCAGGGTACGTGAAACACCGAGGTGACAGAGCAGTAATTACAAATACTGGGTCTGATCTTGATGTCACGGCAGATTACCATAGCTTACTGGCCATATTAGGTACTGAAGGGCGTTGGTCAAAAGCACTGCGTGGTAATTTGCACGGGCGTTTGACTGCAGGTGTAGATCTGAGTGCAGAAGCTTTTGCTTCGTACTCTGAAAGCCAGTATTTCGCTTGGGATGAAAGAACATTAACACAACTATCCGGTCATATTGATGCTGTGGTCACGCATCATATACCTGGGAATAAAACTTCGATATTTGGTGGGCTTGGGGTGCTGAGTAGCAGGGTATTGAGTGGCAAAACCAATAACTATCAGATTAATCAAACCAATGTTAGCTTTTCAGGTGGCCATATGTCAGACACCTACGGCCGTGTTCAGGGTGGTGTGAACTATCAACTGAGCAAAGTGGCTAGAATGACCGCTAACGTTGACTATACGCAAAGTATTTACAATATCAACAAACTGCAAGGCTACATTGGTGTGGTAGTTCAAGGGGCATAGTTTTAGGTGTTTCTCGGTATTAATGATTGAATGGATGTCAAAATATGTTCAAAGGAAATGAGAAGTTAAAAAATTACAGTGTTAGTGGAAAGGCTATACTTTTTTCTGCAGCAATCAGCGCAATCAGTTTTCCTGCTCTTGCGACTACGACAAATATACCGCAAGGCAATGTGGTGAGCTCAAGTGTTACATTAAATACTGGTGATATATTAACCGTTGAAGGGTTGTTGAATGTGACGAACGGATCTGATGGTTCCGTTATTGTGAATCAATATCAGGGTGCAACCATTGTCAACAGCGGAACGATTAAAGGAACACCAGCTGACTCAACGATAGCGGCATACTTGTCAAATGGGTTGAATCTAAATAACTCTGGTCTGATTCAGGCAGCAGTTGGACATGGGGCTGAAGCAGCCATAGAAATTGTTGGCGCTACAAATGCATCCATTTATAATTCGGGTGAGGTGATTTTTTCAGGTGGATTTGGGCTTTTGGCAGCGAGCGCTTCAAACTCCTATATAAATAACTCTGGAACAATCTCTTCTGGTAATTACGCGTATACCAGTCTTGATGCATCAAATATTACTTTTGTTAACTCGGGAACCATTGTTACAACAAGTGGTGATTATGCCTTCACTGTTGAAAGTAGCACAAATATCTCGTTAGAAAACTCGGGTAACATTATTTCATATAATCAGTATGGGTTTCGAGCAGCAGGTGCAGTTAATGTATCGGTGACTAATACCGGTAGCATTATTGCAAATAGTGAGACAGTGATTCTAGGAACCAATAATACACTGATAAACTCAGGGCTTATTCAAGCGACTACCGAAGGGCAAAATGCCATTCATGTTACAGGTAACGATACAAGCATTGTTTTAAACAAAGGCACGCAACTATTGGGCTTAATTGTTGTAGATGATGAAGTTACTGGTGCATCATTAACCATGAACCACGGCGCTGGTGCAAGCTATGCGTATAGTACATCGGGTGACTTCACTCTAATT
>JAZKAM010000023.1:0-3729 GCA_040389145.1 Pseudomonadota bacterium
TTTAATCTTTTATGTGGCGGGTCTCACGGATGGTCGGCAAAATATGCAGCAGGTGTTTATTGCAGAGCAGCCCCATGGCATTGAGCAAGAAAGTGAATTGTGGAGTGTGTTAACCGCCAAAGCAGGACATATCGCCCAGCATGAGGACACGGGATATCACTACATGGTGTTGAATGATGGGCGGCGCTATGAAGGCCGGCCGGGTCGCCGTGATTATTCTGAGGTGCATTTTAGTACCTACGGCCGGCTTTTGGATGAAACACAGCGTGAAATCCCCTTGTTTACGCGCGCGTTACCGTCGCTACAACTCTGGGCTTCTGACACCTTAAAACACCGAGCAGAGCTGCAGTGGCGAATGGCTGTACCGTTAAGCATCCCTATTTTAGGCTTATTGGCCTTAGGCTTGGGGCAAAGTCCCCCCCGTTCCGGTCGGTATGCACGATTTTTGCCGGGTATTGTGCTCTATATTGCGTACTACAACTGCTTGAGTGTGTCGCGACGCTGGGTAGAGTCCGGAGCGTTAAATCCGCAGCTCGGACTATGGTGGGTAAATGGCATGGCATTGCTGTGTGCTTTAGGCCTTTTTGGTTATCATCTGCGGGTGCACCGCATTATTTTATCCCGGTGGCAGCGATATGCGCATACTTAATCGATACATCGCCCAACATATTATCCAAGCAACGGCTTTGTCTTGCTTATTGCTGTTAGGGATTGAGCATTTCTTTGCATTATTCCATGAGCTCAAGTTTATTGGGACAGGGGATTATGGGCTGATGCAAGCCTTAGCGTATCTGCTCTTTTTGTTGCCCCAAAAATTTTATCTGTTATTCCCTATGGCGATGCTTCTGGGTGGCATCCTGGGGTTAGGTAGTTTGGCCTCAAATGCAGAAATTATTGCCATGCGTGCCGCTGGTTTATCGTACCACCAACTGATTCGTGCCGCGTTGCTGGTAGGCTTGTTCTTGGCCATCATCACGTGTCTGATTGGTGAGCTATTGGTGCCCGTCAGTGAACGTATCGCGCAAAACCATCGCGCATTCACTTTAACTGGCGGTCAGGCGTTACTTACCGATAAGGGTAAGTGGATGCGTGACCGAAACGCCTTTATCCACATCCATGATTTAGAAATGTCTGGTCGATTGGCGGGTATTACCCGGTATGAATTTGACGATGACTTTCACTTAAAAAAAGCATCCTATGCTACAGAGGCAAAGCGAGAGGGTGACCACTGGTTATTGTTTGATATCCAAAACACCTATTTCGGCGCCGACAATGGCCGTACAACCAACGAACACTTAATTAAAGAACGCTGGGACACAGACTTAGATCCGGAAGTCCTACGCGTCGTTGGCATGAAAACCATTGACCAGCTTAACCTACGTGGGTTAAGTAAAGCGATTCAATTCCGGGCACAAAATGGATTGGATGTGCAGGCGTATCAGCTGAGTTTTTGGAGTAAAGTTTTTCGGCCGTTTGCGTATTTGGCCCCTTACGGCAGGCAAACTTTGGTTTACGCATGCTGATGGGGGTGTTGTTGGGGTTCGGTTTTTATATCAGCAATGAACTGATTGCTGCCATGAGTATGGTTTACCACATTACCCCAGTACTGGCGGTCATTATTCCACCAGTACTGTTCGCAAGCGCAGCTACCGTGTTGTTGCGGCGGGTTTACTGACCAGTACCAGTCGGCTTTTACTCAGCCGGTCATAACCCGTTCGGTCGTCCAGGTCAAACAGGCGCCATACGTGGCCAATGCCCAGCAATATGAGTGAGGCAACAGCCAGTATATAACGGAGAAATGCTTGTTTGACGGAAAGGACGGTAGCAGAGGGAACCACAGACACAACGCGTAGCCGCCAGGCTAGGGCGCCTAAAGTTTGACCAGTTAGGCGCCAACACATAATAAAATAAGCGCCACTACTGACCCACAGAATAAGCTGAGTGACCCACCATGGTACGGTGTGCGCAGGATTGAGGGCGATAAAGCAAATACCAAGAATCAGCCAGACACAAAACAACAAAACGCCGTCATAAACCATGGCCAAAAGCCAGCGCCATAATGGGGCAGGTTGTGGCAAGGTGGAGGTTGTTTGAGGAAGAGAAGGTTTAGGTTGTACCACAGCTGCTATCGTAGCCAAGAAGTGTTGTGGCTACGATAGCAGCTGTGGTTAGCGTTGGCCAGTATAGAATGTTCTATTTAGGCTTTTGAGGTACAGCTTGCGTTGCTGCTGGAAACGAGCCCGGAGGTGCTGATGTGGGCCTGTTCGGATTGACGCGTTTATCCACACTAAGTGTTAAGTTCCGATTGTGACTTTTTATTTGCTCCATCAAATTAGCGCGATCAACCACTTTTGCAGCGTCGCAGATATAACTCTTAAAGATTTCTTTTGGTAATGCGCGTAATTCAGCGCGCTCTAGTTCGGAGTACTTACTGAATGGTTTTTCAAAAGCAAGGTGGTATGCCCGATCTAACAGTTGCTGTCTGGCAGTTGTTGATATCTCAGTAGACAGCTCAAAGTTACTATGACCGTTATATACATCGAGTCTGCCATAGTGTTTGCGCTGCTCATCAATGACTTTTTTGAGTTGTTTCGCATTTAATTCATTATCCATATCGGCCTCAGTAATCTGCAGGCCCAGAGCATTAGCATCTTCTTCACCAAGCAGTTCTTTTGCAAAGAAGGCAAAGAACTCATTCAGTTCATCTTTTAGCTTCGATTGGTGTTCGAATCTATTTGCTGGGTGTGATGCAGCTTCAATTGAATGCTCGGATACGCCATCTAAACACACGACAACTTTTTTTGCAGTACTAAGGGCAGTATCAGGAAAAATGTTTGTGCTCGCGCCAAGTCTCCTAGAAATTTTATCGTAAGAGTCCTGTGTCGTTTTTGCTTTTTTATTTTGGGTGAAGGGAAGATCAGTGTCAGACGCAAAAGCGATGATGGCAATAGGTGCTAAAACAATGGTTGCGAAAAATCCAACAATAGTTGCTGCAATTACCTTTAATGCAAACAGGATGCGGTTGGTCGGGGCTGGCTCAGGTATGCGTGCTGGTGTTTTATAATCAATAAGATGAGCTGCGGCTCTATCATTCCTGACTGCCTCGGGGAGTATTTTGTTTTCAATCTGTTCTCTCTGCTCATCAGAGAGCTCCATTTTTTTGGGGAATTGCGTATTCCATCGCTTGTTTAGGCTGCTGGTCAGAGTAGAGTACAGGCTGTACAATCGATCGAAACGTTTTTCATTTAAAGTCTTGGCATTTTTTTCGGCAAACGTTTCCTGTTGCCTTGATTCTTTTTGTTTGAGCGCGGTAGCACGTTCCTCTCTTCCCTTAACAAAAAGATATCCGACAGCCGGTGCAAAAATTATAATCGCCAGCGGGTACAAAATAGGCATCAATACAGTCGCCAGAAGGCCATTGAATATGCGACGCTCTGTGCTTGCTTTGAACGCGCTGCGGCTACCATTTTCGACATAGGCAGCTCTTCCTGCTGCTTTTTCACTTAACGCTTTGGCCTTCTCTTCTGCCTTAGCCGCACGCTTTTCTTGTTTGACTTGACGCGCTTGAGCATCCTTTGGCGCCCATTCAGCGTTTTCACTGGCGATGCGTTCATGGCGCTCTTTTGCCTCTGGTGTCTCTGGAGAGTTGCCTGCACCAAGGTTTAGAGATGGTGGTGGTAGTGGTGGGAAAAACATATTTTTTCTCCTGTTGCGCAAAACAAAAAAATA
>JAZKAM010000024.1:0-2134 GCA_040389145.1 Pseudomonadota bacterium
CTACATTAATGATTGCGATTTTAGGTCGCGTACTTATGGGTATTGGCGCATCCTTTGCCGTCGTTGGCTGTTTAAAAATTGCGTCCATTTGGTTCCCACCAAGACGTTTTGCCTTAGTGGCCGGCTTAACCGTTGCCATTGGTATGTTAGGCGCAGCAGGTGGGCAAGCGCCTATGGCTGTACTGGTTAACCAATTAGGCTGGCGTGAAACACTGTTATACGGTTCGCTATTAGGTTTAGCACTGGCCGCTGTTTTATGGCGCGCGATGAAACCTGCACCAGGCGTGAGCGAAGTGACGGTTGATGATCATCCCCACATCCCTTTAGCCCAAGCGTTAAAAACCATTTCATTTGATAAACAAACGTGGCTTGCTTCGCTCTACGCCGGTTTGATGTTTGTACCGACAGTAGGGTTTGCAGGGCTGTGGGGCGTGCCTTATTTAATGCAAGCGTACGCATTAACACGACCAGAAGCTGCTTTGTACATTTCACTCATTTACGTGGGCTGGGCTATTGGCGGACCTATTTTTGGCTGGTATTCCGACAGTATTGCCCGCCGCCGTAGACCGATGGTGGTCGCAACATTTGGTACGCTGTTCGCGATGCAAGCCATTTGGATGTTACCAGATAGCTTGATGGTCATGGGCTTTTTGTTATTGTTGCTCGGTATCTTTTCCAGCGGCTTTGTTTTGGCGTTTTCGGTCGTTCGTGAAAGTCATTCCGAACGTCTGACGGGCGCCGCAATGGGGTTCGTAAACACCTTAAACAGTTTAAGTGGTGCTATTTCTCAGCCCATACTTGGATTGATTCTTGACTACTACTGGATACAAGGTACGTATGTCGATGGTGCACGTTCTTATTCGCTAGATGCCTATCATTCTGCATTATTCTCTATTCCTGTTTGTTTGGTGATATCACTTTTGATTTTGCCCTTCATTCATGAAACCTACTGTAAGGCACGTGCAGACTAACGTTACGCCGATAAATATAAGGCTAAAGTAGAAGTGTTGAAATAAAGAATGTTGCAGCACAGGTAGCGCAGGACGAAATATCCTGCGCTACTTGTGCAGGGCGACCAGTTAAAATACCTAAAAAAAATATATGAATACAATGCGTATTTTTGCGGCATAAGCACAATATGCTTATTCGGATATAATGATAAAACTAAATGCATTGCTGATATTGACAAATGATACAATTAAAATAATTCAATGAATGAGGGGACGACAATGTGGCATGGCTTTGGTGTGGCAAAAGATGTATTAAATCCAACACTACAATCCAAACTGGATTACTTGAATGGGCTAATGCATGACAATATTAAGAAATTAAAGGTGACGTCAAGCAGCTCGGCCTTAACCCTCCGTGTAGCGAAGCTAATTAGAGGCATGAATACCTCAATCAGACAGTATACTTCGGATCTCAACTGTTTAGTGAAAAGCGAGGACGTTGAACAAGAGCTCGTGCAAAAACTAGCAGGAAATTTAATCGATGAATTAGAGCAAGAGCTTAACAGACTTGTTGCTGGCGCGCAGAATGAGAACGAAGCGGTGTTATCTGCATTTTCTGTGGATAATAGCTTAGTTGCGATTATTAATGCACATTTACCAGAGCTTGAAAAATTGAGTGAAGATGGACTTGTTGATAAAAGTATGAATTCACCGACGAGTTTCAGGTGGACACCAACGTCCGCATCACCATCTGCCGGTTATCATACTTCATCACCAGCTAGTCCAATGTTGTTGGCAGCATTGAGGCTGCATAAACCAAATGCGCCGCAAGCGGGCTTACGCGCTAGAGCAGCCAGTAATCCGAGTCCCATGGGTGGTTTGCAGCGCAGTATTTCTGTGCCTGCTTCTGTCACGCCTAGTAGCCCGGTGCATGCGGATTTAGATATACCTAATCAATTTCCGGCAAGTCTGGGGGCGAGACTGGGGCGAAACCCTAGGTAAGTGAAGGCTTGTCTTGGTAACTCAATGGTTGTGGATACAAACAATACTGTTTTATAGGGTAAATCCTACATTCATGATATGTTTTTTTAGATTTACTAAAATACATGTTATAGTTAGCTGCCTACTAAATTCAGATTATGGCTTATGCACGTATTCAAGTGAGTAAATAAACCATGGATACC
>JAZKAM010000024.1:2144-7120 GCA_040389145.1 Pseudomonadota bacterium
ATCAATGGAGTAATGGAGCTATTAGACCCTTTACTATAATTAAATCATTGTTCAATGATTTAATACTTATAACGATACTAAAGTATATTCTTGAAAATGAAATGTAAAAGTTTTGAGTATTTTTATCAATAGGGGTCGATGATGGAAGAAGATATAAAAATTCAGTCAAACAAGGTAACGTCAGCGTTGTCCAGCTTGAAAGAGAATCATCTGAAAATTATGGTCACCTCTTTAGAAACGATGGAGGGTCTGAAAAATCTAGATCCAAAGATAGAAGAATATTCAATTTTTACCAACGGCGCCTTAATCAATGAAGGTGCATTTGCTGGCAGTAGCGCTCTTGAACAGGTGGACGAATCTTTTCAATCTAATTTCCAACCAATGTTTACTCATGGAAAATTTTTGGAAGTGGTTGATGATGTGTTACAAGATGGTTACAGTTCGCGGCATCTTAAGCAAATATCGTCTGCTTTGATCGAATTCAATGGCGTAGAAGTTTATTCGATATCAGATTTTGCTTTAGATTTTGGAAATTACAAAGACAGTAATGGCATTTCTTTGGTGGAAACATCAGAGGCGCTTTCAAAATTGGGTGACAGAGGTTCGTACAATGCATACGTCCATGTGTCGTTTAAAAACGAAGCGAGCTATATTTTGAAAATAATTAAAAAGTGCATCACTAAAGATGTAGAAAATAATATATATTCTACCAATCATTTGCACGTTTTATCCGACAGAATTAAAGGTAAATTTAAATATTTAAGTCGACTTCTAGTGGGCGAAAAGCCTGTAGATGTCTCTGCTAACGCTGGATTTTTCATGAAAGTGTTTGTTTGGATTGCTGAGAAGATGTTTTCAAATCCAGATATACAGCGTATTAGGCTGGTTAAAAAACTCCAAAATTCAATTCATGCGGCCTTGTCAGCCGACTCTAATGATTCGCCAACAAAGAGAATAACCTTACCAAAGACAGTAGAGCTAAAACAAGATGCAGAAGGCCGTTACAAAGACGCAGAACATATAGATGTTTCTGCAGCTAATATAGTGTTATTAAACATTGAAATGAATGCTTTGGAAGTCCGTGCTATATTGGATGGTGATAAAAAAATATCAAAAGATGAGCTGCTCGCAATAGAAGGACGCATTGCTAACCTTGGTTGTTCTGCAGATGAAATCAAAGCGAAGTATTCAACTGTTTCCAGTGCATTCTCAGAAGAAGCATCTAAGACTGTTCAAGTAACGGATGGGTTGAAAGATGAAAAGACAGTTCGATTTTCTGGGTTGCGCACTGAAGCGGCGCATACTTTAGATAAAATTCAACTCGTTGTCTCTAAGGAAGCAGAGTTGCAGAGAAAATCGGTTGAAGGAATACCTAAAGCTTAGTGGTTTAAGTTTAAACGGGAGGCGCCCTTATAGGGCGCTTTTTATTTGTCTGAAATATTTTGGGCTTATGGGATGCGGTGTAGAGGAGGTGGGTGTGCTTGGTTCTATACTTAAAATATCCACTGGAATATCTGAAACAGAATCACCGATACAAAGGCGCCCGCAGGGGGTGTAACCAGCCAAGACGTAAAGATTTTGGCAATACCCGATAGATTCAAGGCATCAATGCCTCGCGCCAAGCCAACGCCCAAAATAGCGCCTACTAGCGTGTGTGTTGTAGAGATAGGCATACCAATTGCGGAGGCTAACGCTACAGTGAGTGCTGCTGCTAAGGTTGCTGCAAAGCCGCGTGTTGGGGTTAGTTGGGTAATGCCTTGGCCAATGGTTGCAATAACGTGGTGACCATAGGTGAGTAAGCCGACAACAATACCACCAGCGCCTAGCAGTAAAATCCAGCTGGGCATAGCAGCTGATTGGGTGACTTGATTGGTGGCAACAATGCTGACGACAGCTGCTAATGGACCAACAGCGTTAGAAACGTCATTGGAACCATGCGCAAAAGCCATGGCACAGCCAGTAAAGACCATCAGTACACCAAAAACACGCTCTACGCTTTCATAATGGAAGTGCGGGTTGTCGTTTTGTTCGTTCACACGTGCCAGTAACAAAGCACCAATGATGGCTGCAACGGTAGAGACCGCCAGGGTCATTGCGATACCGGTGGAGTAGCTTATTTGAATGCCAATATGACCTAAGCCAGTCATGATGGTAATGCTGGTAAAAATATAGGTGGTTAAGAAAATGTACAGTGGGACAATCTTCTTGGCGCGGTCAAAAGGGGATGCGGTATTCAGGATGAATATCCGAACGCTCATGTACAAGACAAAAGCCAGTACACCACCAATTAATGGTGAAAGTAGCCAAGCCAATAAGATTTTTCCAATATGAGGCCATTGAATGGCATCTAGGCCTAAACTAATGGCGCCTAAACCAACAATAGAGCCAACAATAGTATGGGTGGTGGAAACCGGCCATCCACGATGTGAGGCAAGCGCAAGCCATATAGCAGTGGCCAATAGGGCAGCCAACATCGCGTGAACTAATAATTCGGGTGTCTCGGCAAGGGCCGCAGGGTTAATGAGGTTTTTTCGAATGGTGTCCGTGACGCCACCACCAGCCAATACCGCGCCAAAAGATTCAAATACCATAGCAATCAGAATTGCCTGACGTAAGGTGACCGCGCCAGAGCCCACAGAGGTGCCCATTGCGTTTGCAACGTCGTTCGCACCAATACCCCAAGCCATTAAAAAGCCAAAGATACAAGCGAGAATCACATAGGTTGTTCCGAATTCCATTGAGACCCTATTTGGGGGTTGGGTTTGTGTCCGCCAAGGCTAACATGGATAGCACCATGCGCCAAGAGTTTTTAGGAATATGTATGCTAATTAACTTTAAAAATTCTGGAAAACGGCTTCAAAAAGACGGCATGTGAAGTTACGCCTAAGGTAAAAACCTTTCGGGCCACTGCTGATTATATCGCCAGAGCAGCTTAACTTTTGCTGCTGAATCCGGGCGTTCAGCGCCTTAGGCCGAATTTGTAAAATTTGGCCTAAGTGCGCTGACAATGAAGCTTGTTGGCCTAAACGCATCATTTCTGTGAGTTCTGTCCAATCTTGTTCAAGCATCTGCCGGGTTACTGGGTCCGGGGACCATAAGAAAGGTGTGCCAATTCGCCGCTCGGCTAGTGGCATACGGGTATCTCCCTCATAAGGGACCCATAAAATACAGGTCATTTTCTTCCAGACCAGTGAATCTACAAAGTTGAGGGGCAGCTGCTGCTGAACCACGCAAATGAAGGTAGATTCCAAGGGGATTCCGGCCTCGTCGACCGGAATCCCCTTAACTTCGACGCCCAAAGTGGCAAAGTCAGGGCCAGGTCTACTGTTAGGCGTTAAGCAAAGAGCCGCCTCAATAATGTGCCCAACTACACCCTTATTTGTTAGGCGACTGGTTGTATTATTGATTTTTGTGCTCTGCTCCTGTACCATAAGTGAGCCTAGGTTTTTGCCGGCCAATTGACGTGCCGTGTATAAAAGCTGTTCAAGGGAATGAGGCATTAATATTCATATTGCTCAGGGATGAGGCCATTCTATCTCATGTTCATCGCGATGAACTAGGATTAAAAGAGCAAATATATGTCAATTTTTTTTAAAAGAAAAACAACAGAAAAAGAAGTGCGCCATGAAGCGCGCGAGGCACTCCTGCGCGATATAGAAAGTGGCGCAGTTGTTCTAGAACGGCCTAAGCCTCATGCACCCAAAGCCAAAGAGGCGAAAACGTTCTATCAAAAAAAGATAGAAAGCCGCGAAAAATTCCGCCAACGTGAAGCAAAAGCGTTAGCACATATTGAAGAGCTGTGTATTGGCGGCGGAGCAGCGCGTGGCGCTTACACGTTTCCAGCTGCGTATAAATATTTGTGTCAAAATGCTGGCTTAGACCAGAAGAACTTGAAGATCATTTCCGGTATTTCCGTAGGATCCTTGTTGGGCCTATGTGTTGCGGTTGGCATGTCCCCAGATGAGTGCGTGAATTTTATCTTAAAAATTCGCGGGAACGAACTAAAAGACGTTACCGTATATTCTGTTCTGGTGTTTTCTGCTACGGCTTTAGCTTCATTGAGTCGTGTACTATTTTCTGGCCCATTAATTTCTTTGCGTGGGTTGGCATTAAAGCTGTTGGGTATAGTATTGCTGGCTATTGGTATGGCCTTATTCATTATTCCTTTGCCCTTACTATTGTTCGGTGCATTTAACCACTCTAGAGTTTGGGGTATTGCACACGGCCGCGGTATAGAAGCACGCGCAATTGAGTTGATTCAAGACAAGTTAGGCTTGGAAAATCCAACGTTTAAAGAGCTTGATGATGCGCTTAAGGCCAGAGCGGAAAGTGAAGGTCGTACACATTGGCCCTTGTTGCGTATGCAAACCACCAATTTAAGTACAAATCCACCGACTGCATGTATATTTGATGCTAAATCCACGCCAGATGTTCCCGTGGCCAAAGCTGTCCAGGCTTCCGCTTGTGTTCCAGGTTTGATGAACCCCGTTGAGATTGAATTAAACGGTAAAGTAACCCTGCACGTTGATGGCGGTATTCAGTCTAATCTAGTGAAACGCTCTAAAAAAATTGATGGCGCGGATGGCGTCCCATTGAAAAATTCCCTCATGGTCGTTTTCCCTCAAGCAAGTGTGGCCCCAGAAGAAGGTGATGGTACTGTTCGAACCTTTTCCCAATTCTTCAAGAAATTGCTTGGCTATTGGATTACCGATAGTGTCATGCTGCCTCCAGAAGAAGAGCCATATACTCTGCCACTGTGTTCTACCTTTGTGGGTACAGGGGATTTTCACCCGCCCCTAGTGCAGCGCCTTGCTGCGGCATTTGATGGAGAAGAAGCCGCAAAATCCTATGTAGAGCGTTATACTAAATACAAACTTAAAGAAGAAGCCAGGGAGCAGGCCCCTGAACGTAAGCTAGCAAAGCAAGCAGAAAAAAGGGCAAAGTTTAGGATTATTTCAAACTACATTTGCAGTAAG
>JAZKAM010000025.1:0-947 GCA_040389145.1 Pseudomonadota bacterium
CTTTTCGGCGGCTTCCTGCGCGAAGTCAGTTACGAAACTTACTGATTTTCCCAAAGCGGCTTGGCGCTCGATAATTTCAGCGTTTTTGTTTAACTGGGCGATTTTGGCCTTGATTTCAGTTACAACATAGTCTTCCAAATGTACCATGTTAGGCGGCTCGGGTATAGTACCGTTAGACTTGGGCTTAAGTCCAATAACTTCTGGAAACTCCAAGCCAAGCTCTCCGAACCACTGTTTGTAGTATTCGATAGTCCGCTTGCCACCGCTAATAGGACTAGATTTAAGGATAGGCTCGAACTTATACAAACCTACATACACGCCTTCGTCTTCGTCCAAGTCAATCTCGGCGGGTTGCCAGTAGTCAGAAGCCACAGTAAGATAGCGAAATCGGCGGCTATTTCCACGGTCAACCTTCTCATACTCGTATCTAAATACCTTGGACAAGTGTTTGACATTAACGGGTTTATTACTAGAGCTATAAGGGTCACGCGGATAAATCTGCGAAATCTTCAAGCGCGGCAAAGTTGACAAACTGACAAGCGGAGCATCGAATTGCTCGTCCTGCTTCCATTGCTGCCATTCGGCCAAGTTAGAGAGGGTTACAAGATACACCTTCTCGTACTGCTTACCAAGGATATTGGTAGGCATTTCGATAAGTGGCGCGAGCCTGTTAATCAGACCATCGGTTGCATGAATATCATTGTAGATAAGAATGGTTTCATCAGTACAGGGCAGGCGCTTGGTAGGGCCAGCGTTAGATACACGATACACCCCAGAACTTCGATGCATCTTTTCGCCCTTTTCGAACTTCTCAATCTTCACGCCAGTAGCTTGGCATTCAAAGAAAGATGAAGTAACGTTCTTACCATTAAAGATAACCTTGGTAAAACAACCTTTCAATTCGGCAAGCGGAGAATCATTACGAAAGACGTAAGCATACATCCGGC
>JAZKAM010000025.1:957-2801 GCA_040389145.1 Pseudomonadota bacterium
CTAGTATTAATAATACATCAAATACAACAAATACAACAAATAATGTTTAAATATAAAAATATATTAAAACATTCTGATTTATTCAAAGATTACACCAATAAAGAACGTAAAATCATAAACAATGATTTTATAGAAAACAATGCCGATTTATTTGAAGATGACAATCAATTCAATATCACCGATATTAAAACGCATAATTATGCCAGACTCCAACAAAGTCTTAAGTTCCGGCTGTTTACCTTCCCAGTTGATAGCTTCTGCGTCAATCTTGTAAGGAACGCCACCCATAACAGCGAGCGGCGACCTAGCGTACTCATCGTTTACGCCGGGAATAACCCAGAGACCATTAGCATCAGAAAACAATGGCTTTACTTCATTGAATTTGATTTCAGCGCCTTTGAAGGTCGGGCGAACCTTGAAAAATTGGAAGAAAGTTGCGCATTCAGTAATAAAGGTCTGAATGTCATTCTCCCGCACTTCAACAATAACTTCCAAGCCATCCGGCTCGGTAGTTACGTCAACTGACATTGGAGAAATCTTGTTACTTTTGCAAGAGATAGAGTAAGTCCTAGCTTCCCCGCCTTTGTAGGATACGACAAGGAAGTTGCTCTTGGTATAGCTGAGCGGGGCAAATTTGCCAATTCCCATTTGACCAAGTACATCATTGCTCTTGCGCTTATCGCTCGCGCCATAATTTGCGTAAAGCGTGCGCATTTCGGCATCGGTCAGGCCGGAACCGTAGTCGCGTACTCGAAACTGGGGGGCTAGAGCATTGGGAAGCGTGACTAAAAACGGCTGGTCTGCTTTTCCAGCCACGACCATTGCATCAAGCGCATTTGTGGACGGCTCGCGAATCGCAGCCAGTACTTTGTTCGAGTACAGCCTGTTTTGGAGAATGTCGCCAATAAAAACCATTCCTTCGGCGTCAAAGCCAAGGTTGGTTTCCATCAATTCGATGTTGCTTTCAACGGTCAGGGCATTTTCAACTGGTATCATATTTCTGTGTGTGTTGACTGTTTTATCTCTAACGCTACACAGAGATTAACCGTTTTTTATGAAAATGTCAAGCCTTTAAATTTGCTTCGTATTCTGCTACCATTTGTGCCAGTTTTTTAACCGCTTCGTCGTTGTTCATTGGCGTCCAGCGTCGGTCTTCCAAAACTGCTATCGCCTCACAAGCGGAAAGGCCCATACGTTCCGCTAATCTTTTTAGTGTCTGACCATGATTTCTTTGTGCTTGTTCTTCGTGCGGAGCAATCATATCCCAAGGTATTGAGGAAGTCGGGTTTTGAAGTGGAAAGGTTCGCATATTTATTTTTTGTTATTAAGTGTTAATAAAGTTTTCCGCCCCGACATAACCGTAAGAAATGCCGTTTAACATTAGCGATTGCTCGCCTTTATCGGTCTAGCCATGCAGGGGCAGAAAAAGAGCTTCAACAAACTCGTCAGCTTCAATGGCTGGTCTGCTAGTTAAATGCCAATAGTGGCACTTAGGGCATCTGTATGCTGTAGTTTGATTGTATTTGCGGCCAAATAACAAAGCAGATTTTTCGCTTTCGTGTCGTATCTTATTTCGACAAAAGTGATACGTACTTGGGGACTTCATTTAAGTTAATTTTTCTCGTTGTTTTTTTTCATATCGTAAAATGGCATTGAATTCATCCACAGTATAAAGATGGGAGCCTGCTTGTACTAACTGATTTAATGAATGCGCCCAACATTGAGTGCCAGATAAACTATCAGAGAATTTGTTTGTACCGATAGCCGTCGGGCCTTTGTCTTTTATTATGAATTCGCCTAGGAACTCCGTAACTTCATAGACTCGATTAGGTTGAAATAAGTTA
>JAZKAM010000026.1:0-5849 GCA_040389145.1 Pseudomonadota bacterium
TTTCCTTCAAGTTTTCCCAATAAATTGCCACCGGCCCTACTCTGAAGCGCATTTGGACCGCGGAATTGTCCATCGGCTAACAATTCTTTATAGGATTTTATTTCATTTAAGGTCTGCTCATTCATCACCCATGAATATTTTGGCTCTGAGACGCCTGCATCTGCCTGAACTTGTGCAGCAACTTCTGGTGTAGCGTCGACACCACCTACTTCAGGTACAGAATAGTTCCTCCAAGGATGAATACCATAATCATCTGGAGATGGCGCATGAACGCCTGTTCTTACTGCAGGTCTGCCAACTTGACCATGCTGAGCACCCCGCGTGGGGCCGGCAGTATCGCTATCTAAAGGAGAAACATAAGGTACAGTTACATCCACTCCTGTCAAATGACGAACGGTATACCCCCAACCAAATGTCATGTCGCCAAAAACCTCCGCAAGAGGACCCGTTATTTCTTCAAGTTGTTCTCTAAAATAAGTTGAATTATCGGGAATTGCAGCAATATATCCGTCATGCCCATGACAAATGACTTTTCCAGGAATTTTAATGCCCAACAAATCCAAAGCTCTTCTAAATCCTTGTGGCTGATCAGTATCGCTGGTATTTGGTAATTTTCTTTGTGCATCCACTTCCGCTTGAGTAATCTGCCTATCCTGTGTATCACGTTTATTAAGAACAGAATTATTCAAAGCTTGATAAATGGCTATTGCATTACCTTTTTTTATGTGTACATATGGCATTCTCGTTCCCCTACATCTTGATATATTTCACAAAAAATTACATCGTTTGACGATTAGAACCTTTATCTTGCTCCGACATTAAGCTTTTTTTCATCGACGTTCTTTCAGGATGACCTTGACGTAACCTCAAACTAAAAAGCATATTCAACACGCCTGTCTTAGCTTTTCCATGCTTAGCATCCGGATCCGTGAATCCTAGCTGTGCTTGTTCTGTACTAACTTCAGACCGTTCCTTGCTATTCCTTCCCTTGAACTTATCTTTCAAAAAGGCACCAGTACTAATCAACCCACGAACCAGAATATATAAGGAGGCCGGCAACATCCCTATTGTCCCTACCACCCTACGTACAAGACCTGGTTTTTTACCAAACAGTGCTTTGATTACTGGAGACAGCACTTTCTTATTCATATACGCACCATAGGAAGGTGCAGGTTCAGGCACTTTTGCTTCACGCACAAATTCTGTAGGTAAACGCCAATCTCTTGGTGGATGTGCTGCATTTATTCTAGCCAGCGCGTCTTCACCTTCCTCTTGAATTTTCTGGCGCAACTCTTCCCCTGTCCGTGCGCGGCGAAAATCAGGATAAGCTGCTCCCGCAGTAATATCCTCATCTACATCCAAAAAACCATCGCTTTCTACCGTTGCCCCTACGGAGCCAGGATGTACTTCAACATATATGTCATCGTGCGGCTTTCTTTGGCCATGCTCATTTTTATTATTATGCTGTTCCATAACTACTCCAAAATGACCCAGAGACACTCTCGAACAACTATAGGACATTATGAAAATTCATAAAAAATAGGCGTAATTGCACACCAAAGGCATGCTAAACACTTCATTCTAACCGACAGTTTGAATTATTGGGATTTAGTTGAACGCCCGGGTGCCAACAGCAAAGAACAGCACAGTGGTATGGTACCAAACACAGGTACTAGGCCGATCAATGCATAGTATGCAGGTACATGTAGGTCATTAAAACGTTTAATGACCAGCATCGATGCGCTATAAAAAAACAAAACGACCAAGACGCTAAAGAGGAAATCTACCAAAACTTTGAGGTGTAATGCGTGAAGCGCAGTACTGAGTATCCACGCGGTACCTACAGCAACACACGAGCACCCCAACAGGGTCACAAAGCCCGCCAAAAATTGACCGCGCGTCAATGCGCCTTGTCGGGTTAAGAATAAGGTATACAACCCACGTACGCTTAACTGAAGCGAAGAGGATTCTTCTTCGTGCATGGTGTGTGCTCCTTTACCCAATTTTAAATTCCACGGCGTCTGACTCTGGTGCCGCATAACGGTCCGGCTCAATCGTTTGGCCATTATACACAATAGTCGCCGCTTTACCGTTGCTCAGCATGACCTGAAATGGCGCTTGGCCTTCTAGATGCACCAGTTCGCCACTGGGAAAAACACCGGTTAACAAACGGGCATTTGCAGCATCAAACACAGTGACCCACGTCGTGTCTTTGAACTGAAAGTCCAATGAAGCACTTCGCGAAAAATCTTCTTCCACGACACTTTCCAATGCAGCCTGTGCTGGGTTGGCGGAGGCATACTCTTGCACATCGTTTGTCCGTGCCTTCGGCCAAACTAAATAGCCCAGCACAGGCGTGAGCAACAAGCTTGCTGCTATGGCCACTGTGCCCCATGGATATTTACTTTGCTGTTTTGGTCTATAGGCAATCGAAACACCCACCCCCTCAGGTAACGCTTTCACGCCGGATGCTGATGGCGTAGGGGACACCCCCGGCGTTGGTGTTGGCATTGTTGTGGGATTTAACTTCAGTAATTTCAGATAAGCCCTTAGGTAACCCCGCAAATACGGATCTTGTACGCTGGTCAAGTCCTGTTGCGTTTCCAGTAGTGCAATGACCTGCTCTGTTAAGTTGAGCAATTGCGCAACATCGGCAGCATTTAACCCTAAAGCTTGTCGTGCTGCTTGAAGTTGCCCACCTAATCCTCGGTATTCAGTCATCGTTGCGCTCCTTTGCAAGATTTGCGCGCATGACGGCGCGCCATTCGGAAGAATTGGGGAATAAAGTTTTTAGTTGCTGATACGATGCTTGTGCCAGTACGCCATCCCCACTTTTCTCTGCAATCTCAAATTGCAATTTCAGCATGTCAGGATTTGGCCTATGCGGCAGCATGGAATAATGCTCGATATACTCATGCGCTTTATCATAATCACCGTTTATGTACGCATAGCGTGCCGCATACAGCCAAGGAGCAGTACGCTTGGGGCTTTCGCGCACGGCACGGGTTAAATACGCTTCTGCTAACACATGGTTACCGGCTTGATAAGCGCATACGCCTGCCGTTTCAAGCAGCTCGCCTATTTTGGGGTAATGCTGGTCCTCTAAAGCGACCTGAAAGTAGCCTTCGGCTTTCGCGTACTGTTGCATGTGGCATAAGTACGCACCAAAGTGGTAATTGGCGCCAGCCGACTCAGGTGCCAAGCTTAAAGCTTTCCAATAGGATTCTTCTGCCCTGGGTAGTAATCGCACATGTTCGTAATATACGCCCAAGGCTTCATACACTTCTGGGTTTTGAGGATTGAGGCGGGATGCGCGTAATAGTTTATCCCGTGCACGCTCTACATCCCCTTGCTTCAGATAAGCCAAACCCAAAGCAATGTTAAGCTCTGCAGCTTTTGCGTAGTTCATATGGGGTTTTACGGGAGAGAGCGGCGCTTCTTCATAGCGGTGCGGTTGGCATGCCGCTAAGCCAATAGTAAGTATCGCTACTAAAAAAGGAACACGATTCGAGTGCCACACAGTACTTCCCCCCTGTCACAGCCAGATTAGCAAGAAATGTGCTATCTAGCCATGCAGACGGTTATACGGCGGGTTGGGAGCCGTCAGTTACCTTAAGGCGCCAGCGGGCCTGACGTTTGGTTTTGTCTTGTACATCACCGGCCAATTGGCCACAGGCTGCTTTAATATCGCGCCCACGTGACCGACGGATGGTGACAATAAAACCGGCATTTCGCAGCGCTTCTTGGAAATAGTGGATGTCTTCTTCCGTTGAGCAGGTATATTGGACGCCTGGAAACGGGTTGTAGGGAATTAAGTTAATTTTGACATGCAGGTTTGCCAATAAGCGAATTAATTGCTTGGCATGCTGCAGCGAGTCATTTACTTTGTGTAACATGACATATTCAATCGTTACGGAGCGCCGAGGATCAGCAGCCACATACCTTTGGCATGCAGGAATTAATTCCGCCAAGGGGTATTTTTTGTTGATGGGCACGAGCTCATCACGCAACGCGTCATTTGGCGCATGCAAAGATAAGGCTAAGGCAACATCCTCTGATTCCAGCGCTTCAATACCTGGAATGACGCCAGAGGTACTGACAGTCACGCGCTTAGCAGACAAACCGTAGGCGTAATCATCTAACATAATATGAAACGCAGGCCATACGGCTTCCATATTCAGCATGGGCTCACCCATACCCATGAAAACCACGTTGGTGACGGGTGGTTCGCCTTCGGCGGCCAGTGTTTTTTGCACGTACCAGAGTTGGCCCACAATTTCGGCCGCCGTTAAGTTACGGTCAAAACCTTGTTTGCCTGTTGCGCAAAAGGAGCAGTCGAGCATACAGCCGACTTGAGAAGAAATACATAGGGTGTTACGCGCTGGCTCAGGAATCAGCACCGCTTCGATGTAGCTTTCCCCTACTGGGAACAACCACTTACGGGTACCGTCTACTGAACGGCTTTCCTTCGAAGGCGTAACGCCTTCGATGGTCGCAATTTCTTTGAGCTTGGCACGAAAGACTTTGCTGAGATCGAGCATGGCATCAAAGTCACACACAAAGCGTTGGTGGATCCACTGCATCAATTGTTGTGCACGGAACTTTTGTTCGCCCTGTTCTACTAACCAGCTTTGCAGCTGTGTACGATCTAACCCCAGCAAATTTGTCATACTATTAAACCCGCGCGCACAATTCTAAGGAACTAAAGAAGAACGCAATTTCTTCTGCAGCAGTTTCAGGCGCATCAGAGCCATGCACTGCGTTTTCGTCAATTGAAGCAGCATGCAAAGCACGAATGGTATTTGGCGCTGCTTTTTTAGGATCGGTAGCACCCATCAATTCACGGTTTTTCAGAATGGCATTTTCGCCTTCCAAAACCATGATCAATACTGGGCCAGACGCCATAAAAGAAACCAAGGCATTGAAGAAAGGACGTTCACGGTGAACCGCATAGAAACGGCCCGCTTGATCTGCACTTAAGTGCATCATTTTTGCGGCAACTACGCGTAAACCGGACTGTTCGAATTGGCGGATGATGTCGCCCATGACATTTTTACGCACAGCATCAGGCTTTAAAATAGAGAGGGTACGTTGGATTTCCATAAAAAAACACCTATAAAAGGAACAAACAAATTCAATAAGACGGCAAGTTTACCTGAAATTTAGCTATTCAGCTACGCCCAATTACACCCAGCAGGGTTTTAGTCCTGTTCTTCTATCCATTTCATCTGAATCGCTTCTAAAATGCGTTCATTTGCACGGTTTGGGTCATCCGAAAAATTCGGCAATTCTGTGACCCAGCGGTGCAGGTCTGTAAAACGGATGTATTGCGGGTCGGTATCCGGATGCCGTTCCAGCAAATATTCTGCAATGGCCAAGGTATCGGTCCATTTTAGGGGTTGCGCCATCGTTTCTGACTCCTTTTTTCGCTTTAATTGCCGGTTATTTTTTCTCGGACACTAAGTTAATGGTATATTTTGGCAACTCAATGACCAAATCCTTTTTCCCAACACAGGCTTGGCAACCCAAACGTGATTGTTGGGTCAGACCCCAAGCGGTATCCAGGCGGTCCTCTTCTGCTTCTTCTGCAGGCGATAGGCTGTCATAACCTTCACGCACAATCACATGACAGGTAGTACAGGCACAGGCACGCTCACAGGCATGTTCTAATTCAATACCGTGGTCTAAAGCAACGTCCAGCAAAATGGCACCGGTCTGCGCCTCCACTTCTATACCTTGTGGGCACAATTGCGCGTGGGGTAAAAAACGTATTTTTGGCATCAGTTAATCCAATTCTTGGAGGCGCTGACCCACAATAGTCTGGGACAAAGCGGCCTGGAGTTGTTGGG
>JAZKAM010000026.1:5859-6967 GCA_040389145.1 Pseudomonadota bacterium
TGTTTTCTAGCGCTTCCAACGTCGCCAAAACAGGAGCTTTTGTGTTAATGGCAGCATGCGCTTCTTTTTGTACGTCTGCTAGTTCCGAATAAGGCTCAGCAATTTTCAGTAAGTAACGAATCTTTTGTATCGTTTCCGCACATTGGCGTTTGTCGTGATCTTCATTGGCACAAACAATGGCATCCATCAACAAACTATGCACCTGTTCAGGCGTTAATCCATAACTGGGTTTGATGGTGGTTTCAGCAGTGACGCCAGAGTTTAACTCTTCAGCCCGCACCTGCAATACGCCATTTGCATCCAACTGAAAGCGCACCTGAATGTTTGCTTCGCCTGCACGCATGGGTGGAATATTTCGCAACACCAACGTACCCAAAGACCGACAATCGGACGCCATATCGCGTTCGCCTTGCACAATATTTAACACCAATCCCGTTTGGTTGTCTTCGTGTGTGGTAAATGATTCTTTTTTCTCACAAGGAATCGGTGTATTCCGCTCAATAATACGCTCTACCACACCACCCATCATAGCAACCCCTAAAGACAGCGGTGTGACATCCAACAGTAATAAGGATTGAAAATGTTCATGGCCACCCAAGCGTGCGGCTTGTACTGCAGCACCCAAAGCAACTACTTCATCGGGGTTATGCTCTGCATAGGGGGTTTTACCAAAAAATTCTGCTACGTGACGTGCCACCAAAGGTACACGCGTGGCGCCGCCAACCAACACCACAGATTCCACCTCATCCGCTTGAATCTGGGCATCATCCAGCACACGCTGACACACGTGCATGGCGCGCGCCACCAACGGCTGAATTAACACCTCAAAACCAGCACGGCTTAACGATAAGGTTTCTTCTGTACTGTTCGGATTTAGTCCTGCGCCCACCATCAGCTCAGCCGCCGATACGGTGCTCAACTGTTCCTTAAGCATGCGCGCCCAAATACGGTATTGTTGTTCGGTATACACACCAGTTGTTTGGCCTTTGAGTTCTTCTGCAATCAAACGGTCCATGTCGTCACCGCCCAAATGCGTATCACCGCCAATGGCAACCACTTGGAATACGCCGTCTTGAATGCGGATCAACGATACGTCCAAAGTACCGCC
>JAZKAM010000026.1:6977-9815 GCA_040389145.1 Pseudomonadota bacterium
GCATAAGGCGTCTTTTTTCGCGTCAAGGCCATACGCTAATGCCGCTGCCGTCGGCTCATTCAGCAAGCGTAATACCGGCACGCCCGCCAACTGGGCGGCGTCTAAGGTAGCCTGCCTGGCAGCATCATCAAAATAGGCAGGCACCGTAATAACCGCCCCTAAGGGTGGCGTGGGTAATTGGTGTAAAGCACGTTGGTACAAGTTAGACAGAATGTCTGCTGCAACATGCAGGGCTGTTTTAGGGCCTGCTGGCGTTTGGACGGTAGGGATATTGGATTCTGGTACAAAGCGTTCAAACGCCGCTTCTTCTGTCAGCTCTTCTACAGTACGGCCCATCCAACGTTTGGTCGAACTTAAAGTATAAGCTTTGGTTTTATCGGCCAATACACCCACAACTTTGTCGTTTTCTGATAAATAGGAAACCACGGAAGGCAATAAACGTCGGCCTTGTTCATCAGTTAAAATGGTGGGCATCCCGCCTTCATCAACGCTGGCAATCAGCGAATTGGTGGTGCCTAAATCGATGCCCACTGCAGACCAGTGTACGGTTTTCTTCTGCCGTTTTGGTTCTTTAATTTTTAACATGGCACTTCACCCCTCAATAGCCAACTGCGCCAATGCGCGTTGATAATATGGCCATACATACAAACACCGGCCAATGGTGGCACTGTCTGCAGCCACATCAAAAGCATGCTGACATTGCGCTTCTAATGTGCTCAAGCGCGATTGAACTTCTTCTTTTAATTGTTTTTTATCCAACGCCGTTTGGGCTGCATCAATCGCTTCTCTTAAATTAAACTGTTCCATCAATAGTTCTTCCGACATCGTAGCCGCCGGTATACCTTTCAACTTGGCCAAATACTGTGCGCGTGCAAACGGGTTCATTAACGTTTCATAGGCTGTATGCACGTAAGCCATCTGTTGTGCCGCTTGTGCTTGCACATCGTGTATTTGTGCCTGCGCATCAGGATGATACTGCCGCGCCAAACGAAAATACGCTGTTTTTAACGCGCCCGTATCCAACCCATAGTTGGCTGGTAGTCCAAAGCAAGCAAAGTAATCGGGATACATATCGCATTACGCCCCTAGGGTAAAGCTTTCACCACACCCACACGTTGCCGTAGCACGGGGGTTTTCAAAAACAATCCCTTCATTCACGCCTTCTTTTCGGTAATCTACGACAGAGCCGTTCATGAACTTTGCCAGTTGGGCTTTATCAATCACCACGTGAGCGCCTTGATGTGTCACCGAGTAATCCATCGGACCTAATTCATAGGCGTACTCTAAAATGTACTCATAACCCGAGCATCCGGCTTTTTTAACCGAAACGCGAACACCCAATGCTTCACCCTCTGCATCCGCCATGGCATCACAGATGTGGCGGGCAGCCGCATCTGTGATGCTGAGTGATAGCGATACTTCAGGCGCCGGCTGCTCGAGTTGATCGACCTCTATAAGGTTCGCCTTTTCTTCCGCTGTTGGCCCTGAGCAAGCTTTCCGTACCGTATCAGTCGTCATGCCCCGCCTCTTGTACCACCACAGTTGCTGCTTGCTTGCTACGATAGTCTTCTACTGCTGCCTTAATCGCATCTTCCGCCAACACGGAACAATGAATTTTAACCGGAGGCAATTCTAGCTCAGCAGCAATGTCTTTATTACTGATTTTGGTTGCATCAATATGACGGCCGCGCAGCAATTCGGTGGCAAACGAGCTGGATGCAATGGCAGAGCCGCAACCATAGGTCTTAAACACAGCCTTTTCAATGACGCCATCTTCACCTACCTGGATTTGAAGCTTCATCACGTCGCCGCACGCCGGTGCGCCCACCAAACCTGTACCCACATTCAGGGCCTTTGGATCGAGGCTACCGACGTTACGCGGATTTTCATAATGGTCAATCACTTTTTCGTTATAGGGCATCATAGACTCCTTCAATAATCGTGTAATTAATGTGCGTTCCACTCAACGGTGCTCAAATCAATACCCGCCAAGTGCATGTCCCATAAGGGGGATAAGTCACGCAACCGAGCAACAGCACGATGAACTACTTTGATGGCATGATCGATATCCGCTTCCGTCGTGAAACGGCCAATACCGAACCGTAATGAACTGTGCGCTAATTCATCACTCAAGCCTAAAGCACGCAGGACATAGGATGGCTCTAAGCTGGCGGAAGTACAAGCAGATCCGGAAGACAGCGCTAAGTCAGACAGTGCCATCATCAAGGACTCGCCTTCAATGTAATTGAAACTGATATTTAAGTTACCAGGCAACCGCTGTGTGGGATGCCCGTTCACGTGTATTTCTTCAATATCTGAGAAGCCCGCCAATAGGCGGTTACGCAGTGCCAAACAGCGGACCGCTTCTTCAGCCATTTCTGCTTTAGCAATACGGCACGCCATACCCATGCCCACAATTTGATGGGTGGGCAAAGTGCCTGAACGCATACCGCGTTCATGGCCACCGCCATGAATCTGAGCTTCTAAACGTACCCGTGGCTTACGGCATACATATAAAGCACCAATACCTTTAGGCCCATACATTTTATGGCCCGACATCGACAACAGGTCGATGTGCATGGCCACCACATCAATAGGCACCTTCCCCGCCGTTTGTGCTGCGTCTACATGGAACAAAATGCCTTTGTCACGTGTCAGCTGACCAATGCGGGCGATGTCTTGAAGCACGCCAATTTCGTTATTACCATGGAGTACGGATACCAAAATGGTGTCCGGACGCAACGCAGCCTCAAATGCCTCAAAATCAATTAACCCGTCTGATTTTGGCGATAAGTACGTGACTTCATATCCATCGCGTTCCAACTGGCGACACGTGTC
>JAZKAM010000026.1:9825-10194 GCA_040389145.1 Pseudomonadota bacterium
GTTCTGTTTTCAGCGTCACGATGTGCTTGCCGCGCTCGGTATAAAATTGGGCCACACCTTTAATCGCTAAGTTAATGGATTCCGTCGCACCAGAAGTCCAAACGATTTCTTTTGGATCGGCACCAATCAGATCGGCCACATCGCGACGCGCTTCTTCTACCAACGCTTCTGCGCGCCAACCAAAAGCATGGGAGCGTGAAGCAGGATTACCATACTCTTCACGTAGACACTGAGTCATCGCATCGATGACGCGTGGATCGACGGGTGTGGTCGCATTATTATCAAGATAAATCAGAGTGCTCATAAGTTGCTGCCTGTGTTTGTTGTGCGGTGGTGGTCAGCGGCGCAACGGCAATCGTCATGCCCAGG
>JAZKAM010000026.1:10204-14464 GCA_040389145.1 Pseudomonadota bacterium
AAGAGCGTTTCCGGAGAAACCGCTTGGGGTACAAAGTCACCGGCGCTGCTGCCGATTTTCAATTGAAGCGTATACGGGTACAGCTGATGTACCGTTGCCGCGCCTACGCTCAGTAGGCGACTGGCTTGCGTAAAGTTGCAGTAGTAGTCTTGTTCCTTTCTGGGATCGATAACCTTAACCAACATGTTGTATTACCTCTCTGCGTGTCCATTTCTGATGAATTTGACGATAAGCGGTTAAAAATGTCGTGATATGTTCTGCGGTTGTGTCTATACCCGTACTCACGCGTAGCACGTGCTGTGCCTGTTCCGCCGTTAGCCCCAACGCGCGCAAGATTCGGCTGTCGCCTGGCGTTTGGCTCCGACATGCGGCGCCACTAGATACAGCAACCCCACACTTGTCTAATTGCATGCGTAACATGTCGCCATCCAAATTGGGGTCGATAAACATGGTGGTATTGCCTACGCGCGGGCCAGCTTGCCCTAAAATGATGGCACCTTCGGCAACCAAGGCCTGTTCTAATGACTGTTGTAGCAATGAAAAATGTTGTTGGCGCGTTGGCAAGCTGCGCGTCACAGCACGCAATGCTGCCGCCAGCCCCATCATGGCGGCAACAGGCTCTGTGCCCGCGCGCAAATCAAATTCTTGTGCGCCACCAAAGGTGCGCGCAGACCACAAGTGTGGTGACTTGAGTAACAAGAAACCTACACCTTTAGGGCCGCCCATTTTATGGGCTGAGCCTGTAAGCGCATCCACCCCCATCGCCATCACATCCACTGCACACTTGCCCAAGGCCTGTGTGGCATCGGTGTGCACCAACGCACCCTGGGCATGCGCATACGCGCATATTTCTGCTAAGGGGTAACAGGTACCAAATTCATTATTCACGACCATGACACTGACCAAGTCACCTGGCATTAATACCGGCGCGCGGTCCCAGTCTAAGCGACCGTCTGACATAAGCGGCCAAATAACCGGTTGGTGGGTCGCATGGGCAGCTTCCCATACGGAATCATGTTCACCCGCGCTGATGATGCGGCGGCCGGCTTTATAACCCAGTAATGCCAATGTATTGGCTTCTGTTGCACCACTGGTAATGATGAGTTGATGGTCGGGTGCATTTAAATCTTCACAGACCTGCGCCCGTGCGCTGTCTAGAGCACTACGCACCATACGTCCTGAAGCATGACTGCTGGATGGGTTAGCGTGGTGTGTGGTCAAAAATGGCAGCATGGCGTCAAGCGCCTCTGGCAACAATGGTGTGCTGGCATTGTGATCGAGATACACCATGGTTACGCTTCCTCCTGAACCAGACACGACGGAATGGCATCGTGTTGCACCAAGGCCAGCTGTTGGATTCTGCGCATTTGACGTTGCCGTTGGGCAATGACTTGAATGTCTGCGCGTTCCACCAAAGACTTGAGGGTAATGGTTTCGAGAAATCCGCTAATTTGGTCGGTTAATGATTGCCAAATGTTATGCGTTAAACATTGAACGCCTTGATGGCAATTGGCCTTACCCGAGCAATGGGTAGCATCGAGTGATTCGTCTACTGCAGCGATGATCATCGCCACCGTCAGCTGCTCCGCTGGCTTACCCAACAAGTAACCACCACCAGGGCCACGCACAGACTGAAGCAAGGTCTTTTGGCGCAAGACATGGGCAAGGCGCTCTAAATAGGATAAAGACAGTTTTTGACGCTCGGCAACATCACCTAAGTGCACGGGACCCTGGCTACCTTGAATGGCGATATCCAGCATAAGTGCTACGGCATAACGTCCTTTGGTCGTCAAGCGCATTGGTATGTCCCCGGCCCTTTAAATCGTACCCCGATATAACAGCGCCTAGGGTGCCATAGCCAATCAACTTAGTCAACTATTACGCACCCTATTGCCGCTTTTTAGGCGTCTGTATCGGCCTGTTTCAGATAGGTATACCAATCGTCGGGTATAGGTGCCTTGAACTCAGGGTAGCCCGCAAGCTTTAGGCTGCTGGCATGCAAAGCCATGTGCTTGAGGCCCAATTTGGCCACAGATCGGTTCAGTGCATGGTCCCCATAACGCTCATCCCCCAAAATCGGGTGGCCAAAGTGGGCCGCGTGAAGGCGGATTTGGTGGGTTCGGCCGGTTTCGAGGCGGGCTTCGACCCAAGTAGCGTCCTTATAGTGGCCTAATACGGAAAAGTGGGTAACGGCTTCTTTGCCTTCCGGGTCGATACGGGCATGGGGGCCTTGCTGGCCTTCTGCACTGCGGGCAATGGCCAGAGAGACCCGCTTGGGCGGGTTCCAATAACCTGTAACCAAGGCCTGGTAGATTTTCTCGACCTTATGCGCCTCATGCCAATCTGCTTGGATTTGACGGAGTACGGAGCGTTTTTTGGCCAAACAAAGGCAACCGGAGGTTAGCTTATCCAAGCGATGAGCCAGCTCTAGATGGGGGTGTTCTGGTTTTAAGAGCCGCATGACCTCGATGACGCCACCGCGGAAACCTTCTCCACCGTGTACCGGCAAACCAGCAGGCTTATTGAGGATGATGATCGACGCATCTTCAAACAGAATATTGTCCATCAAACTATGGTTACGTTCACTTAAGGTAAATGGCTTTTCTTCCGCCGCCCGAATTGGGGGTATGCGCACGACATCACCGGCTGTGACGCGGGTGTCTGGCCCTACGCGCTTTTTATTGATGCGGACTTCACCTTTTCGGATTACCCGATATAGGTGACTTTTTGGCACACCTTTTAGGTGGCGCAATAGCCAATTATCCAGTCGCTGACCGGTGCTGTCCGCATCCACGTCCAAATACCGAACGGTTGGGTTGTTTGAATCTGTTGTCATACTATTAATTCCTGCCACAGGGAAGTTAAGCTGATTAACTAGCACCCTGGTTTATCTACTGAAAACTCGCTACAATGCCGCAAAAGAGATCCAACTGTTCTATATGAGTTAGTTGGTTAAGATTTTTATGTGAAGCGTTTATTGTGCATAACCGGCCTTCACTATACTAGGAAATGGGCACGGTGTCAGTCGAGTTGTAATGCGCGTTCTTTAGCGCAGTAGCTTAACGTCAAGGTAGCCCCCGTCTTTCAGGCGCTCAAGGAGCGGTACTCAAGATTTGGAAACAATAAATTTGTTAAGTGCGACAAACCAAGTAACACGAATGCTGATCAATGCGACTCAGCCAGAAGAACTGCGTGTAGCCATCGTCAAAGGCGCCAGTTTAGAAGTATTGGACATCGAACGAAATGGAAAGCAAAAGCGAAAAGGTGGGATTTATTTAGCGCGGGTTCGCCGCATTGAACCAAGCTTGAATGCGGCCTTTGTTGAATATGGTGGCCCAAATGAACGTGACGGCTTCCTCCCCCTAAAAGAAGTTGCCCCCAAATACTATCGTCGCCAACCGGTACCCGGTGAACGTTTTACCATTCGCGATGCGTTAGAGCCCGGTCAAGAAATCATCGTTCAGGTAGATAAATCTGAACGTGGCAACAAGGGCGCTGCTTTGAGCACGTACCTCAGTTTACCTGGCCCCTTTTTGGTACTGATGTCGGACAATGAAAACGGCGGTGGTGTTTCCCGTCGCATTGCGTCCAACCATCGGGTTGAGTTACGCGAAAAGTTAGACAATTTAGAAGTCCGCGAAGGTATGAGTGTCATTATCCGTACCGCCGGCATGGGTCGGACACCAGAAGAATTGCGCTGGGACTTAAAAGTACTGATGGCGCAGTACGATGCCATTCAGTTGGCCGCTAAAGAGCGCCCCTGCCCCTTCTTGATTTACCATGAAGGCGACGTGGTCTTGCGCGCCATACGTGACTACCTATGGCAAGACATTCAAGAAATACTGATTGACGAGCCGGAAACCTATCAACGTGCGCATCAGTACTTGAGCCACTTCCGCCCCGACTACCTCCCCCGTTTACGTTTGTACAATGACAAAGTGCCTTTGTTTGTACGCTACCAAATTGAACAACAAGTCACGACAGCCTTCTTGCCTGAAGTGCGCCTAGAAAATGGCGCCTCTATTGTCATTGATGCGTGTGAAGCGTTAGTAGCCATTGACGTCAACTCGGGTAAAGCGACTGAAGGCTCCGACATTGAAGACACTGCCCTTAAGTCCAACCTCGCGGCTGCGCGTGAAATTGCGCGTCAATTGCGGTTACGAGACATTGGCGGCTTAATTGTCATCGACTTCATCGACATGACCTCACCGCGCAGCCAGCGTCAGGTAGAGCAAGTATTGATGGAAGCGTTAAGTGTGG
>JAZKAM010000026.1:14474-19006 GCA_040389145.1 Pseudomonadota bacterium
GTACAAGTTGGCCGAATTTCTAAATTTGGCTTATTGGAAATGTCACGTCAACGCTTACAACCGTCTTTAGAAGATGCCATTCAAGAAAAGTGCCCCCGTTGCCAAGGCCATGGGCGCATTCGCAACATCCCTTCCCTTTCTTTGGCGATTTTACGTATCGCAGAAGAAGAGTGCTTGAAAGAAGGCACCGCGCAATTGCGCATTCAAGTGCCTATTGAAGTGGCAGCATTCCTGCTCAACGAAAAACGCAGCAGCATTCAAGCCATTGAAGCGCGGCACAATTGTCACGTGGTCATTTTGCCTAACCCGCATATGGATTGCCCAGGGTATGAAATTGAGCGTATTCGTAAAGAAGAACTCAAAGAAGGCGTAGCCAGCTATGAAATGGTTGTGCCTAAAGAAGCGATGGCGCCTTCTACGGTTGGCTTAACCGCCAGCGAAGTGCCTGCGATGCTTTCGAATATCCGCACCACCACACAAAGCGCAGCGCACCCGATGGTCAAACCTGAGCGCGGGTTAATCCAACGTATTTGGTCCGCCGTATTTGGCCCTGCTAAGCCAACAACACCCGTGACACCACCACCGGCTGCTACCCCCCTGCGGAATACCATTGAACGTACTGCAGAGCGCGCAGACCGTGAAGAAGAATCTCCGCGTCGTCGCCACCCTTCTGGTCGCCCAGGTGCGCCACAGCGCCGTAACCCGCGTGATGATAACCGTGAAACCCAAGCGCCAAGGGAACGAGAACAAAGAGAAGTCCGCGAACCGCGCGAAGCACGACCAGCGGCAGAACCTCGCGTTCCTCGCACAACAGATGCAACGACGACCGAGCGCACAACGGAACGCAACAACGAACGTACAGGCGAACAGCGCACGAATCGACATCCAAACAACCGACGTCGTATTACTCCACGTACGGATGCACGCCCTGCCAACACAACGACCGACGAATCCACCAGTGCGTCATCGACCACCTTACCAACAGGTATGACCCCACGTTCCGATGAAACTGCACCAGCCACCATTACCACCATTGGCGGCGTATCACCGATTGTGGCTGCCGCATTAGCACGATTAGAAGACATCGATGCCGCAGAACGCGGCGATGTAGTGGTTGCACAAGCAGCCTCTGTATCCACACCGGCACCGCAAGCCCAAACACAGACACACACCCACACTCGAGCAATACATGTGTCTGTTGAAGAAGTGCGCGCCGATCAAGAAAGCGATACCAATGTCGCAGACACATCAGAAACGACAACAACTGAGTCAGAAACGGCTAGCGCAGATGCAGATTCATCGGCACGCCCAGAACGTCGTCAAAACCGTTCTCGCATGTACCGACGTAACATGCGTCATCGCGGTGACCGCGAACGACGCCCTGCATCTACTGAGACAGAAACGCAAGACGGTGCACAAGAAGCACCTCAAGCCTCTGCCTCACCCTCTGTAGAAACTTTTGCGCCAGTCGTTGAAGCAGCACCTGCGCCCATACAGGCGCCTGTTGCGGATGTTACGGTCTGCGCTGTGGTTGCACCAATCGCACCAGCGGCACCACGTCGCCGTCGTCCTGAGCAAAAATCATCGGTCTCGATTACGGTCGCACCAGAAGTTTGCGCCATCCCTGCACCCGTGGCATCTGTGGCAGCACCTGTGGCGCCCGTTGTGTGTGCCATTCCTGTCAGCTGCAGCATTCCAGCTGCAGCTCCTGTAGCACAGAACGCACCTGAGGCAGCACCAAAGCAACAAGCACCAAAACGTCATGCGTCTCGCATGGCCCCACCGGTAGCGCCTTTAAACCGCCCTGCTGGTTTAAAACAAGTGGTAAGCAAGGTACCGGAAGCGACAGCCTCTGCCGTCACATCCGTATCTCCTACAGGTAGCGAACAAAAAGACTAGGCAATCGTCAGATATGTTCAGATAAAATAAAGATATCAACCGCCTCACCACCCAGGTGAGGCGGTTCTTTAAAGGACACTAAGTTTAGGATTAACACATGAAGAAATTTCTACGACGATGGACCCCAAAACCTGAGCGCTTACGTCAATACCGTTCATTGCGGATCTTAGACCGTTTCTTTGCCCAACATAACCTCTGGTATTTAAACCGCACCAGCGTGGCCCGTGCTGTTGCCATTGCCTTTTTCTTAGCCTGGATGCCCGTACCGGCGCACACACTGTTTAGTGCGGTGGCTGCCGTTTTCCTGGGCGCCAATCTACCGTTAAGTATCGTGCTGGTTTGGGTGAATAATCCTTTCACCATGGGCCCTATGTACTACATTGCGTATGTGGTCGGTCGACATGTGCTCCAGCGCCCTGCATTACCCTTTTCCTTTGAATTGTCCTTAGCCTGGTTGAATGAAAGTTTTCACTCACTGTCTGAACCGTTTTTTGTAGGATGTTTGCTATTGGGTATTGTGTGCTCCTTAATAGGCTATATTGGCGTACAGGTGCTGTGGCGTATGGGCGTGCGTTATGAATGGCACCAGCGTCGTAAAAAACGTCACTCCAACCAACACAAGTAACCACCCTTGTGTGAGCGTTTCGCCTTTGTTACCATGTTCGAGCTATTAATATAGATTATTCATTTAACTAAAGTTTATTTTTAGTGATTTTTGTATTGATGTGCGTGGTGCATCGATTAATTTAGATAGTTTAATGGTAACAGGAGCGAGAATAGGGTCGGTTTATTTCCGACGCACTATCCCTCTTTGAGTAGCGCACTCAGAGATTCTCATAAAAAATATGAAAAAAGAATTACGCAGCACATTACTCGCAGAATTACACGGCGACGCTACTTGTAAGTTAGAGGCAGCAATAAATGCCATAGCTTTAGCCCTAGACACCATGAAAGATGAGCTATGCAACCTTGAGGATATACTGTCCAAGCACCCCACTTTGGCATCATTTGCAGCAGCGACAGAAGGCTTATATGCTGAAGCTTTTCAGCCATTCATTACTGCTTTAGATAATCCGATTTTTACGCAGTACATATCAGGTGCGAATCAAGAGGCATTAGAAGATTTTGATACGGCGACAGCTCCATCTATGCAGAATTACTCTGAACTGTTTCGTGGCTTTCAAACCCGCATCAATACATTCATAACTGAATCTTTCGCCAAGCTACGCGCTGAACCAGCACTTCACCATGGCGATACATCCACATTTGAAGCATTACACGATTATGCCCAACAGCTTGTTCTATTGTTCAATCTGTTTAGCACAAAGGTATCCCTGTTACCGAACCCAACGCCCCATCCTAAAAATCGTTCTGCTCCTCAACCAGCAGCACCGAAGCTATGGACGCCCGGCTCAATAACCGTGCAAGACTTTCAAGAACTGATAGATGACATCAACCATTTTCAAAGCAAAGAGTTAGCCATACTCTTCAATCCAGACAATTGGTCTTTCATACCCCAAGCAACCTTCGATTCTTTAGATCAAGTATTAGCGTCTGGAGATGACGAAGCTAAGGGGCAAGCCTACAAGCACCGTGAGGAATATACGTTAACAGCAGATCTCGCACACAACACCCTTTCCTTGTATGCTTATCGGGGTATGAGCATCATAAACAAAATTAAAGCATGCAAATACGCCCCTGAACTTCAAAAATTGGATGATTTCCCCATCCTATATGAAAGAATAGAGGCACGCATCACTCAGATTTTTAATTTGGTCGAGGCTTTTGACAATGAAGAAACGCGCGATGCTACAGTTGCAACATTCAAGTCAACGCTCCTAACCATGCCACCACTATCCATGCCCTCTGCTGCCGGAAGCTCCCCGCCAAAGCTGGTTATTTTTTCAGTGCAGAAAGCATTACACGATATGTTCGCAGGCGCCATACCTGCTCAATTTGAGCATGCATCAGGTCATAATCTGCGAAGGCCAACCCCTCTCCGCGCTGCACCCGCAGGCGCAGAGCCCGAACCCTTATCCCGCAACGACAGCGTGATTAGTACAGCCAGTGAAGCAAGCAGTAACGGCAGCCATGACAGCGCTTTAGGGAATGCGGACTCCACCCACGTACGACCATTGAAACGAACCGCCGAGTCAGCCTTTCAAGGACTAGACACAAGTTCACAACGAAAGCCCAGACTATAAGTGAACCTGGCTGTTGTAAGCCGAATCGGCAGCATGACGTTCTGCCGATTCGGCTTGGTCTGCTAAAAGATATAAAAAATACCCGTCAACCAACACTATTAAATCCTCCGAGGTATCACTATGCTAGCACCAGTAGCAGAGGCAGAAAGCCATACAAGTAAACAAGAAGCCCTGATGGCACACGGAACACAGCTCTTAACAGAAGGGTTTTCGCCTGAAGCAATTGAAGCAATCCTATCGCTTCATTGCACCGTTCTGAACATGACACAGTATATCGATTGCTGCGAAGTGGCATCCAACACTGAACCTACGCTAGATAATTTTTTTGATGCGTTTAATGGTTTTTATGAACATGCCTTTCTACCCATACTGCAATGTCTAGACAGTGATGGCTTAACTACGGCATTAAAAACGGAATCTGCATCTGAC
>JAZKAM010000026.1:19016-22993 GCA_040389145.1 Pseudomonadota bacterium
CATTACTTGCTGAAAAAATCAAGGGTGGATGTGTACACGTTCTTCAGAAAGGCGATATGAAGCATCCTAAAACAAAAACAATGTCAGACTTTTTTGGCCACATTGAAAAGATAGAAATAGCATGCGATGAACAAATCAAACGCTTGGGTGTAATCGCGAACACCACGCTAAATAAATACCAATCTGAAGTTAACTCGAAGCGTAAAACGTCAGAAACTTTTGAGAAAGACTATTACGTTGAACAATTAATCTTCCAGCTAAACTGGATGATCTCAAGATTACAGGTATTACCCGCTGCAGTGCCCAAGCCAACCAACCGCAAGACCTTGCCCATGAGAGAACCAACCTTGTGGCTTAGCCAGAATATGACGGAACATGATTTTGACAGTTTAAGAAGCGCGCTATATCGTTTTGTTACGGTTGACTTACCAAAGTTACTCACAAAGTCCGCTAAAGAAACCCCTGAAGGTCCAGAATGGTATTTTGTAAGTCAATCACAGATGATGCAAGAATTCTCATCTGTTCGACGTAAACAGCTAAGGATGGCCAACGATCTATACAACAGCACGATAAACACTTATGTCTACCAACTCAAGGCACTACAACATAAGTTGGTTATATGTGATACGCCTGCACTTAGCACATCTATACCAAACTTTTCTAAGGTCTACATGGCTATGCATGGGGATATGGAACGTATCGAACATATCTTAGAAAAGCTATCTAAGAATGGCATACAGAAAGAACTGCTTGAACTCATTCAAGCGCAGAACAACTCACTAAATCCCTTGTGGACAACGGGACTAACAAAAGCAGCCAGCAAACATGCAAACCCTGCCGCTTTGCCTACGTCTTTTTTCCAGACTATTACCCAGCAACATATTATACAAGTCGGTATACCAAAAAAACCCGTATTGTTAAGCGTCTCCAAGCAGACAAAACGACCTCGTGCAATCCACGTCAATCGATCAGCTATAGGTACTGAGATAACATTACCGAACGTGTGCGAAACACTACGTGCAGGTAAACTGGGCACCTCAAGTGCATTTCGGCCCACGGTCAAATGATTACAAAATAGCCAAGCAATAGAGACCATGAAAGCGCACCTCTAGGCGTTCCAATAACAGTCCCTACTCAATGCCCTATCAATGCAACTACACCAAGTAGAATTGAGTGAAACATACAGGTGCTGACCTACCAAGCGCCATAAAGCTTATGTGGAACAAAAAAATTAATTCATCGGAACATTTCACACCAAACATGCAACAGGATGAATCACACGTGTTGTAGCAAATTTAAAAGCACCACATCTAAAGAGCGGGAATAAATCTTGAAAAATCAGCCTATTCAATAATTGATACAATAAAAAATAGTGTCTACAAATAAAATGTTGCATACACAGGAAAAATAGATTGATTAAATTTCTGAATTCTTAAAGAAAGAAAATTGCAATCAGATACACCCAATAATTTACATGGCTTTCCTATACTCGAGATATCATCTATTTAGGAGAAGTTATATGAGCAACAGCAATCCAAGCAAAAAAACACCCATGGCACCTGCAGCTTCTGATGCTCGCCCTAATGTTCCTGTCAGACCAACTCGCTCACCACCGCCACCACCAACGAGCTCCATCGAGGATTCGTCAGTAGACGCCGTTGCGTCTGCTGTTAAAGATTCAGCAGATCATCTCAATCCAGCTGAAAGAGCGCCACGTCCAGAATCATCCGTTCTAGAAACATTTGAAGAACGAACCCCAGGAGAAGATGAGGATGCTGATGCTGACTTTGAAGATGATTTAGATGATTCCGATTTAGTCATGCGTTTCAAAGAGGACTTAAAGAACGTGCGGTATTTCTTAAGATATGCCGAAAAAAAGCTTTCTCCATCAGTAGCAGAATTAGCAAAAAATCCAATAGCCGCATACAATAAAAACAAAATAAATCTGAAAGAAATTAAGTCGGCAATTGAATACCTAAACCATACTTTAAAAAATGTTTCAAAAGAACCCGACCTTTATTTGGACCATTTAGAGAAAATAACTAAGTCTTTGGATTATGGCAGCCCTCTTGGTAACATTCAAATCGCAACACTGGTTGCACTTATGCCGCAAGCGAAAATTGCTGGCAAGACAAAACTACCAGCCGTAACTCTGGATCAAGTTCTTTCGGGAACCGCAATAAGCGAAATGAATAAAAAATATCGCGCAATGATTGGCGGTGAAATATTAAAATTCAACTCTGAACTAACAGCGCTCATAAAATCACAGCAAGACGTGCCAGGCATTACAAAGAGCTTTACTGAAGAACAGTTGCTCGCCGCAATAAATTATATCAGTGCAAAAGAATTAGATGCCGTAATGGAGGCAACCAATGAAAAGTCTTCAATATCAAGCGCTACAGACGCTGTAAATGCAGTAAGGAAGTCAGTTGCTGATACATTTGGCGTAGAGATTGATACTAAGAATCAACCAAAGCTCCCTACATATAAAAAACCAACATTCAGAAAAGGTGAAACAACTACCGAAGGAAAATCACGACAAATCGCTGAAACAATACTAAAACAAGCTGACCAAGCCGTTTCAAAAACTTATGATGCAAAGTATAGCGCCATGTTCAAACGATCCGGCACCCCAATGCCAAACAATGGAATCTGGCCACAGTTTTTAGGGGGCCGTTCCCAACTTACGGCGACTGAAATAAATGCAAAGGAAAAACTTACCAAAGAAAAAATCGAAGAAGCTGCCAATGCCTATTCTAAAAAGTTAAACAAAATAGTAGAATACCTTGAGTGCGGATCGTCGAATTTATTAAACCTCGGAAAATCAGAGATACTAAAATTCCATCCAAACATGAGCAAGATATCAAAAGCTTTATTCTCACAAAGCGTAAAGAAATTCAGAAAAGAGAAAAATGATACCCCAGAGCAAGTGGTCAAGGCTCTAATTGATGGAATTCGAAGAAAGGATGAAGAGCTAAAAAGGACTGATAACACATTAAGCAAAGAAAAACAAAAAGAACTTATGAAGCTCAAGAAAGCTCTTGCTAAAATCAAGTTCACGATACCAACTATTACAGAAGAAATGCGTTCAGGAATAGCAAGCAAACGTGCTGCAGAAAGTTCAAACGTACCTGTAATGCAAACACATGGAACTGCCCCAGGTGAAACCGCAACTTTTACATATAATTGGGGTGGCGGGAAAACACTACTAACTGACGAAAATATCGAAAAAAATTACATTATATTAGGTCAAGCATTACATGATTATTACATCAAGAATCACTCAATAACTGGCACTGAAAAAACTGAATTCGTAAAAACACCTGCTGGAAATGAGTATGTAAAATTGATGAGCTATATTTACGGAGCATACGGTCAAACAGAAGCACCTGTTTTAATCAACCGCATCGGTTCGCAAGCAAGCGCAGATACTACTGAGCAGAAGGTGATGGCAGACTTCACCAAAGCATTATTTAAAGAGCCAGCCTTAAAAGCATTGCTGCCTCGAGAAATACTTGAAATCTCCTTTCCAACTGAGTTCAGCGCTGCACTTGCACGTGAAAAAGAGCTTGAAGAATCGAAGAAACTGTCAGAAGAAGCGCAAAGACTAGCTGAAGCTGAAGACTTATATGGAACATTAGAGTCTGCGCGTGGTGGACCAAAATCTCTAGCCAGTAGCCTACAAAATGTTCAACATGCGTACGAAGTTTCAGATGAAGCCGTTAAACACAGTACAGCATTTGTTGTCTCAGAGAAGGCTACCGCGCTATCAAAAGGCGCATCAGTGGCAGATAGAATTAAAAGTGTGATTTCTTCTACTGGAAAAAAGCCTCTTGTTCCACCCCGTCCACCAGTCGAAGGTACACCCGTTCCTCCAGTACGACCACCAAAGCCAACGCCTCTTTAATAATAGCAACGACAAAGGCCAGGTGCGCACATTCGTGCGCACAGTCTATTTAATACCCTTAAAAACCCCT
>JAZKAM010000026.1:23003-24640 GCA_040389145.1 Pseudomonadota bacterium
CACATCTGCACTACAAATCACTTGTTCTATACTATGCCTATAGATTGAATATATATGAAGGTCATGATCATGAAAAAACAGCCAACCAACATTCCACAGGAATTACTACAAAACTATTCAGACGAACAACTGCATGCAATTCATAAATTCATCCAACATAAATGCGACGAACTAGAACTGGAATCAACGCTGGAAAATCCAACACGTCAACCCACCCTATCGGACAATGACATTCAACATCTGTATACCACCGTTGATAATATTCAATCTGAGCTTTCGACTAAAGACAAACATCCGAACCCTGCTAACCTTTTAAAAGGCAGAAAACTGATGGTTATTACCTCTGAATTAAGAAAACTCCTTCAGGAAGGTGTGGCTGACAGTACCGAACTCATTAATACCGAACTTACTACCTCAAGCCTATCTGAATCTAAACAGACTACAACCCAAAATACGCCGACTCTCCAACAATTACTTTTAAATCGGCTTGCAAAAAGACGTCAAGATTTACATGAATACGATTCAGATGACGAAGATTGGGGTGATACTCCGAGTGAATCTGAGAAAAAGGTAGTAGAATCAGAAACCAAACAGAGTAAAGACACTACAGCTCATACAACCAAAGCGATAAAAGACGATCCACTATCTAGGATGATCGCATCTCAACCATTTGGTGCATTAAAACTTATCCTGCAATCGAAGACAACTTTAGACTTAAGCAAAGCAGCTGAAACAGAACCTGTTCAAGCACCAGTCAAAGCAATTATTCCAAGCACTCCGCCTCAAAGCAGCTTGGCAGTTGTACCTCCAATTAAATCCTTTGCCTCACAACCCATATCCTCATTACCCGCATTCAATGAAGAAGAGGAAGAAGCAGCTGAAAGCGCATCCGCGAAGATTAACCATCGAGAACACCTCAAACGGATCGCGCTCATACGAGATATGATTGCTGAATATTCAGCCGACCAAACAAAAATACCACCCGCTGGGCCCACAGATTCATTGTCTCCTGAAGAAGTAACCGCATTAAATGATGTTCTAATTGCTGTTAAAAGCACGCTTTCCGCTTTCACCCAGGCAGAAGACCGTGAACTTGAGCTCGACGCCCAAGAAGTCGTAGAGCAGGCAAAAATAAATGATTTTCTTTCTGCTGTAGCCTCAGAAGGTTACAATAGCAACCACGAGACATTAACTATAGATGAAAGGTATTATAGAGCCATACAGGCCAATAGAAGGGATAGAAACCTGCCTATCAAATCCGCTCAACGCGAAAGTACAACGGGAAGAACTTTAAGGTTCGCCGACTCAGCTTTTGTAGCACCTATTAAAAACAAAGAGACAACTAAATCCTTGCTTGAGTCTACAGAGTCAGAGCAACTCAGAGCACTTAGAGCACCCTATGCCCTGTTACTCAGCGCTTACGGTGCGCCCACTGCGACCGGCACCCTACTATCTGCTGACGCTCCGCTACTTGACTATGAAGACCGCAGTCAAATCACTGAAATTGAATATACCAAAATGCTGGATGTAGTTGATGCATGGCTGGCGCATGATTTTGAAACGAGACTCACAAGTACCCCTGAATTCAAGGCCACCTTCGTAGATTCGCTTATGCACTTCATGGTGGCAGCAGAGAT
>JAZKAM010000027.1:0-2364 GCA_040389145.1 Pseudomonadota bacterium
CGGACCAATCGAACTGTCATCCCCGATTTCGCAACCGTACAGGTTGACAAAGTCTGCGAGTCTCACATTGGCGCCCAGCTTCACATTATTGAGGACCTGTGAGCTTTTCATTCAGAACCTTTGCTGAGTAGAACCCGCGAGCCACCATCTTTTATTGAGAGTTTTGCTGCCTCAAGCACCTGTATGACGCGTAGCCCCGCTATTCCGTCGGACAGCGGTTTAGAGCGCTCCCGTACGCAAGTTAAAAAATGGGCTGCTTCCACACTAAGGGCTTCCCGGTGCGGGAGCTTGGGGGCGATCATATCCCCGGTTCGATAATCCACGTTCACCTTGTGAATCGCATCAATATCGCCCTCCTTTATGGTGATGCCGCTGTCGTAAATCTTCACCTTTTCGCTGGCCTCCATGTCATCGTAGACAATCATTTTTTTGCTGCCGCCAATCAGGGTGCGCCGAATCTTTACCGGCGCCAACCAGTTGAGGTGAAAATGTGCAATTAAATCGTTGGGAAATTCAACGTGAAGGTAGGCCACGTTTTCAAGAGCATTGCCGGCATGGCAGACGCCCATTGCCTTTACAGCGATCGGATCTTTGTCAATCAGATAATTCATGATTGACAGGTCATGGGGGGCAAGATCAGAAATGACATTTACGTCCTGCTGAAAAAGTCCAAGATTAATTCGCACGGAGTCCATATAGAGAATTTCCCCGAGTTGGCCTGAACTCACGATCTCCTTCATTTTCTGTACTGCACCGGTAAACAGAAAAGTATGGTCGACGGCTAAAATTCTGTTGCTCAACTTCGCCAGCGCAATCAACTCCTCTGCTTGAGCAACAGTTTCGGTCATTGGCTTTTCCACCAGCACATCCTTTCCAGCCTGCAATGCCTGTTTTGCCAAACTGAAATGAGATGAAACCGGGGTTGCTATCAAAATTGCATTAATCTTGGGGTCATCGAGAAGTACCTGAAAATCTTCAACAGCACGAACTCCCGGAAAATGGGCTTTTGCCAAAGCAATCCGCGAACTTTGGGATTCACATATGGCAACAAGTTCGCAGTCTGGCTGCGCTGCGAAGTTACGAGCCAGGTTTGGGCCCCAGTATCCGTATCCGACTAATCCGACTTTGATCATCAAACCTCACCTCCATAAGATCCTAAATTGTAGATGTTTTTTAAGGGAATACTCTGATTCAGTAATAGCGGCCAACAACTCCAGCAACACGTCGATGTTGGGATGTCACCCGTCATTCCTAGATACCTGCCAGGATCGCAGTCGAACTGCAGATATGAGAGAGAGTTACCCAGCCTAAGGTCCGCAACCCTTTTCGCATGGTTTTTTAGGAAATATAATAAAAATAACACTCTATCGGATCGGCTCGCTCAAAATAAGTACCGAATTTTTCGGACAAATGCGGGGCAGGCAAATACAACCTATTAAACGAATCAAGATATAAATTATGCGTATTCGACCCCTGCAGATTAAGCCTTCTGATTTAGGCTTTTGGGATAAAGAAGTCTCAATATACAGCATCACAGTTTTGTCGCTAATTTTATATTTTGCCTATACGGTCGTAACTGCAAAACTGATTTATCTGCAATTTTCCCTCCTGGAAGTTGTAAAAGTATCAATGGTATTTCTTGGAACTATGGTAATTTTGACCATAATATTTTTTCGGATGGATAAAGAGCTGTCTTTTAAGTTGAGCTACAAAAATCTTAGTGCTGCTGTCTTTGTGGTTTTTGTTTTGGCAATGCTTTCAAATATTCTACATCCGCAGATTGACAGTTACCCCCGCCCGTTAATTCTTCTCGAAACTGAACTTGGTCTTGGATGGAATCATGACACTGCTTATAATGTCTCCCTAATTCAAAGCATCTTGAATTATGGCTATCCAAGCACCGCGCAGCATGGTCATCCATTTAGGTTTTACCATGCGCTTAGTCATTACGTCGATGCGCTGATATTATTGATTGCTCGCATAGACCCGTATGATAGCTATGGCCTGCTATTTCACTTCAAGTTCTCTGCATTTCTTTCGTCCCTGATAATAGCTGTCAGTGCAATTACAAGAAGGGAGAAAGTCTCGGTTTATTTAATATCCATTATTTTGCTCGCCCCGCTAATTGTTGGAAATGGACTTAGCATCGGGTCGCATTCGCAATGGTTTGCCAGCATTCTGATGCTAATGTCAGCGCCATTCCTGTATTCCACACTCTATCGGGATGGCTCGGTATCAACATCACGTTTCTTGGCCATTTTTGCGGTAATCGTAGTTATCGCATTAGCAAAAATATCTTCAAGTCTGATGCTGGCGAGTCTTGTTGGTGCGTTCGTCTTGGCAAAAGGGTTCAAAAATCCAGCT
>JAZKAM010000027.1:2374-3503 GCA_040389145.1 Pseudomonadota bacterium
TGCGCTCTTAGGTTTCTTTTACATTTACGGGACATCATTTAGCCCGGATGACGGAGTCAGTCACCATGTATTGTATTCAAAATTGAGTCTGAAAAGTCTTTATCACTATTATTTTGGGCCTGCCCTTTATCCTGGTGGGCTAAAGCTAACGCCAGGCATTATCGCGATGGTATTAACTCTATTTACTGTTTTTTGCCTTGCAAAAAATAAAATAACTGGCTCGGCCTTGTTCGCTTCAACCGTAGGCGCCATTGGTTTGTACGTTGTCACTACTGTCATTGAGTTTCCCGCGACGGTAATTTGGCACTGGCAAATGGGCATGACTCAAGCACTATTGTTAATGACCTTCACAATTGTCATAAGGTATCAGAAGATTGTTGGATACGAAGTAAGTGGAATTCTATTGTTGGTTGTTGACAGCAAGTTGGTACAGTCTGCAATAGATGCTGGCTTAAGATTTTTGAGAAATGCAATAATAGTTGCCTTAAAGAAATTGAAGAAATTATGGGCTACTTTACTCACGCATAGCAAATTTGCGATTACGCAAAAAATAGTGAGTGTCACTATTGTTTTAAGTTTGGCACTACTATCGGGGAGTTTTATCAAGCCAAGTTATAACATTTTTAATGCGGGATTTGGCAGCATTCTTGAGGGGCTCCATCACATCAATGAGAGCAGATTTGCAAGCATTAATGACAAGCTACCACCAGAGTTAAATCTGTCGATTGGTAGAATTTATCTACGGGGTTCGACTGACGTAAAGAATCGGGCTCTCGAGCAATTATCAAGTTCACGACCGCTCTATGAACTACGTGGGCAGTTGATGGATGCGATCGCAGCCGAGGGCATAGATAAGAAGCGCGTTGCGCTATTTATTCCCAAAGAGATATTTGATGATTCGGCTAAAATATTCGGCGCACAATACGTAGTTGTCGGCGATCAAGACTGGAATCTTGGACTATTGTTCTATGCGGTTACCGGAGTTCAGTTGGTTAGTAGTGTTGGCGGCATTCCAAATGGTTGGGGGTTTGATAGATATGCTAATAATGCCTCGTCATTCAGAATAAATGGCGCTGACTTTTCATTAGCGAAGACCTGTAATATTTTGGATATAAGTCATGTGGACATA
>JAZKAM010000028.1:0-3271 GCA_040389145.1 Pseudomonadota bacterium
TTAAGCTATGCCCTTGGGTTCGAGACCGTATCAAAATCGCTCCGATTGCACTACCCTAAATCCAAGTGGGCCATACTACGAAAAAAGTAGGATAGGAGCAAGAAACCATGGAACAAGGGTCCCAGGTCGATTTACTGATCGTCGGTGGTGGTATTCAAGGTATGGCCATTGCCTCAGAAGCAGCCCGCGGAGGGCTTCGCGTCATGTTGTGTGATAAAAATGATTTTGGCTCTGCAACTTCGTCTGCCAGCAGTAAGTTGATCCATGGCGGCTTGCGTTATTTAGAGCACGGCGCCTTTTCTCTGGTCAAAGAATCGCTCCGCGCACAAAAACGTTTACGCGAACGCGCCCCCCATTTGGTACAACCCCTACTCTTTTACCTGCCCTACCACCCCAGCATGCGCTCCTCTTGGATCATCCGAATCGGATTAGCGCTCTATGATGTACTCGGTGGACGTCGCGATTTGCCCTCAAGTACACGCATCACCTTTTCAGAAAACAACGCTGAAAATCCCTTAAAACCCGCCTATCATTTTGGTTTTCAGTATGCCGACTGCCAAGTAGAAGACACCCGTATGGTGATGGCCAATGCCTTAGATGCACACGAGTTTGGAGCATCGTTGCAGTCTTATACCGAATGTATTGAGCTCCAACAACAGAACGATGGATGGCGGGCGGTATTGCGCAACGCGCAATACACCAGCGTTGTGCACGCCAAAGCAGTGGTCAACGCCACAGGCCCCTGGGTAGCACAATTCTTAGCAAGCGTTGCACAATGGCCTATCGTGCCTAAGCTACGTTTGGTTCAAGGCAGTCACATTTTGGTCCCTAAGCTGTACTCAGGCCACCACGCGTACTTATTACAAAATTCCGATCAACGCATTATTTTTGTGATCCCTTATCAAGACCGCTATTCACTCATTGGTACGACAGATGTTCCTTTTGAGGGCAATTTATCAGAAATTCGCAGCAGTGTGGCGGAAGAAACTTATTTATTACAAGCAGTATCGCAATATTTTCAACAGCCGCTTCAACCTAGCGACATACAACACCGTTGGTCTGGCGTTCGTGCGCTGCTAGATGATGGACATGAAAATCCGGCAGCCATTGGGCGTGAATACCATGTCATTCACCACAACCCGAACAACAATCACCCACTTATATCCATTTATGGTGGCAAATTAACGACCCACCATACGCTAGCCGTTCAAGTCATAGAGCAGTTAATGCCCTATTTTCCACACCTAACTCAAGCCATGCCAACGCCTTTGCCAGGGGGCCGCTTTCCCGATGGCAATCCGCTCAATTATTTGAATGAACTGATGAATGACTATGATTGGCTGCCACCACACCTATTATCACGTTATGTACACCAATACGGTACACGATGTGAAGTGTTGCTCGCAGGCTGTCACAACATGTCAGATTTAGGGAAATGTTTTGGGCATGAACTATACGAGAAAGAATTAAAATATTTAATCAAGCATGAATGGGCGAAAACCGCATCAGACGTATTGTGGCGACGAACACGCTTGGGGTTTTCGATGTCTGAAGACGAATGTGTAGCCATCACAAAGTGGATGGCTGCAGAGGGCTATTAGCGCAGGCAAAATACTATACGTCAGTAATTCTAATTCTATGCGCTACTTCAGGAGCTGACGCCACAACTGCAGGCTGCACCGCATCTGTAGGCGCTCGGCTAGGTAAAAAGGTGTTTCATTAATTTATATTTATTCAGCTTCAAATCTAGCAACAATCTCACCCTTTTCCATCACCAATTGTTCACCTTTTTTAAGCGCTGTCCAACATTCATTTCGGGTCAGTGGAACGGTCGCCAAAATCACTGCTTTTGCATCTGCTGTGAGATGGGTGCTTAAATCCAAACTCAAATCAGAATCCACCAAATGGATTTCTTCAAAGGGAGATTGTCGCACACAGTAGGACAGTTTTGTTGAACAATTCACATAAAGGTATGTCGAGTCACACAATATCGCATTGAACACACCAAATGAACTTAAAATATGCAACTGTTCAGAAATAAAACGCCATAAGGTTTTGCTTTGCCGCGGAGGTTTTGGAAAACGCGCAGCAATCTGCTCCATCAACCAGCAAAAAGCATATTCACTATCCGTATTACCTACCGGTAAAAATGGACCATTTAAGGCAAGCTGGCGCTCCCCTTTTAATTGACCATTATGCATGAAAGTCCAATGACGTCCCCAAAGCTCGCGCACAAAAGGGTGTGTATTCTCTAAATGAACGCGACCGCGATTGGCCAATCGGATATGGGCTAAAATAGTTTCACTGTGGATTGGATGTGTCTCTACAAAGCGCGCCATCGCAGAAGAGACGCTGGGCAAAGTATCTTTAAATACATGGCATGCACGCCCTTCATAAAAAGAAATGCCCCAGCCATCTTTATGCGGGCCTGTAGTACCCCCACGCTTGAATAAGCCGGTTAAATGGAAACAAGCATCTACCGGAACGTTTGCGCTCATTGCTAAAAGTTCACACATACTCTTTGGCCGCCTTATACGGAAGGTTTGATGGGACTATTATAATTTTAGTAAATCAACCGTCTTTTTTTTAACAGTTTTCCGAAAGCAAAGCAAGGGAATACCCAGTGTAATCACAAAATATAACGCACAAGTACACGCAAACTCATACCACATCCAATAAAATGACCAATTTAGCCATGCGGTGATCTGCAACAAAACAAGCCACGAAGTGGCAAATCCAATAAGCCATCCAGCCACGGCAAACCATAAACATTCTGAAAACCAGAGACGTGCTACCTGTGTGGATGTCCAACCCAGCAATACCCACAGCCCCATTTCCTGACGACGTCCATTCCAAATCACCCAGTGCAAACAAGCAGTCCCCACCAATGACCAACACATCAAAAAAGCACCACCTAATTGTACAAAGCGTAACCAAGTTTGATATTGAAGACGGGCCGTAGCCAAATAGTGGTCCGCATCTCGCCAAGACACGTATTTTGGGTCCAATCGCTGCTTCAGCCAAGCTTTAAGTACGTCATGCACATTAGTCTGTGTGCTTGCCTGGGATGTGAGGCCATAGCATAGGGCATGGTCGTATTGCTCTTGAAAACCTAAACGTGTCATGTGAGGTGCAGCAATCCAAATTAATTGATTCGGATTAAAATCCCAAAACGGCGCGACCGTTGGGACATGGAAACGCCCAACCACTTCAAAAGCACGGCCTTGTATGCTGATCCAATCGCCCAGTTGCGCTATAGGTACGTCGTCAC
>JAZKAM010000028.1:3281-3928 GCA_040389145.1 Pseudomonadota bacterium
TCCATAAATTGCGCACCAAGTGCATCAAAAAGCGCTAGGGATGCGGCTATCACAGCACCATCCAGTGGTCGATGACGCAATAGCGCTGGCGCAGGAACCCACTGAAAAGGAACACAGTGATTTTGAACAGGCATAGGTGATTCTAACCATATTTTTTGGGTTAAAGACGATTTAGGGCCAAACCAAACCATCATGCCAGAAGACCACGCCTCGCCTTGCAGCTGCTGTGCCAATACCTTGGTCAAACAAGCATTCAGCTCTACCAAAAATAAAACCACCAACAGTCCAATAGCTTGTGCTACCACTAAAGTAAGTGCGCGCCAACGCAAACCCATCATATCGCGCCACACAAACCCTTTAGGAAACATGAACCAATCCCCTGGCGGTTAGCGTATAAACCTCATCACACAGGTCTGCCAACTCTTGGTCATGGGTCGAAATCAACACTGTGCAACCTGATCGGGCACAGGCACGCACCCGTTCATGAAAATGCAAGGCACTATTGCGATCCAAATGACTGGTAGGTTCGTCTGCTAAAATAAGTGCAGGCTTGTGAATACTGGCACGAATCCATGCCATACGCTGGAGTTGCCCACCCGATAACTGATGTGCATAACGGTGACCTAAGCCTTGTAACCCCCAATCCT
>JAZKAM010000029.1:0-4226 GCA_040389145.1 Pseudomonadota bacterium
CCCATGAATATATCAATAACATCGGTATTACGGGCGAGAGAATCTGCGAGTAGTTGAAAGTAGATTCGGTCGGATGAAGTGTTTGGCCCTTTATTTTCCGGAACGCGTTCAGGCCCAAGAAAAACAAGTATGGTTAATAGACGATTAACCCAACCAATACAGGGGGCTGTTGCATTTTGGAATTGATTTTGTGGCGTGTCGTCTCGATTGGTGGGGTCTGAACTTGTAGTGAAACGTTTCCATGCGGCTTCACCAAGACGCTCACGGATAAAAGTTTCAGAATCATCTCGAAGTTTTAATATATTGCTGTGGCCACCTTGTGTTTCACGGCCATTTTTGCTTAATGGCAAAAAGATATCGAGAATCAGTGAGTCAGGTATGTGTAGGCTATCTTTTAACCATGCTTTAAGTGCTGGACCCATTGTTGGTGTTAAAACATCTGCTTCGAATTTAATCGCTTCTTGTATGGGGGCATTTAGACCATTAAATATTATGCCACGTGCTTCTTTTGAAAAAGTTTTGTCTTTATATTTGTCAAACATTAGATAATAAGCGCTTAATACGCCAATTAGGGCGTTAGTTAACAAGGTGTCTTCGGTATCACTTCGAGGCGTACCTGTATAACTATGTGTATCTGAGTTTTCTATTCGAATAATATAACGCGCTTCCGCCAGCTTAAGTATGGCATCCCCTAACACGCTGTCTGAACTGTAGTCAATTTCTTGGATATTATTGTTATTAAAAGCGGTGAGATTATCTTGCGTAGTTTGAAGCAGTGTTTGTGCCAGTAAACCTGAATTAGTGCTTTCCTTTACGCGTTGAACGCTTGCCATCAAGTTTGCCATAGTGCCGGTAACAGTTGCGCGCGCTTCTAAAGCAAATCTTATCGCAGCCATGATAGAGGATGAATGGTTGTTGTCAGATCCCTCTTTTCCTAGCATGACTTCTATCAATGAACGATCGATAAGGTAATGTGTGGTGAAGAAGACATCAGTTACCACTGCACTCACAGCATTCCCGACTAAACACGCAGATCTCCATGCTTTTGTCCAAAATCCGACCTGTGCCACAGCTACTCCATCGGGTGCGGCATGAGCAATCGCTGCTGGAGCTGCTTCAGCTGAGGTTATAGCGATAGCAGCAACTGCAGGCGCTGCAGCTTCAGGCACAACCGTTTGCCCGGCAGGTCGTGCTGCTGGGGTAATAGATGGTGGTGGAATAACTGCAGGAACCATAAGTGCAACTACCTCTTTTTTGTGTCCATGTGCGGATGAATCATAGGATAAAAAATACATTACTTGGGTTATATACAGAGAAATCTGGGGTCTCTCGTGGCGCTATTATACCAAAAATTGAAAAGATCATCCATAAAATGTTGGTTAATTAACTTTATTGTTGTTTCTTATGAGTATTTAGTGCATGAAAATAGGGTATATCCACTAAAAATTGGCACAACCACGCTGGTTTATACAAACGTGGTTGTGCGCATAAGTTTGGAACATCAATCGTACTTATCGACGGATTGCAGCGCCGCCCGCCGTAGTTGTTGGGCAGTTTACACTTTGGACTAAAGCAGTTAGCGACGTGTAGTTTGCAACAATGGTGTTTCCATTAGCAGCATATTGCGCAACAAAAGCAGCAGAGGGTGCAAGCGCAGTCAGCTGATTCGTGACGACAGTTTTATAGTTGACGCAAGCTGTCTGCGCTTGCGCTAGCGCAGAGGACGCTTGATTTTGTAACACATTTGCCTTTGCCGCAGTATATGAGGCTTGCTGTGCCACACTCAGCTTCAGGTACTGTGTAGGCGAAAACGCCAGGAGTTGCGGTATGGTAAATGAAGTGAACGCAGAAGCGGGGATTGCTTGCAATTGTTCCGCTGTAAGTTTATTCAAGGTCGCTACAGGTATTGCTTGGTATTCCGCAACAGATAGTTTGGATATGTTGGTGGGGGTTAATTGGTTGTCGGTTGGTGCAGAGACTGCCGAAGCAATACCTGCCAGCGTGAAGATGCTCGTTAGTACAACAAAGAGGGCTATTCTGTTCATGTGATGACTCCATCTAATAATGTATTCGGTTATGATGCTGCGACCGGCCCATGTCGTCCGTCTTTGAGTAGCGCAGGGGTTTGCTGTTGATTTGTATTGCCTAGGTTGTTTGCGTTGGCGTTATTACAGTTGACTTTATTAATCTGCGTATTGAGTTGATCTATTTGCGGCTTGATACTTGAAACCTGGGTTAACAAACCTTGGATCTCGCGTGAATTGAGCATCGTTTTCATAGCATTAACCGCGGTAGTGCATTGAAATTTCTGCCCCATTTCCCCTGCCATAACAGAAAAACAGGCTGTAGATTGAGCTGGGTTGAATTGTTTAATTTGCTGATCTGTAAAGGCGGCAATTTGCTGAGGTGATAGCTCTCTAATAACAGAGGGGCTGAGCGCCGCTATTTGTGCTGTTCCTAAGTTAGGAATGGTTGCTGGGGTCAGCTGATTTTTTGAAGGTGTGCTTGTGCTGGTTGGGTATACGGCAAATTGATTGGCGCCAGTAGTTAGGGTGCAGCCTGTCCATGGTCCCCCTGCTGTGACGATGGCGGCGCAAGCGCCGTGTGACATGAGCGCCAATATTGCCATGGCGGTTAGTTTTGAGCTGATTTTTTCCATTTGATTCGACTCCAAAAATGATAATGAAAGCAGCGTCGGTAAATAACCGACGCTGCTTTTCGAGCCTAGTACGAATGGGATGTTTTTGGTAATTGTATCGGTGACCTATCCTGTAGCGCTATTGTGGCACACCTATGGGGCGCATGTTTATTGCGTTGTCGTCATCTACTGGATTCATATCACGCTCATGACGCTCCAGATTTACTTGTTCTTCAATTTCTTTTGTGGATACTGCAGTAGATACGTCATCCACACAGCCAATGCTGCCGCGTTCTTCTGGCGTATCGCAGCGTTCGATTGCAGGTACGACCACTATTGGCTGTTTTACTGGCGTGGTTCTGACCACTACATCTGCTGCATTGACCTGAAAACAACATAAAGACAGGATAAGCATTGCCCATTTTTTCATTTCCGTGCTCCTTTACACCCGACTATATAGGATCAGGCTAGCATATATTGGTGGAAGTTGCCGTTGCGCGTGCTCAGCCTAGGTCAGCCCTGCCAATTACCCCTCGATTTATCTTGGAAATAGTGATAAATAAGTACCCCGAGATAGTTGATAGGGGTAGAGTATGGAACGGTCAGAAAGTTTGCTTAATCATATGGATTTAGAAGAGGATACCCGTGTCGACAGCCGGTGTAAAAGACATCTTCTCCAAGACATCATTGCGATTACTGCGTTGGCTACCTCTGATGGCGCAACAACGTGGACAGAAATTTCTGCGTTTGGACAAAAACGGAGTGAATGGTTGCGGTTGTTTTTAGCGCTTCCGAATGGTGCGCCATCTGAAGATACATTTAGTCGCGTGTTTTCCTTATTTGAACCAAAAGAATTTGAAGACGCCTGCCAGGCGTGGCTAAAGTCATTACCCACTGCGGTACAAAGTGAATTGGCTGCAGGGGAATCTATCTGTGAATTGATTGAATCCAAGGCAGTCGCCTTACCACTCAATGAAATCAGCGTCTGGGACGCAAGTGATCAGGTGATTTTGGGGCAAGTAAAAACGGAAGAGCCAGAAAGTGAAACAATAGAAGGGATTGCGATTCCGCAATTGCTGAAAGTGATTGATTGTGAAGAGGCAATCTTAACGGTAGATTCCGCAGAATATCAAGCGCCAGTGGCTAAAGAGCTCTCTGCGTTGGATGCGCAATATATCTTAACCTTAAAAGAAGAAAACCAATCCATTCGTTACAACGCTGTGGCTTCACTGTTTGCACATGGTGAAAAGATTCAGTACAAAAAGTTGCTCAACAAACGTAAACTCGAAAAAGTGCGTTATGGTGAGATTTTGGAGAAAAGACGATACACGATTATTTCCGATCGTGATCAGCTGTTGTCTGAATTGCGCTGGCCAGGTTTGCGCAGTGTAGGTATGTTGGAACGATCGTTTATTCAGAACAATGAGGTAACAAAGGAAACGCATTTTTACCTTACCAGCATTTTTGATGATGTGAACACCTTCTTGTGTGGTTTTTGGAAACAATTAGATGTGTCTGTCGCGTTTCATTGGTTTGTAGGTGTTAGTTTTTCTGATGGCGAACATAAGGTGCGCGATCAGCATGCTGA
>JAZKAM010000030.1:0-9193 GCA_040389145.1 Pseudomonadota bacterium
ATCCCAGCTACAGCATCTCGCATTGGATCTGTTGACCGCATTTTTACACGCATTGGCGCCAGTGATGATTTGGCCAGCGGTCGCTCTACTTTCATGGTGGAAATGACCGAAACTGCGCGCGTTTTACGTCACGCCACACCCAACAGCCTGATCTTAATGGACGAAATCGGTCGAGGAACCAGTACATTTGATGGATTAGCACTCGCGTACGCCACAGCATACGAGTTAGCAAAACACCTTCAGTCTTATTGCTTATTTTCAACACACTATTTTGAACTGACGGCGTTGGCTGATCAGTGCCCTGAAATGATGAACCACCACTTTAGTGCCATAGAACACTGCGCTGGCCTCGTGTTTCAACACCATTTAAAACCAGGACCAACCAACCGTAGCTATGGTATTCAAGTTGCGCAACTAGCAGGCGTGCCAGAACATGTGATTGCCACCGCAAAACACCAGCTCGCCCATATGGGAGCAAGCCGCGCCAGTGAAACAGCCGAGACCCAGACACACTGGCTGGCCGATGCAGTCTCCACCTTATCTCTAGACGACTTAAGCCCAAAAGAAACGTGGAACCTATTGCGCGAATGGCAACATCGCCTTAACTTCGTAAAAGAAAGTCAAACTGCTTAACTAAGGAAGTGGCAAGCGCACCCCACCCATGTCACAATAAGGTTCAAGTGACTGCCGATGCAAGGGAGTGCGTATGTCCGAAATCTTCACCATATTCGTTTGGTTTACGTTTTTTTGTGTGCTGATCCGCAAAAAGCCCGCGATTGAAACCGCGATTGGGCTGCAATCTGGCCTTTGGCTGCTCACCGCTATCTTCAGCCCCCTATCGTGGCTCACTCTATTGTTTTTATTGGTCATGCTTACCATCGCCAATGTCCTGCTTTTTCATACCGGCTACCGTCATACGCTGGTGACGCGCCCTTTATTTGAACGCATTGCACATCACTTACCGCAAGTATCTGAAACAGAACAGGTCGCACTAGACTCCGGCGATACCTGGTGGGAACAATCGCTTTTTTGCGGTGCGCCCAACTGGGTTGAGTTGCAGCAAATTCGATTTCCTAAACTGACCGCAGAAGAAGAGGCGTTTTTAGACGGTCCTTGCGAACATGCCTGCCAACTGGCCAATAACTGGGAAATCACGCGCGTCGATTTAGATTTATCTGATGCGCTATGGGCGTACCTCAAGGCTGAAGGCTTTTTTGGACTCATCATCCCAAAACAATACGGCGGTAAGGGGTTTTCAGCACTAGCACATGCTATGATTGTGGCTAAATTGGCCAGCAAAAGTATTACCCTATCCACTACTGTTGCTGTACCCAACACACTAGGCCCCGCGGAATTGTTACTGCATTACGGAACAGATGCACAAAGAAATCACTACTTGCCCGACTTGGCCTGTGGACGCGCCATACCCTGCTTTGCACTCACCCATCCCGAAGCAGGCAGTGATGCCAGTGCTATTCCCGATTCTGGGATAGTGTGTGAACGTTTATTTGAGGGTAAACCAACGCTTGGTTTTTTATTGAACTGGAACAAGCGCTACATCACACTCGCGCCCATTGCCACAGTACTTGGCCTAGCATTTAAGGCGTACGATCCCGAACAATTGTTAGGCGACACATTAGAGCTCGGAATCACCTGCGCACTCATACCCACCACCACATCCGGCGTCGTCATTGGTCGACGCCATCACCCACTCACCACCCCATTCCAAAACGGTCCCACGCAAGGCAAGAATGTTTTTATCCCCTTAGACTGGGTGATTGGTGGCCCAGAAATGATCGGCCAAGGCTGGCGCATGTTAATGGAATGCTTGTCTGCAGGTCGTGCCATCACATTACCCTCTGCAACGGTAGGTGGGGCGAAATTTGGTGTGCTGGCTGTTGGTGCTTACGCGCGCATTCGCCGACAATTCAATACGTCCTTATCCAACTTCGAAGGCGTCCAGGAAATGCTGGCGCGTGTTGCTGGGTTCAGCTACATCGCCAATAGCACACGACTATTCACTGCTATTGCTATCGATCATGGTAAAAAACCTTCTGTGGCGTCTGCCATTGCCAAATGCCACGTCACCGGGTTGGTACAAAAAATTGCAGTCGACATCATGGACGTGTTTGCAGGAAAAGCTGTCATTGTTGGTCCAAATAATCACGTTGCCTACGGTTATGAAAGCGCGCCTATCAGTGTCACCGTAGAAGGCGCCAATAGTTTAACGCGCAATATGATCATCTTTGGTCAAGGCGCCTTACGCTGCCATCCGTTCTTAAAAGCCGAAGTGGACAGCATCCGTCAAAATGACTTCGCTGCGTTCGACCGCCTCATACTAGAACATACCGCTTGGCTGTCTCAAAATGCGGTCAACAGCATTACTCATGCGTGGACCGGCGGCTATTTTGCAACCGCACCCAACAGTAAAATGGCACATTGGTACAAAAAACTATCCCGTGCCAGCGCTACCTTTGCCTTTGTGGCAGACGTCCTGTTAATCATTATGGGCGGTAAATTAAAATCCCGCGAAAGTGTCTCCGCACGTCTCGGCGATTTATTGTCTGACTTGTATATGGCCAGTAGCTGTTTAAGATGTTACCAAGAAGATGGCGAGCCGAGCGAAGATGCGCCACTCGTTGAATGGTCCATGCACTATGTGCTCAATCATTTTTGGTCAACATTACACGTAGTGACACAAAATTTGCCCGTGCCCGGTCTTGGTCGATTTTTACGGTTGTGGACCATGCCCTGCGGAAATCCAGTGGCCTATCCCGGTGATAAACTGTCTACACAAGTATCCAACCTAATCACCGCCCCCACCGCTACCAGAAACCGTTTAATCGCTGGTATGTATAACTGGCAAACACCAGGACAACCTGCTTACGACTTTGACCAAACCTTAGCTGCTTGCATCGCTGCAGCACCTTTAGAGAAAAAATTGCACGCAGCGCTGAAAGAAAAGAAATTAAACGTCAATGTTTGGGAAAAAGATTCGTTTATCTCAGCAGCAGCTGATAGCGGTATTTTCACCACGGAAGAGGCCGAACTGCTAACACGCGCACGCGCACTGGCTTGGAAACTGATTCAAGTAGATGATTTCCCCGCACACGGTGGCGCTTCCGCCTTTATTTCCGAAGAACTCGATTAGGAGCACACATGCACTCGACAACCGATCCAACGATCAAAACCAGTCCTGGCTTTCAGTTTAAAGGTGGACTATTTACCCTAACCACTCTCCAATTACTGCACACTGATTTGAGCGAATTGGGCCGACATCTGGATGAAAAAATTCGACAGGCACCCAATTTCTTTACACACTCGCCGGTTGTCTTAGACATACACCGTTTGATGGGCGCACCAATTGACTTTGAACAACTCATCAAGGATCTCCGTGCACGCCGCCTCATTCCTTTTGGCGTGCGCGGTGCTACGCCAGAACAACAAGTACAAGCCATTGCCTGCGGCTTAGGTGTGTTGCCAGAATCTAAAGTACGCCCTAGCTCTATGCAGCAAGAACAAGATAATCGCCCTGTACGCACGGAAACTGAACTATCGGGTCATGAAGAAAACATGACGCCCACAAAAATTGTGACGCAACCTGTACGTTCAGGCCAACAAATTTATGTGCGCGGTGGCGATTTGATTGTATTGAGTGCGGTAAGCGCAGGTGCAGAAATTTTAGCCGATGGCCATATCCATATTTATGGGCCGCTACGCGGCCGTGCCATTGCAGGCGTCAGTGGTGATACGAAAGCACGCATCTTTTGTCATAGCTTAGAAGCAGAGCTTGTTTCTGTTGCAGGGCACTATAAAGTCAGTGAAGATTTGAAAGAATGTCATTGGAAAGAGTCGGTCTCCATTCAATTGGTGGGCGACCGCTTGCAGATCGAGCCACTTTACGATAAAAAGTAAAGAGGTATTGACTTATTTCCAAGGAATGCATTTTGCAAGGTTCAACTGCAACAACGTCTCGGGTGATTGTTGTCACCTCAGGCAAAGGCGGTGTCGGTAAGACTACCTCGTCTGCGGCCCTCGCTGCAGGCTTGGCCAACCGCGGTTACAAAACTGTCGTCATTGATTTTGATATTGGTCTGCGCAACCTTGATTTGATTATGGGATGTGAGCGCCGCGTCATTTATGACTTCATTAACGTGATTCAAGGGGATGCAACCCTATCCCAAACGCTGATCAAAGATCGCCGGTCCGACAACTTATTCATTTTGCCTGCATCACAAACGCGTGATAAAGATGCCTTAACACAAGAAGGCGTGGGAAAAATTTTAGAAGCGCTTCGCAAAGAATTCCAGTTCATTATCTGTGATTCGCCCGCCGGTATTGAAAAAGGCGCGCTCATGGCGTTGTACTATGCGGATGAAGCTGTGGTAGTTACCAATCCCGAAGTCTCCTCAGTTCGGGATTCTGACCGCATCCTAGGTGTGCTATCAAGCAAATCACACCGAGCAGAACAAGGATTGTCACCGATTAAAGAATACTTGTTGCTGACACGTTATTCTGAAGCGCGGGTTCGTAAAGGCGAAATGTTAAGCGTACGCGACGTCAACGAAATTTTGTCGATTCCCTTGCTCGGCATTATCCCAGAATCTAAAGCGGTGCTCACCTCATCCAACCGCGGCGTACCGGTCACTTTAGATACCCCGAGTGACGCACGACTGGCCTATGAACAAGCAGTCGGTCGTTTGTTGGGCGAGCAAATTCCGCTCGAAAAAAACCCTTCTTGGGCAAAAATGATTCTGGGTAAACTGTTTGGGAGTCACGCATGAAACGATGGATCGATCGTGTAGCACAACTGGTAAAACCGTACCCTTCTGCTGCCTCTGTAGCACGGGAACGTTTGCAAATTATTGTCGCCCATCAAGGCGACGACAGTAGTGATTTTATCCACCAACTGCAAGACGAACTGGTGGCAGTCCTGAGCAAATATATCGCCATTGATCGTGACAAAATTCGTGTCCAGTTGGACCGAACAGGTGAACAGTCTGTTCTGGAATTGAACGTCACTTTAGACCCAGAAGCACGCCCACTCAAAAATGCGCGAACCGACAACAGGAAAAAAGAAAAGAAGGAAAAACAAGAACTGGTCTAACGCACACTCTGTGTGCTAAACCAGTTCTTTGGGAGCAGCTTGCTTTAGTTTAACGTACAGATTTTTGTGCTTCGTCTCGTAACATTCGACGGAGCACTTTCCCAACGTTGTTCTTAGGCAAGTCTTCTTTGAAAACAATCTCTTTCGGTACTTTGTAGCTGGTCAGTGACTTACGGCAGTGGGCAATGATGTCTCCTTTCGTGACCGAGGGATCGCGCAACACCACAAACGCAATAACGCGTTCGCCAGTGAGCTCATACGGGGCACCCACCACAGCAGACTCGTGAACACCAGGGCATTGCGCCAGCACGTCTTCGATTTCATTGGGATACACTTTAAAGCCAGATACAATAATCATATCTTTGATGCGATCAACAATGGATATAAAGCCCTGTGCATCCATTTTCGCAATGTCCCCTGTTCGTAACCAGCCATCTTCTGTAATGACTTTACGAGTCTCTTCCGGTTTGTTCCAATAGCCACGCATCACCTGCGGACCACGCACCCATAATTCACCCTGCTCTCCAACACCAACCGGGTTGCCCTCTAAATTAACCAAGCGGATTTCGGTCGAAGGAATCGGCAAACCAACGGTACCATTAAACTCTGTGCAATAAAGAGGGTTAATACAGACAGCAGGGGAAGCTTCAGTCAAACCATAGGCTTCAAGAAGTGGTACACCCGTCACTTCTTTCCAGCGTGCCGCCACGGCGCTTTGTACAGCCATACCGCCGCCTAAGGTGATACGAAAGCGACCAAAGTTTAACTGTGCAAAGCCTGGGTTCTTCAACAATGCGTTGAATAGTGTGTTGGCGCCCGTCATCGCCGAAAAGGGTTCTTTCTTTAAAGTATTGATAAAACCCTGAATATCTCGTGGGTTGGTGATCAAGAGATTTTTAAAGCCCAATCGAAAGAAAATCAAACAATTCGCCGTAAACGAAAAGATATGGTACAAAGGTAACGCGGTAACAATCGCCCCATCTAACTCTTCCTCAAAATGCATCGATGAAATCCACGCCGATCCTTGCAACACATTCGCGACCAAGTTCCGATGGGTTAGGATTGCCCCTTTGGCAGCACCGGTTGTGGCACTGGTGTACTGTAGTAAGGCGATATCATTCGGCTCACGTACCACGGGTGTAAAAGCACTAGGCGCACAACGTAACATGCTCTTAAAAGGGATAGCACCTGGCAGTTCATACGGCGGAATCACCTTCTTCACATAACGTAACATGCAGTTCATGAAGCAACCCTTCAGACCCAGCAAGTCGCCAACCCGCGCCACAGCAATGTGCTTTAATGAGGTATCCTGAACCACAGACTGCGCCACATGCGCAAAGTTCTCGACCACAATGAGTGCAGATGCTTGTGAATCTTGGATCAGGTGCTTAAGCTCGGCCGCAGTGTATTGGGGGTTGATATTCACAACCACCAATCCCGCACGTATGGCTGCAAACAAGGTAACGGGGTATTGCAAGATGTTGGGCATCATCAAACCAATACGGTCACCTGGAACCAGGCCCCATACGGTTTGGAAGTATGCCGCAAGCCGCTTACTGTGTTCATCCAGTGCGCGGTATGTCAGATTCACACCATAGTTCTTAAAGGCTATACGGTTTCCATACCGCTGAATTGTCTCATCGTAAATCTCAATTAAGGAACGGTAAGAATCGGGGTTAATCTCGGCAGGCACGCCTGCTTGATACGCTGCTATCCATGGTTTTTGCATCTTCAGCCTTATCTCTCACGGTTATCTGTTAAAGTGTACTTAGACTTAGTCAGGCATTAGCCGCCGATTATATCAATCCCTGGCGCCAATCATTAGCCCAACTACACTGAATATGTCCACCATACCCAAATATGTGCCAGAAAGGCAAGTGGATTAATAATTCAGTTTAATTACAAATGTCCTAAAACCCTACTCAATCAACGTAAAACGCGGTGCCATCTACCGGATAGCACCGCCCATCGTAGAAAAAATAAGCCAGAAATGCTAGAATGGGCCATAAAAATCAGACAAGCATGCTACGGAAATTAGCTTAAAGTAATCTCGTGGATACACACGAAAAAACACAAAAAAATGTACTACGATAGACTATATAGTACGCTGAAGAGCATTGTATGCTGCTCACACATTGTTCCGTAAACATACGGCCAGTCATACAATTGGCTAGCGCGGGGAAAACTGTCCTGCGATTCAACCACTGCATTGCTCAACCAGCACACACTGCACGCACGCTAAGATAATGAAAAGAGGGAAAGGGTTATGACTGGCGATAACAAAACAACTACTACTATTGCAGTACCTGAATCAACTGTGCTCAGTATACCGCAGGCGCCATCATTTAAGCTCCCTAAACTCACTGTACAAAGCGAAGCAGGAGAAACACACCCACGACCAGGGGCCATCCCTCTTTTTTCAGAGAATGCGCTGGAAAAATTAGCGAAGTTAGGGTTTACAGGGACCTATCGGTTCTCCGAATTATCTGGGACAGGAGGCGACACGACACACGGGAAACTAGTGCGCTATCTGCATGGTATAGACGTTGCTTGCGAACTAGATGATCTTGTATCTGAGCTTACTGATTATATGGAGCATGATCCTTCTTTATCAAAAAATGGAAACTATCAAACACTAGCGTATACACTACCCTATCTCGATGGTACAACCATCGCCGATATGATTGAAGATGAGCACAATCCTGGCTGGGCTACTCCAAACATACAATCAAAAAACAAATTTATCTTTAAAAAAGACTCGAATGAAATCATCTATTTCCCAACAGGGGGAGCACGTCCTAGTTATTATCAACGCCGAGGATTCACACAAACTGAAGAACAAAAATCCGCTGAGTTTTTCATAGTAATCAACAGATTCTATTCTCTTATTGCATTCTGCATCGCAAATAAAATGCAAAGTCCTGACTTTCAATGGCCAGACACGCTGAGCCTATCATTGCGGCTTTGTGGCTCTGGTCACTGGGTTTCTGGCGTAGCGAAACTCCATTTAACCGATGAAATGAAAGCAGCTTTAGATGATATAGCAGTTTCTCTATCCCCATATAAAGATATATTTACAAAAATCGATCCAGGACAACCGCTCGAAACGATCTGCTTCTCAGGCCCAACACGCTCTGTGAAAGAAATTTCGATCGAACCAATTAAAAAACTACTCCTGGCATCCGATCCGGCCATGAGAAACACTGACAAGGTCATTGAATTTTCCAATACTGTTTTGGATAAGTTTCAAACCGATCTAATGAGAGAAAAATTAACACTAAGTGATGGCGATATATTTACACCTCTACACACCGAAATCGAAAATCTTGAAACACTGATCCGTCTTTCACGTGCACGAGACAATAACAACATACCAAACACTCTAACTGCTCTATCAGATTATATTGATGCTCAACTATTAATTTCGCGACAAACGAATAGTATACAAAAAACAGAAGCATTAGAAAACATTGCTGGGCAATGCAGAATAACTGTTGAATTTGGCAACAAAGCCATTTCAGAGGCTGATGCGACAGAAATTGAAGCGCTTAGAGCATCGAAAATTGCTTCCAACATGTTGTGCGCAGAATTAAGACGGCTACCAGAAAATCTCGACCCCAAAAAACCCAACAAACAACTCTCTGATGAACTAGAAAAAAATGAAGCCATCAGAAAGGAACTTGATGATAAACACAAAAAGCAATTAGACATCCGAAAACAGCAACGCGATATTTTCATAAATCCAGCACTAAATAAATTAATTCAACTGTCTATTAACTCACTAGCAGATCAAATTCAACTCATAGAATCTAAGGAAAAAAGTCCAGTATCCAGCGCAATGGATGCGTTAAAATCAACTCTTAAAAGCTTTAAACTATTCAACGACCTAATCGAACCGAATAAAAAAAGAAGCGGCTTACTCCCTATTCTCTCTAGTGAAAATAATCCTCATGAAAAGATCACGTATGCAGCAATGGACTCATTAGGCAGTACTGTACCCGACTCACTCGTACATCCTGAGATTGTCTCCGAAGCCGTTACAGCTTTAACTCAAAATAGTAATACCTGCGGTGAGCACAGCTGCCT
>JAZKAM010000030.1:9203-17069 GCA_040389145.1 Pseudomonadota bacterium
TCAATACTGCGCTCAATGCTCAATGAAGAAGACTTTAACGCTTATGTGGCTTATAGCCAGTACGTTCCTGAAGGTGAACCTGATATTAACTGCAGTATGGAATTCAGCCGTTACTTACGTTACCTTTTAGAGCTTAACAGTTACTACTGCCGTTTACGCACAGTTCGCGATCTACTTAAAAACGAAAACCCGCCCAAAGAATTGACTCAAGCTGAGCAAGAACACTTTGATGCCATTGAAAAAGAACGTAACCAGTATTTGAGGGATTTTGTTGCCCATATCAAAATGCGCGCACAATATGCGCTCGAGGCACAACGTGCAGGCGTCAAGCCGGTCAAAACAGAACCACCTGCAGCTGGAAAGTCATGGTTTTCTAAGCTGATAAACTGGGTTGTTTCTGGCGTTAAAGCGATATTCTCTGCAATCGCCCGCTTTTTTACAATGAGCGAACCAGAACAAGGGAACACGCCAAGGCTACCGCAAATTCCTGATGCAACCACCCTGCCTCCTCAAGCCGCCACTCCAGCAGCTGGGATGCTGAAAACACCCCCAGCAATTGTTCAAACTTCGACAGTACGCTCGGCCGCAGTGCACTCCGCCGCAAGTTCTTCTCTTTCTGCTGTACCAGCAGCATCACCGAATAAAATGGCTCTTGCAAAGACTCAAAGTGCGCCCCTTGCAGCTCCTGCGTTGGGCGTGATCCAAGCATCACCTCCGGATACATCTACAAAACCCGTTGGTAAACGCCCCTTATCCGCTCCGCCAACTGCCGCTGGGTAAGGATTTAGGTCAATCTAACCTCTCCTGTCCTCATTAAATGGGTCCATTTTTACACTAAGAATGGCCCTATTTCCCCACTAAAATCAGCAATCGGTTGCAAAGTCCCTATGGGTAAGCTAAGGTCATCTCTGTAACCGATAAGCTAACTTAGGGCGAGCCTTGCATGAGTATTAATGGTGTTAACAAACTAATTAGCGTGCCAACGCTAACCCTCATCAGCATTTCAGCTGTCATTAGTTTGAGGAATTTTTCCCTAATTGCATCGCAAGGGTGGGCATCTACCTTTTATTATCTGGCTGCAGGCCTATTATTTCTGATACCCATCAGCCTCATTTGCGCGGAACTGGCATCTACCTTCCCTAAAAAAGGTGGCGTTTACCTTTGGGTCTCCGAGGCCTTTGGTACGCAAAGCGGAGTCGTCGCTATTTGGCTGGAATGGATGGAATCGGTGATTTGGCTACCGGTTGTCCTGTCTTTCTTCGCTGGACTAGTGGCTTATTTGATTAACCCTGATTTAGCGTATAACCGATATTTTGTCCTAGCCATCATCCTAACGACCTTATGGGGTCTAACCTTCCTCAATTTCATGAAAATCCAAATTTCAGCAGTGGTTAGCGCCATTGGTATTCTCGTTGGCACCATTGTACCCAGCCTCCTACTGATTTTACTTGGCGTCTTGTGGATATTGCTTGGAAAACCTACTGAAATTCCTCTTATTCCCGACCATTTCTTTCCGCCGATGACGGTATCTAACTTTGTCTTTTTCAGTGGGATCTTACTGTCATTTTGCGGCATGGAAGTCTCAGCATTTCATGCGCAAAACGTCGACAATCCACGAAAAAGTTATCCTATTGCTACATTCCTTTCTACAGCAGTTGTCCTTGCCCTTACCATTCTAGGTACATTAAGCATCGCATTGATTTTGCCCGCCAATCAAATTCAGCTTTCTTTTGGCACCATGCAAGCATTCTCAGCATACTTTAATCAACTCGGCGTTTCCTGGATGATTTACGGCGTCGCGGGGATCGCCTTATTTGGCGCCCTCGCCTCAATGAATACCTGGATTATCGGGCCAAGCCGTGGCTTGCTGGTCAGCGCGGAACATGGCGACTTACCCAAATTTTGTCGTTACAAAAACGAAAACCAATCCCCAACGCACATTTTATATGCACAAGGTGTGATTAGCAGTATTCTGGCCTCCGCCTTTGTTTTGATGCCAACCATCAATGCATCATATTGGGTGCTCACTGTTTTGGCAGCACAATTAATTGCCATTATGTATTTTATCATCTGCGCCTCACTCATCCGCCTACGCTACACAAAGCCGCACCTTGAGCGTCCTTACAAACTCCCCGGCGGAATGCGTGGCATGTGGGCTATAGCGGGCACAGCGGCTTTCGCAAGTCTCCTAACCTTCTTTGTTGGCTTCTTCCCACCAGAAGGCATAGACGTTGGCGACCCACTTTACTATGGTGTTGGGTTGTTTATTGCTGTGATTGTGGCCACCTTTGCGCCATTCATCCGATTCAAGCAAAGCTAGTCTCGAATACTATTGATAATAAAAAGGGCGCTTGAAGCGCCCTTTTTATTCCTCTTTCACATCTATGGTCAGTTATTCAGAGATATCCTATCTCACACTGCGCCATCCATGGACTCCCAAAGTTGGTAAGATGCTTTAATTTCCTTCTCAAGCTGCGCCACTTTTTCCAACACTTTTTTATTGTCGTCCTTCCCTTGTTTTGCAAAGGATTCAGCTGCCATCACTAAATACAGTGCTTCTAATTCCTTTTCTTTCTTTTCAATCTGTTTCAACAGATTTTCCATCTCCATTTTTTCTTTATGACTACGTTTAGGCGGTGTTGTTTTAACAGGATCCGTACGCTTAGGTTCTTGTTTCTCAGCTTTTTTGGTGTTGTTTGCTTGGCGCTGCTCTTTACGCTGTCTTAAATAGTCATCATAACCACCAATGTATTCATTGACTTCACCATCGCCTTCAAATACCCAAGTGGATGTTACAATGTTATTAAGAAATGATCGATCATGACTTACAAGCAGCAGCGTACCTTCATAGTCGCTCAAACGCTCTGCCAATAACTCTAATGTTTCGGCATCTAAATCGTTGGTTGGTTCATCTAAAATCAAAACATTACTTGGACGCGTAAATAGTCTGGCCAACAGTAAGCGATGTCTTTCACCGCCGGACAATACTTTAACAGGTACGCGTGCACGTTGTGGCGTAAACAAGAAATCGTTCAAATAGGTCATAATGTGAACGTTTTTTCCATTAATGGTCACAAAGTCGCAACCATCGGAAATATTATCAATAACCATCTTTTCATCATCTAGCTGCTCACGCTGTTGATCGAAGTAACTGATGTTCAACTGTGTGCCATGCTTAGACTTACCTGAAATCGGCTCCAACTGTTTTAAAACAATTCGGAGCAAGGTACTTTTTCCACAACCATTGGCACCAATAATCCCAATTTTATCGCCACGCATAACAGAGCTGGAAAATTCCTTGATGATGGTTTTTTCATTGACAGCGTAATGTACTTTGTCTAAATCAAATACTGACTTACCAGACTGATCGAACGATTGTGCTTGGATGTTTACCGTACCAACACGACTGCGTCTATTTTGACGTTGTACCCGCATGGCCTCAAGGGCACGCACCCGTCCTTCATTACGGGTCCGTCGCGCTTTAATGCCTTGGCGTATCCAACGTTCTTCCTCAGCCAACTTCTTATCAAATAGGTCATTCTTCTTGGACAAAGCAGATAACTGTGCTTCTTTATGTACCAAATAATCGGTGTAATTCCCTTTCCAGCTTACCAATTGACCATCATCAATTTCAATAATGCGTGTAGCAATTTTATCGAGTAAAACACGGTCATGGGTGATAAACAAAATAGTCTTAGGATATTTGAGTAAAAAATCTTCTAACCAAGCAATGGTATCAATATCCAAATGGTTGGTTGGCTCATCCAGCAACAGTATATCTGGCTCAGAAACAATGGCTGCAGCCATCAACACGCGACGGATGTAACCGCCGGATAAGTTACAAACCTCTTGCTGTGGATCTAAATCCATTTTGTCTAGAATTGATTCAACCCGATAATCAATATCCCAATCGGCTAAGTCACACCCTTTTAACGCACTGGCCACCACCTCGAAAACAGTACCTTTTAGATCGCGAGGAATTTCCTGGATTAGCTTTGAAATTTTCAGATTGGGTATTCGCTCTATATCACCACTATCGGGCTGAAGATCGCCCTGAATAATTTTTAACAAAGAGGACTTCCCCGCCCCATTTCGTCCAATAAGGCAAATGCGTTCTTTAGTTTCAATCGTAAGCTGTGCATTTTCCAGCAAGACTTCATTTGGACCATATGAAAGAAACAAATTCCGGAGGGTAACTAATAACATGTATAACGTCCTAAATGTGACTTATCTTATCGTAAGCCAATTAATAACGAAGGGGAAGCATGGTACATGCTTCCCCTCCTCTTTTCCGCTAAGCAACAACTGCTCAAGCGGATCTACGCTTTTATCTGCCAATAGCTGAAATTATTGAGCCACTGTAGATAAAAGTTGGTTAATCGTTTTAACAAAATCCGCCGGATTTTCCAACTGTCCACCTTCCGCCAAAATTGCTTGGCCATATAGCACTTGAGTCAAATCGCTAAATCGTTGTTCATTGGACTCTTTTTGAAGGCGTTTTACCAACCAGTGTTCTGGATTAAGCTCCAGAATAGGTTGAGAGGTCATTTCGTGACCAGATGCATTCAAGATTTTGGCCATTTGACGGGTAATATCATGCTCATCAACCACGATGCAGGAGGGAGACTCTACCAAGCGGGTGGATAAACGAACAGATTTCACTTTACCATCCAACAATGGCTCCATACGGGATGCAATAGGTTTGAACTCCTCTGAAACCGACTCATCTACTGTCTGCTCAGCACCAGAAACGTCGCCTTTAGTAATAGACTGGAACTTCTTACCTTCGTATTCACCAAAATGAGACACCATCCATTCGTCGATGCGATCCGTCATCAACAGCACTTCTGTACCAGAACGGCGGAAGGCTTCCAAATGCGGACTATTTTTAGCCGCAGCATAGCTGTCTGCTGCAATATAGTAGACTTTATCTTGTTCTGGTTTCATACGAGACAGGTAATCTGCCAATGCAACCGTCTGCGCGCCTGTGTCATCATGCGTTGAAGAGAATCGCATCAAGTCTGCCAACACATCGCGATTCGCGAAATCTTCCATAATGCCTTCTTTTAAGACATGCCCGAATTCTTTCCAAATCGTTACATATTTTTCAGCATCATTTTTTGCCGCATCCGCTAACATCTGTAACACCCGCTTCGTAATGGCGCTGCGGATATTCTCTACTTGACGATTTTGCTGCAATAACTCACGTGATACGTTTAAAGGCAAATCTTTACAGTCAATCACACCCTTAACAAAACGCAGATAGTTCGGCAAAAATTGTTCTGCATCATCCAAAATAAAGACACGGTTTACGTACAGTTTTAAGCCGCGTGCACGTTTAGGATTCCAAATATCAAAAGGTGCACGCTTTGGTACAAACAATAAAGAGGTGTACTCTAAACGACCTTCTACTTTGTTGTGTGACCAAATAATCGGGTCATCGTAATCCAATGCAATGCGCTTATAAAATTCGCAATACTGCTCATCCTTAATTTCAGACTTAGTCAATGTCCAAAGCGCTTGCGCTTCGTTCACGACTTCTTCATTCAAAATTTCTTTTTCTTCCGGCTGAGCTTCTGCGGAGGTTTCCACTTCAGGCAACTCGGTGGTGGCCCATTTTAAGCTCACTTTCCAGCGAATGTGGTCAGAATATTTGGTGATGATATGGCGTAAACGCGCCACTTCCAAAAACTCTTTTTCATCTTCTTTTAGGTGTAACGTGATCGATGTCCCGTGGTCTGCTTTCTCAACAGCACCAATATGGTAATCTTGACTGCCTTCAGACGACCAGCGAACGCCTTCAGATGCTGGCGCGCTCGCTCGACGCGTTTCAACCGTTACCTTGTCGGCAACAATAAAGGTCGAATAAAAGCCCACACCAAACTGACCAATCAGCTGCGCATCACTGACATTTTCTTTACCCATTTCGTCTAAGAAACGCTTAGTCCCTGATCGTGCAATGGTCCCCAGGTTTTCAATCACTTCTTTCTGAGACATACCTATGCCGTTGTCGGTTACCGTGAGGGTACCCGCTTCTTTATCAAAGCTAATGGAAATCTTTAAATCCGTATCACCTTCGTACAAGTCCGGGTTTTGAATGGCCAGAGTACGTAGTTTATCCAGAGCATCTGAAGCATTAGAAATAAGCTCCCGTAAGAAAATCTCTTTATTACTGTATAAAGAGTGGATCATTAACTTTAAAACCTGGGCCTCATCGGCTTCAAAACGTCGGGTCTCAAATTCAGCCATTTTTCAAACTTCTCCTGTGGATTTTAATACGAACTATTTGGCATATGGGGGATGGATGGAATGGGTTCAAGTGGCAGGTTCAGATACCGTGGTACGGACTGCCAAAGCCCTAGCCAGAGTAGCGCTATCAATGAAGTCTAGCGTGCTACCCAAAGCAATGCCTTGGGCCAAACGTGTGACTTTAAGGCCATGTTGGCGCGCCTGCTCTGTAATATAGTAAGCGGTCGCCTCGCCCTCTACTGTGGCTGATGTGGCTAAAATGACCTCTTTGATATCAGGTTCACGCATACGGGCATGGAGTAATGGCATCCCAACTTCTTCAGGGCCCCGCCCTTCAATCGGCGACAATTGACCAGCTAAAACAAAATATAAACCAGCATATCCACCCGTTTGTTCAATGGCAAAAACGTCAATAGGCGATTCCACCACACACAGCAATGTCTGATCGCGGCGCATATTTTGGCATAAGTGGCATAAAGCGGCCTCACTCAACAAACGACATCGACGGCAATGCCCAACCAATTCCATGGCCTGAGCAGCAACCTCCGCCAAACGACGACCGCCAGCGCGATTACGTTCTAACAAGTACAAGGCCATACGCTGAGCCGTTTTCTGGCCAACACCGGGCAACACCCGAAAGGCCTCTATGAGTTGTTGTACGAGGGGACTTAAGGTAGCCATAGCGCTCTATTTGACCTCTATGTTTTGTACCGTCGCATCAAAAGTTTGCATTAATTGTTGTAACTTTAAATCACCCGCCAAATCTGCTTGAACATCTTCTTTTTTTGCCTGAAGCCTTTGTGCAGCGATGGCCGCTGGAGTGCCACTTTGATTGGTTTCCGTAGATAAAGTAACATCCAGTTTGATAGGGAAACCAAAATGCTGAGATAACGCTTGTTCTAATACAGCAATACGCGTTGGCGCCAAACATAATTCCTGGGATTCGTCTAAGGATAAAGCCAAGTTCGGCTTTTTCCAGCTTTTCACCAAGCAGTGTTGAGCAACAATGCGGACCAACCCATTAATAGGTAAAGCTGCAACAATGTCAAACCATGGCAAGACAGATGATTCACTTGTAATAACCATAGTCTTGGCTACTGGAGCTACTGCAGCCACCGCAGCCATATTCGGCATTTCTATTTTTGCCACGGGGGGCTGTGGAATAGATGTTTTCGATGTTTTCTGAGCCGGCTCTGTATTGGCGCTTGCCACAGGTACTGCTTTAGTGGTGACCGGCGCTGCTGGCACAACTGCTGATGGTGTTGCTGTTGAAGACACAACCTGAGTTCGCGCTTCAAAAGGTCTAAAGGTTACCAACCGTAGTAGCAACATATTGAACACGGTAGTCGCATTAGGCACCCAGGCAAATTCACTTTTCGCCTTCAAAGTCATTTCATAGTAAAGCTGTAAGTCCTCTGCGGATATGCGTGCCGCATAAGCAACATCCACCACTGAATCATCCATAGGCCATTGCGACACCTTTTGCACCAACGCCAATTGATGAAAAGCCGTGAGTAAGTTATCGCAAACGCGACGAAAATCCGTACCAGCTACTTGAAAGCGTTCAGAGATGGTTAATAACTCTGTTACGTTACCATCCACTAATGCAGCAAAAAG
>JAZKAM010000030.1:17079-18401 GCA_040389145.1 Pseudomonadota bacterium
GAGAAACCACGCCCAGCATGGTTTCAACAACAGCAGACGTAATGCCATCCACAGCATAAGCAATCGCCTGTTCAGACAAGCTTAATGCGTCACGCATACTACCATCAGCCGCCTGTGCCAAAAGAAGCAGCGCAGAATGCTCAAAGCTGATTCCTTCCGCCGTCAAAATATTGGCCAATTGTGCTGCAATAACCGGAACAGCAATCGGTTGCAAATGTAATTTCAAGCAACGTGATAAAACAGTGGCCGGTAATTTTTGAGGATCGGTGGTTGCCAACAAGAAAATCACATGTGATGGAGGTTCTTCTAGTGTCTTTAACAACGCATTAAAACTGTGCCCAGACAACTGGTGCACTTCATCGATGATGTACACTTTGAAACGAGATTGGACAGGCGCATAGGGAATGTTATCCAGCAATGCCTGGGTATCTTCAATACGCGTGCGTGAAGCAGCATCGACCTCAATAACATCTACTGAGCGACCTTCCTGAATCGCGACACAGGAGACACACTGGCCACAAGGATTTGGTCCAATGCCCTGAGCACAATTGAAGCACTTCGCCACCAAGCGAGCAAAGGTAGTTTTACCTACGCCGCGGGTACCAGTAAATAAATAAGCATGATGCACACGGCCATGCTCTAGCCCCTGGGACAACGCCTGACGAACGGGCTCTTGACCGACAATTTCGGAAAATGCTTTAGGGCGCCATTTGCGGGCCAAGACTAAAGGGTGTGACATAGAAGAACACCTATATATTTGGGTGGCACCCCTACCAGCCACATACCGGCACATCAATAAACCGCTACCGTTGCTTCCTTCCGGACCTGGCGGGGTTTGCGATGAATTGTTGCGAGGAAACCATAAGTCGCCAGTTCGGGATTCTACACAAAGCTTATCCTTGAGGCAAGCTGAATTTTGTGGGATTATAGCTAAAACTCATCAAGGAATTTGCGCATGAACCAAGTTTTAAAAACAGCTGCCGGAAAAATCAAATGCCTCACTCTGGATATTGATGGCGTTCTCACCGATGGGACCGTTTTTTTTGATGAGACTGGCGAGTGCCTCAAAGCCTTTAACTCTCTGGATGGACATGGCATACGCTTATTGATGGAACATGGAATCCAAATCGCTATTATTTCAGGTCGTAATAGCCCCATCATTCATAAAAGACTAAGCGAGTTTGGAGTCAAGCACTTCTATCTCGGACGATTGGATAAAGTCAACGCCTGTCGGGATCTACTCACCACTCTGAATATCACGCCTGAGCAAATGGCTTATATTGGAGATGATCTCCCTGATCTGCCCTTGATTGAACAAGTAG
>JAZKAM010000031.1:0-5011 GCA_040389145.1 Pseudomonadota bacterium
TCAGCATGTGCCCAGCGGGTAACGCAGTTAATGCGTCTGACCAATGATTGAGTGGTGTGTTGAGGAATTGTTCAGCATGATGTGCAGTATCTGGAAGAACAGGTTTAAGTAACCCCGTCAGTAAACGGAAGCCAGACAAAGCGGTGCTAAGCACCGTATGCGCACGTTCGCGTTCCGCAGGGTCTTTAACCAAATGCCATACTTTATGTTCGTCGATGTAGCGGTTGAGCGTATCGCTAATATCGCGAATACTGGCCATGGCCATGTGTGTATTGCGCTGGTCGTAGTGGGTGGCGACTTCTGCTGCAATCGCGACAATGCGCTGAAACACAGCATCATCCGTTGCGCATACGGTACGGTTAAAGTGTGTGCTTAGTAACGCGCTACACCGGCTGGCTAGGTTGGCGTATTTGCCCACCAAATCTGAATTGACGCGGCTGGCCAAATCAAGTACATCTAAATCAATGTCGGTGATTTGTGCGGTCAGTTTGGTGGCGAAATAGTAGCGTAAACTTTCGGCAGACGCATGCTCTAAAAACTTTTGCGCTGTAATAAACGTGCCGCGTGATTTCGACATTTTTTGGCCTTGCACCGTCACAAAACCATGGGAGAAAATGCCGCTGGGCAGGCGGTAACCCGCGCCTTGCAGTAAAGCTGGCCAAAACAAGCCGTGAAAGTAAATGATGTCTTTTCCAATAAATTGGTAAAGCTCTGTTTTACTGTCTGCTTTCCAGTATTGTTCCACCCATTCTGGATGGCCAACACGGTTGGCATAATGTTCAAATGACGCGATGTACCCCATAGGTGCATCCAGCCATACGTAAAAGAATCGATTCGGTGCACCAGGGATTTCAAAACCAAAGTAGGGGCCATCGCGTGAAATATCCCAAGCCTTTAATTCTTCCTGCAACCATTCACCAAGTTTATTCGCAACTTCACGTTGCAGGTGCCCTTGTGCCAACCAATCGCGTAAAAAACTTTGGTAGTGGCCCAGTTCGAAAAAGAAATGTTCGGTTTCTTTTTCGACGGGTGTAGCGCCGGTTAGGGATGAGCGCGGTGATTTTAGTTCATGGATATCATAACTGGCACCACACACTTCACAGTTGTCGCCGTACTGGTCGGCCGCGTCACAGCGAGGGCAAGTACCTTTAATGTATCGGTCGGGTAGGAACATCGACTTTTCGGGGTCGTAATACTGTGTAATCACCCGCTTAGCAATGTCTCCGCGCGCTTCTAATTGTTTAAAGAAGTAGGCTGCATTTTTGGCATTTTCAGGGGAGTGGGTGGTATAAAATTCATCCAGTGCAATGTTCAGGCTGGCCAGTGTAGCCTGATGCTCCGCCTGGATTTCTGTGACCAGTGCTTCTGGGGTTATTTTTTTTGCTTCTGCGCTGAGCATAATGGGGGTACCGTGCGCGTCGCTCCCACACACAAAATGGCAGGTATGACCCATCATACGCTGGAACCGCACCCAAACATCGGCTTGGATAAACTCTAGGCAATGCCCCAAGTGTAGGGAGCCATTTGCATAGGGTAATGCGGCGGTAACCAGGATATTCCGTAGGCCATCTGACATAGGTACCTCTTTATTGTGGTATTTCAGGAAAAATCAGCCATCACTGTAGCGCAAATGGGGGCGATCGCGCCAGCTCCGTTCAGGTTTTGTGGTAGAATTCTCGCCAATCGGAGGGAATAATGAGCGATACCATCATCAACGAATACCAACAAAAACTGGGGGCCTTGATTGACCCTTATGCTGGCACGACCTGGTCGGCATTAGGCGTGCAGTCTGAGGTATCTCAAAGCGTGCAGGGTGTCGTATCGATTTCTCTAACCTTTCCTTACCCTATTGAAGGACAACGGGCTGCTATTTTGGCCCGGGTAGCCTTGGTCGCACCAGGCGCTGCCGTTAGCTTAAAGTCGCATGTCTTTGCCATCAAACCACAAGAATCTGTTCACCGTTTGCCTGCTATTAAAAACATCATTGTCGTCAGCGCCGGTAAAGGCGGGGTGGGTAAATCCACCTTAGCCACGAACCTAGCGGTCTGTCTGCAAGCCGAAGGGGCAACGGTTGGTTTACTGGATGCTGATATTTATGGCCCCAGTCAGCCGTTAATGTTAAACAGTGGTGGCCGAGCACAAGTGTCGGGCGGTCGATTTCAGCCCATCATGCGATATGGTTTGGCGACTATGTCCATCGGATACTTATTAGAGCCCACAACAGCAACGGTTTGGCGTGGACCTATGGCTACAGGCGCCATGATGCAACTACTCCAACAAACGGACTGGCCTGCTTGCGATTACTTGATTATGGACATGCCTCCGGGTACAGGGGATATTCCCTTGACCATGGCGCAAAAAATACCGGTAAGTGGTGCCGTATTGATTTCTACCCCGCAGCAAGTTGCTTGCGCTGATGTGCGCAAGGGCTACGAAATGTTTGAAAAATTAAAAATCCGTACCTTGGGTATCGTGGAAAATATGTCGGGTTATACCTGTCCTGCCTGTGGGCATGACGATCCTATTTTTGGCACCAGTAGCCATGTACCGGCTATGGCCGAAGCCCTGGGTCTACCCTTATTGGGACAAATTCCGCTCAAACGTGACATTCAAGCGTGTGCCGATCAAGGAATGCCCTTGCTGCTGGCCAGTAGCGATGCGGCAGTGATATCCTGTTTTCAGGATTTAGCACGCCGTGTTGCCGCCCGCTTGGCCATGCAGCCAAGGGATTATGCATTGGCAACGCCAATCGTCACGAGCGTTAACAGTAAACAGGAGCAAAAACCTCATGAGCATTAAATCAGACCGTTGGATTCGCAGAATGGCCGAAGAACAGGGCATGATTGAGCCTTTTGAGCCAAAGCAAGTGCGTACGCGAGACGGTTCTCCCGGCATTATTTCTTATGGCACATCCAGCTATGGTTATGATGTACGCTGTGCACGTGAATTTAAGATTTTCACCAATGTGCACTCCAGCATTGTCGATCCGAAAAACTTTGATAAAAATAGTTTTGTGGATGTCGAAGGCGATGTGTGTATCATTCCTCCGAATTCTTTTGCTTTGGCACGCACGGTAGAGTATTTCCGCATTCCACGTAACGTGCTGACCATTTGCCTGGGCAAGTCTACCTATGCACGCTGTGGCATTATTGTGAACGTTACGCCACTGGAGCCTGAGTGGGAAGGTCACGTGACGTTAGAGTTTTCTAATACGACACCATTGCCTGCTAAAATTTACGCCAATGAAGGCGTTGCACAAATGTTGTTTCTAGAATCTGATGAAGTGTGCGAAGTTTCCTATCGTGACAGACAAGGTAAGTATCAAGGCCAACGTGGCGTGACCTTGCCCATTTTGACCGCTGACGCGGAATCCTCCGACGAAAAAGTCACAGAATTCTAACTGTGACTTTTTTCTAACGATGCATCCATGAGCGAAAGGCTTAGGATTTTTCCGCCGCCGGAAGGTTTTTCGTCACGGAACTGCTCCAATTGTAACAGCAGATAACCGTAGTCCTCTGCCAGGTAAAATAGCGTGCGGCGGCGGGCACTCTGGTGCTCCAATACGACCGCATTGACGGTACCTAGTGCGGTATGCATGCTTTTCTTTTCCGAGACGTGAAAGTCCATCGTGCTCACATGACCATCTTCAACTACTTGATAGCTTAAGGTGGTTTTCCCTGCAATTAAGTCTTGCCGCATTTTAACTGTGTGTGTCAGCTTATCGAAGATATCGGGTGACAGCTTAAGTGACCAGATACTTTCTTCCGTTTCTGCTGTTTGAGCGGGATGGATGGTTTCGTTTTTCTGATCGAACAATAAATTGCCGGCCACACTTTTTTTGCCTTCTTTTTTCGTATATTCATACTGTAGTGGCGTCAGGTTATTTGCTTCTAATAAAAAGCTGGCATGTTCATAATAGCGGAAGGGTAGTAGGCGGAAATACGGTTCAGTTCTAGATTCTAGATGAAAAACACCAGAGCCTTCATTGGTGAGACGGTGGGTGGATTCTCCCGCGTTAACGCCATGCCACTGCACCAAGTAGCGCGCTTCGTACGGGGTGCTGGGGGTAATGTGGACAGCAATGGTGTCAAAACTGGAAATGGGTTTGAAATCGAGAGGCTCTGCATTGGCGGCCTTGAGGCTCACGCATGCAATTGCGAGGGATATTGCGCAGCAACGTAACATAACACCTTCCTTGTGTGTTGGTTCATCTGCCTGGGTAGTAGTTTATTAAAAGGAGAGCGGTCTCCCATCTTTCAACACCACACCTTCCTTCAGCATAGCAATCCGTGCTTCTGAAAACCAACGTAAGACCTCGGGATAGAGCTGATGTTCTAAGGTCAAAACGCGGGCAGCTAAGCTGTCCGGCGTGTCCGCTTCTTCAATGTTCAATTTGGCTTGTGCCAGAATGGGGCCCGCATCGAGCTCTGCAGTTACCCAATGTACGGTCACGCCGTGCTCGGCATCACCAGCCGATAACGCACGGGCATGGGTATCTAAACCAGGATATTTGGGCAAGAGAGCAGGGTGAATATTCAGGATTGGGCAAGAAAAGGCGCTTAAGAAGCTGGAGGTTAAAATGCGCATAAAGCCTGCCAAAACAATGACATCGGGGCTATATGGCTGCACAGTCTTGGCCAAACGGGCATCGTACGTAGTACGTTCTTCACCCTTTTGGGGCGTTACTACTGCAGTATTTAAACCATGCTCTGTGGCATAAGCTAAACCTTCAGCGCTGGCTTTGTTGGCGCAGACGCAGACGATGTGCGCATGCAACGTACCTGTTTCAATCGCCGATTGAATGGCGCGCAGGTTGCTGCCGCGCCCTGAAATGAGAACAACCAGCTTAAGCGGGTGTTGTTTCAGGTGCATGTTGTACCACAACAGAATGCTCACCAGATTTTGGCGCGATTTCCCCAATGACGTACACTTGCTCGCCAGCTGCTCTGAGCAATTCGGTCGCCTCAGCAACAGCTGCGGCGCGTACACAGATAACCATACCAATACCACA
>JAZKAM010000031.1:5021-7245 GCA_040389145.1 Pseudomonadota bacterium
GCAGAACCAGAAGCATTTCCAGTACCTGACTGCATACCAATACCACAGTTAAAAGTGCGGAACATGTTGGTCCAATCAAGGCCAGCTTCTTCCTTTGCCCAATGGAACACGGGGGCGATGGGCCAGCTACGTGCATCCAATGTGGCTTGCAGGTTGTCGGGTAAACAGCGCGGGATATTTTCTAGCAAACCGCCGCCGGTAATGTGGGCTGCGCCCAACAATAGCCCAGCACGATGTAATGCCAAGACGGCTTTAACATAAATGCGGGTTGGGGCAAGCAGTAGGGTGGATAGGGGAACACCGGCGACTTGGCTGGTTAAAGGAATGTTACGCGTGCTTAAAATTTTTCGTACCAAAGAAAAGCCATTGGCGTGAAAACCAGATGAGCTTAATCCTAAAAGCACATCACCTGATTGAATTGTTTTGCCTGTCACAATGTCTGCTTTCTCGACCAGGCCAACACTAAAGCCAGCCAAATCAAAATCACCATCTTGATAAAAAGAAGGCATTTCGGCGGTTTCACCGCCTACTAAAGCGCAGCCTGCTTCAATACAACCTTTAGCGATACTGCCTATGACGGTTGCCGCTGTGTCTACTTCCAATTTGCCGGTGGCATAGTAATCCAAGAAAAACAAAGGTTCAGCGCCACAAACCACTAAATCATTCACGCACATAGCGACGAGGTCGATCCCCACGCCTTCAAACTGCTGGCAATCCATAGCCAAACGCAGTTTCGTGCCCACGCCATCTGTCGAAGAGGCTAAGACGGGTGATTTATAGCGATTAAAGGGTAAATCGACCAGTGCGCAAAACCCGCCAATCCCAGCAGAAACTTCAGGGCGCATGGTGGCTTTCGCCAAAGGTTTAATGCGACGTACCAGTTCATCTCCGGCGTCAATGTCGACACCAGAATCGGCATAAGTAATTGGTTGTTTCATTGAAAAAATGCTAACTTGTGATCTTAGAATTGACTCATAGTACCAGCCCCTTGGATCATATGCCAGATCGGCCATTATACCGACTCTTTCAGAGCCTAACTGCCTGTGCGCTTTTGCTCTGTAGCGGGCTGTTTGCCCCTCTTTTTGCATTACCGCCGTCCGAAAATTATCAGGTCACTATACCCGTGCAAACACAAGCATTGTCAGATCGTACGGGCTATATTCAGTCCGCATTGGCTGAAGTATTGGCGCAACATACGGCCCGCTTTGATTTGCGGCAAGATCCACGGTTAACGGCTGCTTTCGAACAGCCCGAGCAATGGGTGGATTGGTTTCAGTATGAATCACAGGCAGAGGGTACGGTGCTGCGGTTGCAGTTTAATGAGGGCAGAATTCGCCAATTATTGGCGGAGTCACAAATACCTGCATGGACAGCAAAGCGGCCGTTAACCGTAGTTTGGCTCACGTTAAGCGGGCAGTGGGTTACGGAAGACCAGACGCTATTTACGCAAGTGCAGCGGGCCTCTGAGCAGGTTGGGCTACCTGTGGTAGTGCCTGTTTTAGATTTGGAAGAGTTGGATGCGATTCAATCAACGCCTTTAGGCGTCGCCCAGGCATCACAACGATACCGGGGTGGTGCTTGGGTACTGGCGGATATCAAGCCTGTGGGCGGAGGCTGGTCAGCTTCTTGGCATTTTGGTGCAAATCAGGACCTTTGGCACATCAACGTCAGTGCAGATTCTCTAGAATTGTTGATGAATCAAGGGTTTACGCAAACTGCCCAAACCTTAATTCAACATGATGCAGAGCAGAAGCATGTTCTGGTACTTGAGCCCTTATACATCAGTCTACAAAAAGTTCAGACTTTAAGTCAGTTTAAAAACATGATGAATTATTTGACGCAATTGTCTGTCAACGAGTCGGTTAGCTTGGTGTCGATCGATAAAGACGTAATCGTGTTAGAATTACGACCTAGAGGTGGCATACCGGCGCTGTTACAGGCAATACGGGCAGTTCCCCAGATGGTATTGGTGCCAGGAGGGGATACGCAGAATCTGATGTTTCGGTGGCTATCTTAGGCAATGGTGATGGGCGGGGTGCGACAATTCGATGAACGAACAACAATTTGCGCAATTGCCTTTAGGCGTTCAGCTAAAAGATGAGGAGACCCTTCATAACTTTTATCCAGGCGCTAACGTCAACCTATTGGCTCAAATGTTTGCTGTTGCTCAAGGCACCGGTGAGGCCTTCTTATATTTGTGGGGCAGCCAGGGGGTGGGCAAAAC
>JAZKAM010000032.1:0-5176 GCA_040389145.1 Pseudomonadota bacterium
GCAGACTGGTTTTTACTGGCAATTGCGCTTGGACTGAGCGGACTTTTGGTCTATGAGTTACGCAGCAAGCGGGCGATTGTGCGTGGCGCAGACCGATGGACAGTGGACTGGGTCCAGTATCAGTACCGGCCTGGTATGTATATATTTAGCATCGTCCTACAAGTTTTGGTCGTCTGCCTCAGCTTCGTGAGTTTCATTAAGACCTTTTAAGGGCCAACCGCCAAAGTCCTTCCAACGGTTAACGATGGTACAGAACAGATTTGCGGTTACTCTAGCGTCGTACAGCGCTGAGTGGGCTTGTTCGCTATCGTAATCAATGCCTGCGTGGCCTAGTGCTTTAGACAGGACGGTGTGTCCATAAACTAGCCCACTCAGCGTTGCTGTATCGAAGCAGGTAAAAGGATGGAATGGGTTTTTTTTGTGACCAACACGGGTGGCTGCAGCTTGCACCATGTGTAAATCAAACCAAGCGTTTTGTCCGACCAGTACTGCGCGGGTACATTTGCTTTGTTTTTTTGCTTGATTAACAAAATTGAAGAATTGTTCCATCGCTTCTGATTCAGGAATGGCGAAGCGAAATGGATGGAAAGGATTAATACCTGTGATGCGCATGGCTTCTTCATCAAAGACCGCATGCGCAAAAGGCTCTACGTGCCATGATGCTTCAGTGTCAGGATGCAATAACCCATGTTCATCCATTTTTAGCGTGACGACGCCGACCTCTAGCAGGGCATTTTTTTTGGGGTCTAGGCCAGAGGTTTCAACATCGACAACAACGGGGCAAAAACCACGAAAGCGGTCAGATAAATGGTGAGTAGACATGGTATTAGTCCTTGAGTTGCCAGGTTAGGGGTTGATTGGCGAGGAAAGGTATTAAGGTCTCATCCCCGTAAGTGAGGTGGTCTGGAACTACCCAGGTCTTTTTTTCAAGTACGATTTTCCCAGTAGCCTTGGGCCAACCATAGAAATCGGCGCCATGTTTATGAGCAAAGTCTGCTAAAGCAGGTAATGCACCGATGCGCTCAAAAATTTCGGCATAGTAGGGTAGGAGTGCAAAGCCAGTATAAATGCCGGCACAGCCAATACAGGCTTCTTTTTTATTACGTGTATGAGGTGCGCTGTCGCTACCCATAAAGAATCGTGCATCGCCAGACCGCACAGCCGCTTGAAGGCGCTCTTGATGCTGTTTACGTTTCAATACCGGCAAACAGTAGTGGTGTGGCTGCAAACCACCTTGAAACATAGCATTGCGGTTGTACCATAGGTGATGGGCTGTGATGGTCGCTGCCGTATGGTGGGGTTGGGACAATACAAAGTCCACAGCCTGCTCGGTTGTGATGTGTTCTAACACGATTTTTAATTCTGGATGCTGACGACGTATATTGGCTAAGTAACGATCAATAAAGATTGCCTCTCGGTCAAACACATCTACGTCAACATCGGTTACTTCTCCATGCACCAATAACACTAAGCCGTGTCGTGTCATGGCTTCAAATACGGCATGTAATTTATTAGGGTCAGAAACTCCCCAGTCGGCGTGGGTGGTGGCGCCACGTGGGTACCACTTGTAGCCAATAATATGGGGGCTTTTCGCCGCCTCGGCTACTTCTGAGGGGGTGGTGTCATCACACAGATAAAGAGTCATTTTTGGGTCAAAATCTACCCCAGCTGGTACATGGGCCAAAATGCGGTCCCGGTATGCTTGGGCATCAGCCGCTGTTTTAATGGGGGGCACCAAATTGGGCATGACAATAGCCCGGCCACAAAATCGGGCAATATCGGGCACGGTACGGGATAAGAAGGGGCCGTCTCGTAAATGGATATGGCAATCATCTGCTCGGGCAAGTTCCAGATAGTCCATGACGTCCTAAAAAGTGTTAAATGAGTTTGCTTTGCCTACTATCGCGCATAGGCCATGTGGCGTCAATGCTGGTGTGGCTTGGGGTTCTGCCGATGATTCAAATCCTAAGTAGAATTTGAGCTGTAAGTAGGGCGGGGCCAAGGAGTTAAAGCTGTGTGTGGGAGTTGGTGTTCAAGGCCTTAGGGGGCATTTACTTTGCTGTTGACATGACCTTGTGGGTTTTAGCAGACAGCATAATTGCTGATTTAGCTCTAAAACTAATTGGGCCATCAAGAATAAAATTCTAGATGGCCCATAAACAGAGTGATAGAAGTCAATTATGCCTCTAGAGGTGAGGCGCGGTGGTTCATTTAAACCTTCAGACCCGACATAGCGGAAGTGACGTCTTTTCTTTGAGCAGGTGTTGGTCTTTGAGCAGGTGTTGGTTTAGTTGGGGCGGCATAAAATTCATTAAGGTTCATATAGGTGGCGTCACGTTTGGGGATTGGCGGTGTCTTTTCGTGGACAGCAAATCCAGGACGAGGTGTTGGTATAGGTTTTGATGCAGGAGATTCTTTTCTTCCAGAATCTTTTCTTTCAAGTCCAGCCCTAAATTCAGCGCCTACTGTAAACTCAAGATTTTCTAAGGGTTCAATGCAGAAACGAATGGTATGCTCTCCGCATGTCAGAGTTATGGCGCAGTCCTGTACTTCTTTGGCTTCAACACCATGGTAAAGCGTAAGCTCGATCTTTGTTCCAGTTGTACTGATAAAATGGCGGTTGTGGGTACTATCGCTCTTTTCTCCAGAGGCTCCAAGATTTATCAGTGTTACAAGTGCTTCAATTAACTTTGGGCATTCAATAGCGGTACCTGTCATATAATGTTTAAATTCAGCCAGTTTTAAACAGGGGACGTCAGGATTGTGAACGCCGGGACCAAAAAATTTAAGAAGATAATTCGGGTTATACACCATATTTGAAACGTCTGCAGGGAAAGGCTGTGGAAATTTAGCACCGAATTCACTCTTAAGCATGGTTTTTACTCCAAATTATTTGATGGTCTCATTCGCCTATAATGTGTATCTAAACCTAATCGGAGTGTCCATACTCACCGCACTTAAAATCCAGAAGTTTGATTCTAAACCCAACTTAGATAACTAAGCAATACCTATTTAATATTTATTATTCATAGGATGTTGATACTGCACGGTGTAATAAGGGAATAATTCATATTGAGATAGCTTTAGCTTACATCTAATTTTTCTATTTTTAAAAATTAAATGTTCTATTTGTATATTTAATTGAATCCGACGCAGTAAATTAACAAGTATGGCAGTTTAAGGGGCTTTTAAAAAATTAAATCTCATACCCGCACATTCTGTTATTTACACCTCTTCTGTTTTTTCATCATACTCACATTGCTGCCTAATAGGACATGTCGGACATTTGGGTTTTCGGGCAGTACAGGTGTAACGTCCATGTAAAATTAACCAATGATGGGCGTGGCGTAAATATTTGCTAGGGATTACCTTCACCAGTTGTTGTTCGACAGCATTGGGCGTTTTTCCATGGGCTAAACCAGTACGGTTAGCCACACGGAATACATGGGTATCTACTGCTAAAGTAGGATGACCATGTAAGGTGTTGAGTAACACGTTGGCAGTTTTTCGACCGACGCCAGGCAAGGCTTCTAATGCTTCACGGGTATCGGGGACTTCACCCTGGTGTCGCTCTATTAATAGGGCGCACGTGGCCAATACATGCTTTGCTTTGGTGCGATATAAGCCAATGCTGGAAATTAATTTTTCTAAATGTACTTTCCCTAGCGCTAACATCGCTTTTGGGGTGGGTGCCACTGTAAATAGTGCAGGGGTGCACAAGTTGACGCGCAAGTCGGTGGATTGTGCCGACAACATAACGGCTATGAGCAATTCAAAGGGTGTTCTATAAAGCAGCTCAGTCGCAGGGTGCGCGTCGTGCGCAGCAAAGTATTCAAAAATGGCGTGTACGGATTTAGGTGTCATTGGTTTCACCGTTTTGCTCATCAGTTTTTAGAGTGCTGTTTGCCCGTCTTTGCTTGACGCGCTGTAAGGATTCTTTGATTTCTTGGCGCATTTGTTTTTGTTGCGCTAAAGCTTTAGATTCTTGTAAGCGTGCCAAGTGGGCATGGTAGCGTGTGCGTGACGATTCTGCTTGTTGTTTATCGGATGCACTGTTGGGATTCCAAGTTGGTGCTGTCACGGTTTCCCGTTGCACAATTTCAATACATTGCGTTGGGCAAACGGGCTCACACAAACGGCAGCCGGTGCAGTCTTCTGCAATGATGGTATGCATTTGTTGAATAGCGCCTACGATGGCATCGGTGGGGCAGGCGCGCAAGCACAATGTGCAGCCAATGCAGGCAGATTCATGAACAAAGGCTACTTGGTTGTTCCACGTTACTGGGTGTTCGGTTTGTGGTTCTGGCACAAGCGTAGGTACTTCGCATACGGCAGCCAATGCATCGATGGTTGCTTGGCCGCCGGGCGCGCACCGGTTTATGGGCGCGGTTCCGGCGGCAATGGCCTGTGCATACGGTGCGCAGCCATTAAAACCACAACGGCCGCATTGCAGTTGTGGTAAACAGGCATCTATATCTGCAGTGTATTTATCTTGGCCAAGCGCAATCCCACTGTCTTCAGGCTGAAAAACCAGGTGAGATGCTTTAGACATGCTTCAAGCCTCAGTTTCTTGTTGGGTTGTAGGCCACATTCCCTTGGCTTTTAGTTTGGCAATCTTTTTATCCAGCCATTTGGGGTACAAATATTTGTACAGTCTTTCAGTAGCCCAGCGAGATACAATAGATAGAATGAGAAAATAAATAAGTGACAGATAAATCGATGTTATGTGCAAATTCACACGCAGATATAAGATTGACGATATTAGAATACACCAAGGTATAAGCAGGCAAATCAAATATAGCCCGGTAAACGTATATTGATTGGTGATTGCCACATAGCGTTCGCGTTTTTCAGCGTATTCTTTATCCTTCATCATATTGGTTCCTATGGTTATCGAACTTCATCGCCAGGCTGTGCGCCTTGGTGGGGTTGAACAGCATGCAAGGTGCCGTCAGCAGATGCAGCAACGAGCACCATGGCTTCTGATGTACCAAAGCGCATTTTACGCGGCTGCAAGTTTGCTACCACGACAACCAACGTATTCACGATGGTATCTGGTGTGAAGAAGGGACGAATGCCCGAAAACACTTGTCGCTTGCCAAGAGTAGGGCCCAAATCAATCAGCAGTTTCAACAGCTTTGTAGAGTCTGGTACTTCACTGGCCTCTAAAACGCGA
>JAZKAM010000033.1:0-3181 GCA_040389145.1 Pseudomonadota bacterium
GTTTCTTGTCACAGAACCTCTATTACGAACCATTCGAAAGGTATTACCCAGTTTAGGTGCGATTGATATATCGCCCATTGTGGCCATCCTTGCATTGAAATCAATAGAAATATTTGCATCCAGTTTATTACCCCCATTGTAAATTCGAGTTCATTTTTGTCACAACAGAATACGTAGCCTTGATGGAGCGCTAGCGCAATCAAGGTTTGGATCTAAAAATTTACGTTTAAGTTCAATGGCTCGTTTCTAGATAAGCACATAAACGAGACACAGCTACAGCACCGATCACGGCACATAAAACAGGTAACATAAAACTGAAATCAACTCGTGTGAATTCAAAAATAAGAATAATCGCAGTGAGTGGCATTTTTTGAGCGACAGCCAGAAATGCCGCGGCACCCACAATTGCAAATGCACTCAAGTCCGTATCTGACCCTAACAATCGCCAAACGCAACCCAAGACCACGGCAAGTAAAGCGCCATTGGCAACTGACGGTGTTAAAAGACCGCCATGGGCTCCTGCTCGAATGCTCGTTAATGTAATGAAAATTCTTAATATCAAAAGGATAGCACTCAGCTCAATACCCAATGCATTACTAAATTCGACTTGAGCCGCGCTGATGCCGTTGCCTATAATTGCAGGGAAATAAATTGCTAATAGTCCTATCATGAAGAAATTCAATAGACAATAGAAAGGAACTTGCCAATTGTGCTGAACGCGGCGCCCCATGTAAGAAGCCCCCCGACTGAACCAGTAAGCCGTTACTCCAAAAATAGGCGCCGTGACAACAGACCATAGCACTAATGACGAGTTTATCGTTAAAAAGTGAATCTCATATTGACTAACATCCCCAAGCCCCAGCCTTGAGATAACGACCGCAATCGTTGATGAGATAATCGCGAGTAAAACTACAGAACCGTTAAAATTACGTAATAATACTTCTAAGGTAAACAGGGCGCCACCAAGAGGTACATTATAGACTGCGGCTAATCCAGCCCCGGCTCCACAGGCCGTCATCACTTTGGCATCACTTAGTGTGAGACCCATTTTAAGAGAAAACCAACTAGCAAACACAGCAGCCACCTCTCTTGGCGCCACCTCCCGACCTAACGGTGAACCCATGGCCACGGTAATCATTTGTAACAATGCGTGTAGGATTGTCGTGAGACGAGGCATGCGTGATGGGTCTGTTTTTACCGCCTCAGGGATGCCAACAAGTGGTTTACCAAAACGATAAATCGCCCACCATCCTCCGCCTGCGATTAAACCACATAGGGTAAGCACTATGACGCGCCGTTGTGATGATGCAGCGGTGACGCCCGCTAAAAAGCGCTCAGAACTGATGATTGAATGAAGGCTATATCCATAAGCTATATGCTGAATAAAATGAAGTAAATAAACAAGCAGCATGCCGCTCAAACCAGCCCCCACGCCAATGACTAACGTTGCAAAAAAAACGGGCATTGTAATGGGGAACTCTGTGTTTTTTAGGTTGGTCAATTTCACTCTATTGATGCTCCTTGTGATTTAAATAACAGCCCCTAGCCAATGCTTAGCATTCAAAATATTGAAGCCAATATGGGGATTATTATAATGTTTCATACTATTTAAGATAGTTTGAATAATGGGTGGGGGTAGGCAATGGTGAGCATAGATTTGTTGTAAAGACTGTAGCATTTTCCAGGCTTCGTGATTTAAATCATCCAGTTGGTGAAGGGCCATATGAAAGCTCGAGTACTGGCTTAACAGAACATTTTTTGGCTGTACGTCATGAATTGTTGAAGTCCATAGGTTTATTATATTGTTTATACACCGTTGCAATTCTTGCGGGTTATTTTTTAATTGTCCCCAGATTTGTTGGTAAGGAACAATAGATTGTTCATCCCCTCTAGCCGCCCAGTGGAACAGATCTGGCGTGGTATAATGTGTTTCTGCAAGCAACATATCATCCAACGCGTGATTGGATACCAGTGCGTCCACTCGTTTAGGCAGCTGTCCTATTACTTCCTGTAATGTGTTCTGGTGTAAGTGAATGGTTGCTTTTGGTAAAATCTGCTGGTACCGATGATAAATATCCCGACCTAATGCTGCCTGCGGTTCAATCAGATGCACATCACCTCGAAATACCATTTTTTCAAGTGCCTGTGCAATTTTGGTGGAACCGCCAGGAGCCACTTCAATAATAACGCCATCTAATTTAAGATCGAAAAAATAAAGTAAGTTATACCAAATATGGGCCATATAATCGTCCCAAGCAGCATAGCTCATGCTGATGGCGTTTGGTAAGGTTTGATGAGAATCGATACCAAACATTATAAGTAAAACTCCTCATCCTGTTTTGGAAAGAAAAAATCCGTTAATTTAAAACTTTTTTCATTGAGATAAAAAACACATTGTGGAATTAAAAATACATCGTCACGCGTATATTGACGTGTTAACTGTATCATGGGTAACTTCTGGCTGAACAGTTGAATCACATTATCAGTTATAACACAATCGGCTGACATTCGTTTTCCATGAAATTCAATCGCCCATTGATCCTCTGTACTGGTGGGCAGCGCTATCATATCGCGGTCAACATGAATAACGACCCGAAAGTTTCCATCAGAATGAATTAATATAGTGAACATTCCTTCTATAAACAATCGAACATTGCTTGTATATTCACCATCCTTGTTTTTTATGGACTTGCGTTGATTGGCTTGAATTAACCGTTGAATAAAACGATGGATCACTTTGGCCGGATAATACGACTGCCACTCAATTAAATGCGCTTCGATTGAAAATACAGGGAATAAATAAAATCGATCTTCGTTTATAACATAAGCTCTTGCGATGGTATCCTCTATATTGATGACCCCGTTGCCTAATATCATCGTATAAACCGTTTCATACAATTGAATAAAATCAAGCCCGCGTTGTTGTAATTCGATTGAATCGTGTTGTTCAAACGGTATTAAATACTCGCCTATTTTTTCTTTAACTGAAGGCACAATATCAACTTGATGCGGGGAGTCTGGTTCGGTCAGCATGATATTGTGTTGCCGAATGGAAGACATCAATATCGTGAGGCCAAGTTGTGGAGTAAACGTGTTATTGGCTCTTAATAAAGGATACACACTAAAAAAAGCCGAAAAATCAAAGCAATGTAAAAGTAAATGCGAATGATTATTCGTAAAC
>JAZKAM010000034.1:0-12260 GCA_040389145.1 Pseudomonadota bacterium
ACACAAGCAATACAAACTGATTTCGAGGTAGAGAAGATCGCTGATCTGGACTCTCAATTAGAGCAGATGGCAATGGCGCTAAACGCTGTGGTTTGTGAAGAGTTGATGGCTGTAAGGGAAAGGTTAGAGCTATTGGCTGTTGAATTGAACTACAAGGCGCAGTACAAAATGGATATTGTTAAAGACCGCATGCAAGAAAAACTAGCAAAATATGATGCGGATGCCAAGGCGCATGCTGGATATGAAAAGATGACGGAAGTATTGGGGCATCTTCCGTGGTATTGGTTTTCAAGTTTGGGCTTTGTTGCCGGCTACTTGTTTAGTTTTTATCAGTTTGAAATACGCTGGTGGACCGTTATACCTATTAGTTGCTCGATTATTGGTTTGATGGCCTGGTATTCAAGCGAGCAGGGCTAGGACAGAGACCATAGGGTCTTCCAGATGTCTTCGCTGCGTCCACACGCAGATGCCTCTGGCGTTTGGCGCAGCGAAGGTGTTGGAAGGTTAATAAAATTGGTCTTTAGTTTGGATTTATTTTTGCTTTAATTTCCTGTCTGTTGTCTGAGGGATAGGTGTTACAACCTTTTCTTGTGTTCTGGTTTTAGGTTTTTTCTTGAACCAACTGAGTATTCCTGGCTTACTTTCTGTTGGTTTTAGATTGAAGGAAGAAGTTGGGCGTTGATGTGCACGTCGTTCTTGAGTAGATCGAATGCTTGCGTTAGAAGATGTCGGCGTTGCAGCAGTGGTTGAGACTTGCGTATGATTGCTTGTTGTTGACGTGGTATCACTGGGTTCGTAATATTGTTCCGGAGGAAATCCATAGGGTCCATCCTCTTGACCAAATTGAGTTATAGCGCTCATGTTCGAGAGAGAGCTTAGGGAAGAGAGACCGCCAAGACTACTGGTGTCGTCAGAATGATAGTTATCATCTGTTAGCTCACTGTGATTAAAAAGGCTATCCGTATCTGCTTCTGCTTGTACTGCTTGCTGATGGACATTGTCTGCTTCTTTCGATAATGCATCTAGATCATATTTTAAAAGGTTAACACTTCTTTGGTATTTATTTTCATTTTCAAATTTGTTTATAAGTGTTTTTACTTTCAATAAAACAGCAAGCGCCTTAATATTTTTCTTTAATTGTTCATCTGGCGCAACGACAGAGTTTTTGCTTTTGTCAATCTTTTCAAACGTTACCTTTAATGGGAAATTTTCGTTCGCTTTGAATCCATATTCTTCGCTCAGCGATGGCAGGCCTAGTGCCTGTCCTATTTCGCTTTCATTTTTTTGGTTAATTAATTTGGAAAGCACTTCATCATCGTTATAGTCGGTTGTCCCATTATCATGTTCATTTAGATATTTAATTAATGATTTTTTATAATGTGCGAGAAACCACGGAGCTTGAGCGTTGGTTAATTTGCTCAAAAATTCTGAAACTCCACTTTCACTTAAACCTGTATATTTTTTTGGTAATGAAAAAAAATCCTGTGTGGCGGTGGCGCTGCTGTATAACTCCTGTACCAAAAAATTGCTTTGCATGATTTCTTTCAGTTCCGAAGAGAGTGCAGGATTTAGTTTTTGCATGATTTATACTCATTAAATGTGGACTGCCAGGATGATAGGAAAAAATGGAAATTTTTTACGGGACATTTAAGGGTAGATGCACCAAGAGGGCGCAGCCGTCTAGAAGCTAAATGCGACTGATTCTTCTTTATGGTGGCACTAGCGTTTTAGTAGACCTACTTTATCTGGTAGTCATAGTTTAATAATGCTCTGTGGTGCGTTATCTATTTATACGGAAGTAAGTTCCTACACTAATCTTGACAATTTTTCAGCAAAGGCCATACTCCAAAGCAGTTCTCTTTGTGTGGTTTGTATTGTATATGTTAGCAAAAGAACTTTCTTGGGTGTTTGTGATTAAATTGCTGGCAATTATGGCGCTAGGGCGTTGGCTATTTGGCCATCCGGTGTCTAAGTCGCTGACACCAGAGCGTTTTGGCGACCACCTCTTATCACAATCCGTCGTCCCACCAGTTACAGGAAATGGCAAAAATGATTGATCCTTGGGTAGTAGACCTTTCGCGCCTGCAGTTTGCTTTGACGGCAATGTATCACTTTCTGTTTGTACCTTTGACCTTAGGTCTGTCCTTCATTTTGGCCATTATGGAAACGGTCTATGTATTGACCGGGCTAACCATATATAAGGACATGACCCGTTTTTGGGGCAAGCTGTTTGCCATTAACTTTGCGATGGGCGTGGCAACAGGGATTACTTTAGAGTTTCAGTTTGGCACGAACTGGGCGTATTACTCCCACTATGTCGGGGATATCTTCGGTGTACCTTTAGCCATTGAAGGTTTGATGGCGTTCTTTCTAGAGTCCACCTTTGTAGGTTTATTTTTCTTCGGTTGGGATAAGTTATCTCGTATACAACATCTCACGGTTACCTGGCTAGTCGCTATTGGCTCTAACATGTCGGCACTATGGATTTTAATTGCCAACGCTTGGATGCAATACCCTGTAGGCACAGAATTTAACTACAATACCATGCGGATGGAATTGACCAGTCTGAGTGAAGTATTTTTTAACCCTGTGGCTCAAGCAAAATTTGTGCATACTGTGGCGGCGGGCTACGTCACTGGCGCTATGTTCGTATTATCTATTAGCAGTTATTACCTGTTAAAAGGTCGTGATAAAAACTTTGCCCGCCGTTCCTTTGCAGTTGCAGCCGCTTTTGGCTTGGCCTCTATTTGCTCTGTCATCGTTTTGGGGGATGAAAGTGGCTATGAACTAGGGGTCGTACAAAAAGTAAAGCTGGCTGCCATTGAAAGTGAATGGGAAACCGAAACGCCACCAGCAAGTTTTACCGTGTTTGGTATCCCCAATGAAGAAATGCGTCGTACTGATTATGCTGTGAAAATTCCGTATTTGATGGGAATTATTGCAACGCGGTCCTTGGATGAGCCCGTTATAGGGTTGAATGATTTAATTGCCCGGAATGAGTTGTTTATCCATAAGGGCGCAAAGGCATATGCATTGTTACAGGAATTGCGTGCCACACCGCACCCCACAGAACGTCAAAAACACGAGTTTGAGCAATACCAGAAGTATCTCGGTTATGGCTTGTTGTTAAAGCGCTACGCGCCGGACATGGCTAACCCAACCGATGAGCAAATCAAACAAGCTGCACGACACAGTATTCCAAAAGTATGGCCCGTGTTCTTTGGCTTCCGTGCAATGGTGGGGCTAGGCTTCTGGATGCTTGGTCTCTTTATCTTTGCCTGCTACTACAATATCAAGGGTGTATTGCTACAAAAACGTACCTTCCTTAAAGCGGCACTCTGGAGTTTGCCATTACCCTGGATTGCCTGTGAAGTGGGTTGGATTGTGGCAGAATATGGTCGACAACCTTGGGCCATTGCGGAAATATTGCCTACCTATATGGGCGCGTCCTCCATCAGTGCAGGCCAGGTATGGACCAGCTTAATTGCTCTAGGTGTTTTATATACTGCTTTGTTGGTGGTTGAGCTGTATCTGATGATCAAATACGCACGTCTTGGCCCGAGTGCTTTGGGCACCGGTCGCTATGCGCTAGAGCAGGGAGAGTAGGCATGTTATTAGATTATGAAACCTTAAAATTGATTTGGTGGGGACTAATCGGCGCACTATTGATTGGCTTTGCCATTACAGGTGGTATGGACTTAGGTGTTGCGTGTCTGCTCCCTTGGGTAGGTAAAGCAGATGAAGACCGCCGTATTTTGTTGAACAGTATCGGTCCCACATGGGAAGGCAATCAGGTCTGGTTGGTTACGGCAGGTGGTGCCTTGTTCGCTGCATGGCCTTTCGCCTATGCGGCGGCGTTTTCAGGCTTTTACCTTGCTATGTTGCTGGTCTTATTGGCCTTGATATTGCGACCACCTGGCATCGATTACCGTAGTAAACTGCCGAGCAAGCAGTGGCGTAATACGTGGGATGCTGCTTTGTTTATTAGTGGCTTTCTGCCCGCTTTATTGTTTGGTGTGGCGTTAGGGAATCTATTGTTGGGGGTGTCCTTTCATTTCGATGACACGCTACGCATTGTGAACACGGGTGCCTTCATCGACTTACTGCATCCTTTTGCATTGGGTGCTGGCTTGGTTAGCGTTGCCATGTTGTGCATGCAAGGTGGTTTGTTTATTCAAATGAAAACCCAAGGGGTGTTGCAACAGCGTGCGCGCACTGCTGTGTTGTGTTCAGGCACACTGTTCATTGTCCTATTTTGTGCCACGGGTATTGCTTCGCACTTTTTGGATGGGTATTTAATTGTCAGTATGCCGGACTCTGGCTCTTCTTTTGCACCCACAGAAAAAATTGTGGAACATGTGTCGCAGGGGATGCTGAGTAACTTCCGCACCTATCCCTTACTGTTGATTGCGCCTGTGCTGGCCTTTTTGGCCTGTGCATTGGCCATGGTTGCCGCAAAGGCATATTGGCCCTTTGTTGGTTTGGTGTGTTCGAGCATTTGTTGTGCATCCGTGTTGGCAACCATGGCGTTTGCCTTGTTCCCCTTTGTGATGCCTTCTATATCTCAACCGAACCATAGTTTAACTATTTGGGATACGGTATCGAGTCATCGAACCTTAATGTACATGTTGGTGGCAGTTGCGGTATTTTTACCGATCGTTTTGGCGTACACCACTTGGGTGTTTTCTATTGTGCGCGGCAAGGTAACAGGTCAAACAATCAACAGCACTGAATCCTATTAGGAGAAGATATGTGGTACTTTACTTGGATTTTGGGCGTACTCTTTGCCTGTTGCTGTGGGATTATTAACGTTCTATGGCTGGAGCATGAAGGCCGTTTAGACGAAGATGAGCGGGGCTAGTCTGTCGTCACTTGTCCCGGATCAATAATTTCATACCTTCATGGGATGCGATAAAGCCAAGGCGTTCATAGAATGCCTTGGCTCTTGTACGTTTTTTGTTGGTGGTGAGTTGTACCATACGGGCGTCGTGCGCTTTGCCATAGGCAATTGCAGCCTTGAGCATCCATGCGCCAATCCCTTGGCTGCGCCGGTCTGATGCGACATGAACGGCTTCGACTTGCAGGCGGGTAGCGCCACGGAAGGTGAGTGAGGGCATCAAGGTTAAGTGGCATGTGCCAACAATATCGGCGTCGTCTTCAACAACCATCAAAAACTGGTTGGGATCGGCATCAATCTTGTGAAATGCTTCAGTATATGCCGGGTCAAGTATTGCCTCTGACTGTTCGCGTGTCTTTCCTAATTCATCGTCTGCCAATAGCGCAATAATTTTGGGCAAATCATTCAGGCTTGCTTTTCTGTAACTCAATTGGCTATCTGCTTCACGCATACACAGTGGTCCTCTATTTGTACCTTAATGTTTTGGTCTGGGTCGATTTTTTTGCGCGTCGCGTTTCTTTGGCAGCGTCTTGAGAACCTCGGTCAATTTTTCTGTGGTTAGTGACGTGACCGGCGTCAACTCTGCGGCTAGCTTGGAGAGCTGCTGGTCTTCTAGCTTGTCTAATGCATTTAAAAATTCAAGGTACGTCTCCAATCGTGAGTCGCACTTTAGCTGAGTATCCACCAAGGCTTGTTCTTGTACTCTCAGTAATTCTGCTTTTAACTGAATAACGCCATTGCGTGGGTAGCGGCTGCTCAATTCATATTGAAGCTGTGTCAAATAAAAGTCCGTGATGTCTGCCACATTACGCACATAGTTTGCATTGTTTCTTGCATCTGGTGCGCCCTGTGCGGGGCCATTTTTTGATGAAGGTCGTCGTTCCATGGTTTTTTGCTCAAAAAAAACACTGTTGAGATTATAGTCGATTACAAGAAAACTGAAGGCAAATGCGCACCATTACACGCATTAATTGGGTGTGGTTACAATAGTCTGGGCCGTGATTAACTATTTGTCCCCATATGGAAAGACGCCTTCGGCTTCATATAGGCGCCCGCTGGCTACGCCAAGCTCATAGAGGGTTTTAAATTTGAGGATCAATAAGTTCTTGACCATATCCTTTTGGCCGCTCTGTAGACGATTTTCTAAGATGGCCATCATCTGTTCTGCTTGTTGTGCAAAGTCTAATGTATTGCGGTCTGCCATGTGTTTTACCTGTCAGGGGCCCAACTACAGTGTAGCGCCCTCATAGGTGGTGAGCGAGACGGGGGGTTCAATGGGGTCAAATAAGGTGATGCTGCACGCATTCGTACTATAACGCTTATTTCAATTTTGGAGCTTATATGGAAATAAGAGGCTAAATTTCTTCCCGTTATTTCAAAAATTCATCAATTATTGAAATAACAGATACTTTGGTGTACTCTTATTTCAGAAAAGGCATGTTTGTTGAAATATGATGGCCAATAGGAGAGGATGCACCCATGCGTGAAACAGGCGTTTACCAAGTACTCGGCGACTTGCAGTACTTTGTGCCACATCCTTTACCACCATCAAATCCGCCGTTAACATTGACGCCGGATTTGATGCAAAAGTATGGGGAAGCTAGTTTTGCATTGGGGCAATTGAATGGCTTAAGTGTACCTAATGTTCAGAGATTTATTAAGGCGTATGTGGTTAAAGAAGCCCTGCTATCGTCTGAGATAGAAGGTATTCACACAACGCTGATTGAGGTGTTCACACAACCACTTGGCCAAGCAGTCATAAGCAAGGACACCCAACTTGTTTTGAATTATTCTAAAGCCTTGGAAGCAGCGCTGCAGTTAATGCAGTGTGATGGTTTGCCTTTGGTATCTAGGGTTCTTTTGCGCGCACATGAAGTGCTGATGAGCGCAGGTGAGAGCGAGAAATCGTCCCCAGGTCAATTGCGTCGGCAATCAGTTCGCGTAGGAGCACATGTCCCGCCACCGGCCCCGGAGCTTGCACGTTTAATGAGCGATTTAGAGCGCTACATGAATGAGCCATCCGATATGTCTCCTTTAATTCGCGCGGGATTGGCACATGTACAGTTTGAGATCATCCATCCTTTTTTGGATGGTAATGGCCGTATTGGACGGCTGTTAATTGTGCTGATGTTAATGGACGGTGGGCTACTAACCACGCCAATCTTATATCCATCTTATTATTTTAAAAAATACCAAATGGATTATTATCGTTCGCTCGATCGCGTACGGACGCACGGGGATTTTGAGGGCTGGTTGGCGTATTATCTGTGCGCTATCCGAGATAGTGCGCAAGATGCCTATAGACGAGCGATCGCAATTGAGATTCTAGAGCGGGACCTAAAAACGAAAATTTCAGCAATGCCTGATTTTCAGGGCATACAACAAACTGCACTGGGTGTGCTGGATGCGCTCTTTGCACAGCCAATTACCACGGTTTCAATGATGAGTCATGCTTTGGGCAAATCATATAATACGGTGCATCGTGTGTTAGTTCAGTTTGTTGCTTTGGGTATTGTCCTAGAAACCCCAGTTAAACGCAATAAACGCTACCACTTCACAGCCTATTTAGACCTGCTCGAAAAAGAATTTCATGAAATTAAATAAGTTGAATTACTAATCTTTGGAAGCCATGTGTCTGTGGGCGGCTGGGAAGGGTGCGTAGCGCAGGCATAATAGGTACAATGGTACTGTTTTTTGAGGGGGATGCATGGTGCGTGACGTGTCAATACACATAACAGAAGCGGCAATCGCACATTTTTGTGCATTGATTGATAAAGAGCCTGAGCCAAACTTAGGTCTACGTTTATTTTTAGATCGTCCCCGACACCCTAAGGCTGAGGTTGGCATTAGCTTTTGCCCCCAAAGCGAATCACTGCCCAGCGATATCCGAAAGCAGGTTGCGGGTTTTATGCTGTACATCGACGCAGAAAGTGCACCCTTTTTAGACGAAGCCAATATCGACTTCCAGCAGGATGATATTGGTGGTCAGTTAGCCATCACGGCGCCCAATATTCATGGCAAAAAACCCGCCATCGATGCCAGTTTGAGCGAACGTATTCAGCATGTGCTGAATAGTGAGGTTAACCCGCAATTGGCGCATCATGGTGGCCATGTGATATTGGTGGAAGTAACAGAAGATGGTTTGGCGTTGTTAGAGTTTCAGGGGGGGTGTCAGGGCTGCGGTATGGCGGATATGACCTTGAAACAGGGCATTGAGCAAAAGCTCTTATCAACATTTGAAGAACTGTCTGGTGTACGTGATGCGACCGATCATGCGCAGGGTACCGCACCGTACTTCCCAACGGTAGCGTCAGAAGAATGCGCGGCAGATACAAAAACAGGAGTGTAATATGAGTTTTTGGCAGAAATGTGTGATGTGGGTAAAAGGGCGTAGTGGCCACAATCACCGTAGTGATTTAGATCTGTTTCTAGAATCTTTTGAAGCGTCGCGCCGCACGGAAGGTTCGTCGCGCCGACAAGAGCGTATTGCGCATACCAAGGTTGTACGTCAACGTGAAGAAGGCGTGCGTTTTGATGGCGAATGGCCTGGGTTTTAAGGGTGGGTAACAAACCCGAGACGTCAAAATCTATGTTACCTTTGTTTTCAGAAACAGAGCGTCTACATAGTGCTAATTTAAAGCAACAAATTAATTTATTGCCCGAACCGCATCATGGTTGGGGCTTTGAAATCAAGAGCGGGCTACGTTTGGTGAATCTACCTAAAGGCGGCTTTCCTCCATTGCATCAGCCCGATGGGGATGATGAAACCACGCAGAAATAAATAGCTTCTGATATCCTGCCTAAACAATTTTTTTATGTACATTACTGCTTGTATCTACAGTGATTTAATTTGGAAACTTAAATAAAGTTAGTTTCCTTTTTTATATTATGATAAAATCTCCCTCTGTATAAAAATCCTAAAACATTTTTACGTGCACTTAAATGGGTGTATATGAAATGGGTTCCAAATGACGTGTATCGAAATTGGAATTTTGGAGTAAAATAAAACATCGCGCACAGTGATGTTGAAAGTGGGGCAACATGCAACATATATTCGCTGCAATACCAGATAATTTGGGTCAGGGCATTAGCGTAGGAAAACTTAGTCTTGCTGAAGTAACGGAAATCCTTTCAGTTCTCGATCCTGAAGAAAAGAAAAAAATGTGTAGAACAAAATATATGTTTGCACCAACGCTGATGCATGGCGCTGCCATGAGAAATGATTGCACGCTTGCCGAGTTACTAAATGATATTGACACTAATTTAGTGAGCGACAGGACGACTAATAGTCTTTCGCCATTATGTTTAGCGATGACATTAGGTCATGCAGATTTTGTGAGATTTTTACTAAATCACGGTGCGTTAGCAAATGAATTTTGGTTGAATGGTCTAATGCCCTTGCATTATGCGTGTGCAAAAAAAGAAGAGGGTATGATTGAGTCTCTGTTAGAGAAAATTTCCAGTGTACGCATGTGTGTGGATGGGTATGGCGCGCTCTTTTTAGCCTTGTCGGATGAACAACATGTACAAGAACCTGTGGAAATACAAGGTCTAAATTGGATGACTTTGCCTACAGCGCCTCGAAAACCTTATGCTCGAAATTCAGCCATGGAAAAATTATTAGCAAGGACTTTATCTGAAGACCGGTGCGAAGCAACACTTTCTGCCATTTTCAAGACAAAAGATGCTGTAGCGCTTGATCGCTTACTAGCATTAGGATTGCCGGTAAATACGCTCTATAAAGGCAAGCCGCTTGAAATAGCCATTAAAGCCATGCAATCACAGCCAAGTGCGGTTGCTACTGTTGAACCTCCGTCAGCGGAAGGTCCCGGAGCTTTAAGAAGTAGTGATCAAAAGATTGGGAAAGCAATAAAACCGAGTCATAAACCTGGCCGGTTTACACCCTATGATATGCTGGATAGGCATATGTCACCATATTTTTCCAGGCTTGTACCGCAATCTTCAAGTTCACTAAAACAAGCAAGGGCAGCATCTCAGCACTCTCCTTCTTGGATGGACTCTTCCACAGTGCCAGGATCTGTCGTTGACCGCCTTTCTACGTTCGATGTGGAACATAGTTTTGATAGCTTGCGTTCCCTAGCTTTTATGTATCAACAAGAGCAGAAAGCTGCTGCGGCATCCGATAAATTGTCAGTATCGTCAAAGCTACTTGAGCCAGATGTATCACTGCCAGGAGATCAGCTACGTCAGCGTCAAGGTGATGCGAGCTCTGTTGGGTTACAGTCTGCAGTTCGTCAACCAGGCTCACCAGTAATATTTAGGGTTCTCATACCAGCGATCCCTTCTCCAATAGCACGTAGACCTGATTTACCTGCACGTACCGAAAATGTTGGCTCTCCCGGTAAGTGTGCAGCAAGACGATCATTGTCACAATATCTTGCGGACACTTAACGGAAGTCATAAAAACAGGTAATCAATTTTATTGACTGACTTGAGGCAAGTCATTCATTACGTTTGAACCTTATATACCAAGAATTAAAACTTATAACAATAAAATCCATGCTCAGGGGATAATTATGAAAAAACCGGTAACACGTAATAGTGCAGAAGATTATAGAGAGCGACTATTTGAGTATGCTATTAAAGCGAACACTAAAAAGCTCGAGAGAGATTTTTTAACAATTACTGATGACATAAAGTCTGGGGCATATAAAAATATTAATTTACCTGATGCGCCGACATTGATGCATGCAGCAGCGGTGCTTGGGTTTACAGCAGTTGGAGAGATCTTTAAACGTAATTATTCCAATCAGCAACTTAATATGACAACAACCAACGGGCTTTCGCCATTGTGCGTGTCTATGGTGCGAAGGAATACTAAGTTTTCCTGTTGGTTGTTGGATAATAAAATAGGCGCACATGCCGACGTATGGGCTTATAATTTGAATCCGCTTATCTATGCGTGTTGGATGAGGGATTTTCCAGTCATTGGAAAATTGATATCACTTGGTGCATCTGCTCATCCGTCTGCAAAAGGTTATACGCCATTATACGTATTGTTATCGGATAGTGCTCATATTCAGACCCCTCAAGAGACGCAGGGTCTTCTTTGGTTAGAAACAACAGTTAACCCTAGGCGGTCTGACTTTGATATGGATGCCGCCGCAACGTCGTTATTCTTGAGAACATTAACGGAACCAAATAATATGCGGGCAACCTTGAGGCTTATCGTTCATTATGGTGATAATAGCGCGTTTATTCGTCTAATGTTGCTGTATCGTTCTAATGTTACGCAAAAATTAAATGCTGATTTTGAAGGGCTCCTCGCGGAAAGTGGATTGACAATCGACAGCGTATTGGCTGGACCTGTCACACCGGTACATGAGCAGCCAACCCACCACCGTCCCTCGCGTCTATCAGCATCAAGCCTTACTGAAGAAACGGGAAGTGTTGTAACGTTCCCAAGCTCCCGGAGTGCTCAAAGCGTGCCGGGGCTACGCAGAGGCCGGCAACAGCCTGTTCGGGAAAGAGCAATGCGTGGACCAAGTAACCCAGAAGCGTATTCTTCAGCCTTTAGCGATGGTGTGCGCCTCGGAGCAAGTTTGTCTGCACAAAGCGTTGTCTATCAACCTCAACCTCAACCTCAACCACAATCTAATCCGCATTATATGCATCCATACGCTATGCTTCCGCCAGCAGGTGGAAGTGTAGCGATGGACAATCCGCAGGTTTTCACAATGCCTGGATATTTGCCTGGATATTTTCCTGGATATTCAGTGTTCTCACCGAATACATTCGCACCTGGTCCAATGTATGCCTATGCATCGCCTCTTACGCCAAATGGACCGCTGCATTTTTATGGTGCTGTACTGCCCCATGCCGTTAGGGTAGAGCCAGAGCCAGCTGTTGAGCATTTAGCTAATCCTAATGTATCGAATCCATTGGTATGGCAGGATACAGGGGTGTCGGAACCGACCGTACAACCTGCCATAACCCCATCTGCCGTACATGTTCAGCCTGTTTCGACAGTTATGGCTGCAGGCCATCGTGTAGTACGGTATACACACGATGCACAGGTCGATCACTATTCAAAAGCAGCGGCTGCAGCTACAAATCAACCTGTTGCACTGCCTCCGCCTGACGTTCGCTATATTTCAAATGTATCTGTGCCCATCGATTACCATAAAAATGGTAAAACAGCAGGCACTGTGCGTCATACAATGGGAAGAACGGCTGGATCATTTCAAGAAGCGTTGTTCGAAGCGGCAAAGTCAGGGGACGTTAAAAAAGTCAATTCAATGCTCGATAAGTTAGATGCCGGTTTGAAGGTTGTTGCATGCAATGAAACGGGATATTTTGCTGACCCAACTTTACTGCATGCTGCGTTGATGAAGAGCAGGCT
>JAZKAM010000035.1:0-6647 GCA_040389145.1 Pseudomonadota bacterium
GTCAGGTTACCTTCATTAGCACACAGGACACTAGCATACCTGCAACACTCCACCCCGAGACACCTTGGCCAGAGGCAGATTTAATCATTGATGCCATCTTTGGTATTGGCCTTACTCGGCCTTTAGATGCGCAGCATGTTGCCTGGATTGAACGCATCAACGCCTGCAAACTGCCTATTTTTTCACTAGACATCCCCTCCGGTCTGCACGCAGACACTGGCATACCGCTACCAATCGCAGTGCAAGCCACACATACGTTAACGTTCATTGGCTTAAAACCTGGGCTAATCACAGGCCAAGGGCAAAACTTTTGTGGGCAGATTACCATTGCGCCACTTAGCATTACCGAACAGCATCGCAGCCATCTACCCCAGTTAGGCTATGCCTACCGCCACTACACGCCAGCATCCAAGCGCGCCGCACATAGCCACAAGGGTATGTGCGGCCACGTGTTAATCATTGGTGGAGCACCTGGCTACGCAGGCGCAACACTATTGGCAGGTTTAGCGGCCTTACGCAGTGGTGCTGGAATGGTCAGTATCGCGACACATCCCGATCATGCGTATACGCTATCATCGTACGCCCCTGAATTAATGATTCATGCTGTAGCTACGGCAGATGCTTTAAAGCCCCTACTTGCGCAAGCAACAGTAGTAGCTTTAGGTCCCGGATTACAGCAACATGAATGGTCTTATGCTTTATGGCACATGGCTATTCAAAGTTGTACTCGATTGGTTTTGGATGCAGATGGCTTGAACCTTTTAGGCAAGCACCCGCATGTGGTATTGCCTAAACAAACCGTATTAACCCCACATCCTGCTGAAGCAGGACGCCTGTTGAAGGTAACAACGGAAGAAATAACGCAGGATCGGTTAGCAGCAATTCAACACTTATGGGAACGTTTTGAGCGCCCTGTCCTGTTAAAAGGCTCGGGTACATTACTGAAAACAGAAGCAGCCCACTACTGGCTCTGTACTGCGGGCAATCCTGGCATGGCCACCGCAGGCATGGGTGACGCATTAACAGGCATCATCGCCGGATTAATAGCACAAAGTATACCCATAGAGCAGGCTCTGCGTGATGGGGTTGCATTGCATGCAACCGCTGGAGATGAAGCCGCGCGCGCTGGACAATGTGGGCTAATTACACGAGATTTAATTGACTGGATTCGCACATGTCACAACCATCCCGCACCTCTGACTTAGTGTGTACCATTGCCTCAGAAGAGGCAATGGTACACTTTGCAGCCCATTGGGCCTCTGTGATTAAACCAGGCCTTTGGCTTGGTTTGAGTGGCGATTTAGGTGTAGGCAAAACAACTTTTGTTCGGCACATGCTTTATGCCTTAGGCTGGGCAAGTTCTGTAAAAAGCCCTACTTTTACGTTAGTAGAGCCCTATGCCCTGCCAAACCTGAAGGTGTATCACTTTGATTGGTATCGACTTGAATCCCCTGAAGAATTAGAATACATCGGCATTCGAGACTATGTGCAAAGCGATGCTTTGGTTTTAGTCGAATGGCTCGAACGGGCTGCACCGTATTTTTATGCGCATGGCGATCTGCTGTTTACCTTCTCTTACCACAATGAAGGTCGCCAGGTTACTGTGTCCGCTTTATCGATGGAGGGCGAACGATGCATCTCTACCCTGCGCGGGGTACCCGGCTTTTTACATTCATTTTTGTCTTAACCCTTGGTATCTGCTTTACTCAAAGCTGTATGGCGGCAACGCAAGCGCTCATCGGCGTCAGCCAACAATCTCAAGGCTATGAGTTATCTATACGGTTACCTGAAGCTTCTGAATACAATGTGCTAACGCTTGAGCATCCTGACCGCCTCATCATAGACATTGCCAATCAAAGCCTATCGTACTCAAAAGAAAGTATGGAAAAGCTATCCCAACAACATTGGGTTCGTGATGCGCGGTTTGCACAGCGTTCTCATGGCGGCACACGATTGGTGATCGACTTAACAGAGCCACTCAATGTCAGTAAAACAACATTAAAGAAATTGGGCGCAGCTCAGGAGCTGCGCATTCAACTCAATGTCGGAAAAACTAAGGCAACCAGCGCTTATGTGGGCAGCCAAGCCACACGCCCTTATATCATTGCTATTGATCCAGGCCATGGCGGTACAGATCCAGGTGCGATTGGGCCAACAGGCGTTCAAGAAAAAAATGTTGCTTTAGGCATCGCCCGGGTCTTGGCCAATTTAATTAATGCGCACCCAGACCGAGTGGCCATAATGACGCGAGACAGCGATCGTTATGTAAGCCTAAAAGACCGAGTATCCACCGCACGCGTGCTGGGTGCAGATTTGCTTATTTCTATCCACGCCGATGGATTTACCGACCCAACTGTTGACGGCGCCTCTGTATACGTACTGTCCGAGCGCGGCGCCAGCTCAGAAGCCAGTAAATGGCTTGCCGATCGTGAAAATCGGATAGAACTCATTGGCGGTGTTCGATTAGAAGATAAAAGCGATATTTTGGCAACCGTTTTACTGGAACTGGCACAAAGCGCTACCCGAACCGCCAGTTATGAATTAGCAGAGGAAGTGTTAAATTGCTTAAAGCCAGTGACCAAACTGCACCGAGCTAAAATTGAATCCGCCTCGTTTATTGTACTCAAAGCACCTGATATACCCTCTATATTGGTTGAAACAGGCTTTATTTCGAACCGCCGTACAGAATCCTTATTGGGCAGTAAATCGCACCAACGCGCCCTCGCAGAGGCTATTTATCGTGGATTGGAGCACTATCTAGAAGGTCGGAGATTACCCACCATCCAGCCTGAAAATGTTTGGGTTGTCCGCAAAGAGTATGTTGTGCAAAATGGTGACAGTCTTGATAAAATAGCCAGCAAGTTCCGAATATCACTACTTTCATTAAAAGAACTCAATCAATTAAAAACGGACACGATTTTTCCAGGACAAAAATTATTATTACCTGAGGTTCGAGATGCCAATTAGGCAGCTACCCGCACATATCGCCAATCAGATTGCTGCAGGCGAAGTTGTGGAACGTCCTGCATCCATTGTCAAAGAATTGGTTGAAAACAGCATCGATGCTGGGGCAACACAAATTGATGTATGGTGTGAAGCTGGCGGTCGCCAACTCATACGCGTTAGAGACAATGGTACGGGGATCCCAAAAGACGAATTGGCATTAGCCTTAATGCCCCATGCGACCAGTAAGCTAACAACCATTGAAGACTTGTTTCGCATTTGTTCTTTAGGCTTCCGCGGTGAAGCACTGGCATCTATTGCATCAGTCTCCGAAATGCTGCTTACCTCACGCCATGAAACGGGTGAAGCGGCCTGGAGCATTCAAGGCAGCGCAGACTCTGAAGTAACACCAGCCAACCACCCTATTGGGACAACGTTAGAAGTCTGCGATTTGTTCTTTAACACGCCAGCACGACGAAAGTTCCTAAAAAGCGACCGTACAGAGTGGCTAAAGGTGGAAGAAGTCATGTCACGATTGGCGCTAAGCCATCCAAATATTGGGTTTAGCCTAACGCACCAAAATCAAAAAGTTTGGGCCGTATTACCTTGCCCTCAAACGCCACAAAAACGCATCGGCGACCTATATGGCGCACGTTTTTTAGATGATGCCCGTTATGTAGAAGGCCGAACAAGCGACTTAACCTTTTGGGGTTGGATCGGTCATCCTCAAAAAACACGCCCCACCTCTGATAAACAGGCATTCTTTGTTAATGGCCGCTTCGTGCGAGATAAAGTATTGGGCCACGCAGTAAACGGTTACTATCAACCAATGGTACGTCAAGGCACCTACCCTGTTTATGCGCTGTTTCTAACTTTGCCGCCAGAACAAGTGGATGTGAATGTTCACCCAAACAAGTATGAATTGAGGTTTGCAGAGCCACAACGTATTCATGAGTTTATTGGCTGTCAACTTCAACAATCACCTTTTGTTGATCGCCAACAAGCACCTACGCAACAGAAGTTAACAGGCGAATCAGAACAAACTGCCGTCACGGTAGCTCAAAGCAACTCACCTGATAAGCATAAACAGCAGAATCCTTGCCAACAAACCACTTCATCAAACCAAATGCACACACAAACCCACTTCAATTCACCTACGCCGTTAGTACACAGCCCAGTTGTGCAGATCGAAAAAAGCAACATAAGATCAAAAGTCGACCTTTCGGAACAGCCAAGCTGGCATATCTTTGCGCAACAAGATCCCTTTGTTTTAGGATGCCACGAAGGGAGGCCCTTTGCGATCCAGTTACGCAAATGCTTTTCAGATCATTTAAAAACTAGCCCTAACATATCGAGCAAGTTGCTGATGATGCCGCATCGTCATACCGTACCAATCAATTGGCCAGGTGTAGATTTCTTAATGCAAATGGGTTGGGAACTTGACTGGATATCTGAAGAGTCTATCTTGGTACGCGCGGTGCCTGTATATATAAAAAGCGAAGATATAAAAGCGTTGCTTAGCACTTTATCCGCTGCTATATCCTCCAAAAGAGAGTTGGCTTTTTGGATTCAGTATTATGTCGATGTAATACCACTCAATCGACTTATTGAACTGTTCTTCGAACGCGAAGCACCGTGTATCAATCAAATACACAAAAATATCATTTGGTTAACACACAAGGTTCTTGAAAATATCATTTAATTTAGTAAAATAGATTGTTCGACGATCAACCGTTCTAGATTGCAAATAACAATATAGATGCTATACACGCTAAAAAACAAAGAACAATTAAAGCGCACGAAATATTAAATGAGCACATTATGGAAAAACCATTAGCAACCAGTGACAATCCGGCAGAAGCATCTACCGCCGCTTCAGAACCTAGTTATTATGTTGATTTCAGTAAAATTTATTTTAGCTGGTTCTCTAGAGAGCGAACCAGCTTCATGCCCATTCGTCATAGAATTGCGATACAAAATCTACGTAAGGCTAAAAATGCTGATGAGCTCACACTCACACTGGTGTATGCAGAACACCCACTCGATCCACCTGAGCATGAAAAATTAGTAAATTTTTGCGTTTTGCATCAAATAAAACTGATTGAAGTACATAGTCTCGAAGCAGCTTGCTCGGATTGCCCTATAGAATCTCAATTGTTTCAAAATCTATTACAAGAGCTATCGGATCCAAATGGGAATCTTGGTGCTGCCAGTGATATTTGTCGGATATTAAGCGGCACATTTATACAGGGAAATACCTATGTTGATTGTGATGACATAAAGAACCTAGACCCACAAATGCTTAAAAAGCATGTAATTTCGGTCCCTCATCCCTGCGCGCAACCTGGGGATCTACTATGCAATCTTCAGGAAGTTGCAGAGCTTACAAAAGTTCATTATGTAAGCAGTAATATCATCGCTTTTATGTGTCGCACTGATATTCCCGTAAACCAACAAATGATTCGATCAAGTTTCAGCTCACTACAAAAAGAAGTGGTACACGCTTACAATAACCCAAATCACTTGTTTTCAGAGAGCTCTGCGGAAACCCACAGTTATATCAAATTATTTCTTAGCGAATCCGAGCGAAGACAAAAAGGAAAACAAGATATTTCATTTAAAACTGTATTTGATCTAAGAGAATTTTTTGAAAACCATTTGTCTTTAGACCACTATCTTGGAGCAGACAAATGCAATCTTGACGAACGCAAAGACGTTCATCCTGAACTACACAACGCTGTATGGGCTATGTACCAAATTGCGAGACGTTTGAATCAAAGCAATTTTGAAGAATTAATGCGTTTTCACCTAGATCGATACAAATATTATACAAAGCATCAGTTGCGCGAAAACTTGCTTCCTGAAGCCAAAGCCATGTTTCTTGTTATGATTGAAAAGTTTTTAAAAATTTCAGTATGTTCATTTTCTGGACCGGTCCCTATTACAAATTATTTAAGAGGAACCGATTTTTCTTTGTCTCATTCGCTTCAATATTACTCATTGGCAAATGCATTCCACTCACACCCAGCACGATGTAGTGTGAGGACGCCTAAAGCTCAAATCGAAGCTACCGCCACGAATGATCTGTCCTGGGTACCAAGCCGTGCCGCAGCGCTCGCAGCAGATGAACAACTAACTATTAGGTGCAATGTTTTATTTCGATATCATGCCCTAGCAACATACAAGGAAATACGGTCGCCAACGCCGGAACCCCGTATGGCAGCTGAATCTGATCCGAAAAAAGAAACCGCGTCACATACTATTCCGCTAAAACCATGATAGATAGATAGATCCAATAGAACTCGAATGTTCAAGCCAAACAACCTATAGCTTGACATTCAAGCCTATACGCATATAGACAGACAAACTTTCACTACCTCGTCATGAGCCAATCTGAAGAGGGTGATTAGTAAGATGGTGCTATATTGTTTTGCCTGTACTTATTCATCATGAACATCTCATTCCAGATATATACCACAGATATATACTAACTTAATGTCAATCTTATAAGTTGGGAACGTGATTTGAGATCTGAAGAATCCATCTGAGTGCGCGCTGGACCTAACTATATTAAACGCGACGACATAAAGCGTTACTTAGCATATTATGCGCTACCCACAAAAAATGAGTTTTCTTGTTGAATGCAATAATATGTCGATGTAATACCGCCTCATCGACTTGCTAATTTGTGTGTCGAACGGGAA
>JAZKAM010000036.1:0-1296 GCA_040389145.1 Pseudomonadota bacterium
CTTAAGTCTCAATTCATTGATGATTTTGGTCTGTTCAATCAGCCAAAGCTGCCAGGCTTCTTTAGAAATTTCTGCCAAAATACGTTCGCCTAGAGGGCCAGGTAGGGGGGCACGTTCAAGCGCTTCAGCAGGTTTCTTTAGTTTCTGACAAAATACCGTTTTGGTGGACACAATAACCTCTATAGGCAATGAGAATATCTCGGATGGGCTTTGGGATCCCCAATTCTAGTGCTTCTGGGAGGGGAAACCAAGAAAATTCAGTGCCATCCAAGCCTTTAGGTACACTTTCTGTCTTTCGTGCTACGGCGCTGGCCGTGTAGTTCAGCACAAAATGGGTAAACCGATGCTTTTTTTGAAGAAACACTTGGCCTTGAGGTAGGACGCTCGGCTCGGGCAGGCACCATAAGCCACCCCAAAGGCCAGACTCTATGCGCCGATACAAAAGTACACGGTCGGTTTGTGTGCAGTGGTATAAAGCAAAAGCGGTTTGTGTTTCAGGGATAGGTTTCTTTTTCACCTTAACGGGAAAGTTTTGTGTCGTGCCCTGTTGGTGGGCGGCGCAATGGTGGCTGACGGGGCATTGTGCACAGTCTGGCTTGGTTCGGGTGCACACCATTGCGCCTAAATCCATAATGGCTTGGGTATAGTGACCAGGGTATTCCGGGCACGCCAAATGGTCTGCCAAGGACCACAGCATTTTAGTACCATGGGTGCTGTTAATAGGCGCGTCTACCGCAGCAAAGCGAGATAAAACGCGTTTAACATTGCCGTCTAAAATGGCGGCCGGTAGTTGAAATGCTTGGCTGCGGATAGCCGCTGCGGTAGATGGCCCAATACCGGGCAATTCTGCCAGCGCATCCAGCTCCGTGGGGAATTGCCCTTTGTGTACAGACATAATTTGCTTGGCAGCGGCGTGTAGGTTGCGCGCCCGTGCATAATAACCCAGCCCAGACCATAAGCTTAACACGGCGTCTAATGGCGCTTTAGCAAGGTGTTCTACGGTAGGGAAGCGTTCAATGAAGCGCACAAAATAAGCGCGCACACTTTGTACTTGCGTTTGTTGCAACATGATTTCAGACAGCCAACAATAATAAGGATTGTTGGGGACCTGCCAGGGCAGGTCGTGTCGTCCAAAATTGTGGTACCACGTCAGCAACCGGCTACGAAATTTCGTCGTGACAGCTTTAGAGGGTAAAGGTAAGGCGCAGGCTTTATTTGTTTTCATCATCAGGTACAGACGTTGTTTTTGGGGGCGCTGTGTTGGGTGCGCTTTGAGGTAATAACAACCGAATATCT
>JAZKAM010000036.1:1333-8717 GCA_040389145.1 Pseudomonadota bacterium
AAAAAGTTGGTCAATTGCCGTTGGATTTGGCTTTTGAGAAACGCTTCCAATAGTTGAGTAAAGTCTGGTGTGACCTTAGGTTTGCCAATAGGCCCAGATAGGCGAACCGCTAAGGGGTAGTTAATTTCTGGATACTGAAGTGCCAAGCCATAATCCAATAAACTGTTACTAAAGGGTTGCGCGATTTTTAACGTCCCCTTACCGGTTGCGACATAATCAGCACCCGTTATTTTGAGGTTATCATTGCGCCATTGCATGCCTTCAAAAAGCCACGTAGCTTTGGCCTGTTGAAATACAGTATGCCCATTGGGGTTTGTGTCGGCGGGTTTTGCCTGAAGCGCATTCTGCGTAAAGGACAAAATATATTGATGCCATTGGGCAAAATCGACGCCTTCAATTTCCCCTTTGCCTAGCGTGGTCTCTAATTGACCAGCCAAGCAAGGAAAATCACCGCAAAGCACTTGTCTGGTGCCTGACCAGTGCCCTTGAGCGGACAAAAGGGCTTTGACAGCCACAGGGAGACCCAAGTCTTTGGTTAATGCACCAATGGGGATGTCTTTGGCGGATAGATTGGCGGAAAAATTCTGCTGCGGCTGGTGCGATATCGTAACGTCTGCTTGTACCTGGCCATTGTATAGAGATAGCACGATGGGTTTGATAAGCGTTTGATGGTCAAAGCTTTGTATGCGCGCATCAAAATGCGTGACATGCGCGCCCCCTACGGTGGCATTGTCCATGTGCAAATCGCCAGAGATATCCGGGTAGCCTTTGGCATAAGAAAATGCCAGGCTACCCGAAAAAGGATTGTCCATCCAAATGCCCTCTAACTTAGGCACCAAGATAGCGGGGACATTAGGCTGTATTTCTAAGTTACCATGCAGCGATAAATGCTGGACGGGACTATGGTTAGGCTGCATTCGTATTTTTGTATCGAAATTGTTGACCAACGCTCGGTCTTTTTCTAAGTCAATGAACGTATCCCCAGAAATAGTCAGCATTCCTTCTGCAGTAGGGGTTTTTAATTTCGTAGACAGCGTGACTGGAAAGGATGTGTGTAGGCGCAGGTCGTCGGCAGCAGCATGAATGTCTGTAAAGGCAAAATCGGAATGCGATTGGCCGTTTTGGTAATACAAGGCTGCATGAGAAATGCGCAAATGCGCTAAACGCATATGGTCTGGCTGAAACAGCTGCAAAGCCATGTTAGGGGATAGTGAGGAGATATCCGTATCTTGGTCGGCTGTCTTTCGGAGGTCGTCCCAATTGGTATGCCCTTCATTGTCTACCTGTAGGTGGAGGACTAAGCCGTCTAAGGAGGCGCTGTCGATCACCAACTCCCCCCGCAATAAAGGCAGCCATTTAATGGAACATGCCATCGATTCAATGGTGGCCATATGGGGTGAGGCGTATCCAGGCGCATTGGATAGGGTTAAGTTATAAGCGCGAATGCCTAGATGAGGGAAACGGAGCCACGACACCTTGCCGTGAATGGCAAACTCGCGGTGGGTATGGCGGTATATTTGCTTGGTCAGCTCTTCTTGTAAATCGTGGGGGTCAATCACCCACGTCAAAATGAGGATGCCTAGAACCAAAAAGGTCAGTAGGGATGCACAAAAGAACGCCAACCAACGGAGAATTTTTCTCATAATACCTGATCTAGTGGAGCGGGTGATGGGAATCGAACCCACGCTATCAGCTTGGGAAGCTGAAGTTCTACCATTGAACTACACCCGCATTTTCGAAGTCCTTTCCCATGCGCCTGCAGAATAACGTTATTGAATTGGCTTGCTAATTGACCACTGCGCGATCTAGTATGGACCTCACAAATTCTGCATGCCAATATATCATACACAATGAAAACATCCGAATCAGACAAACATAGCCTAAATAAACATATCCGTAGTTTTGGCCCCAACCGTGGCCGTGGCATTGCTGCTTTAACGCCCGTTTTTGAAGAGGGCATGCCCCGATTCGGCTTAATGGCCGCGGACTGTGCACAATGGGACGCTATATTTCCCTCAGTTCAACCCTGCGTTTTAGAAATTGGCTTTGGCATGGGGCATAGCCTCTATGAAACGGCTCAAAAGCACCCAGAGCGCAATTATATTGGCGTCGAAGTATACCCAGCAGGCGTAGCCTGCTTGTTACGACAACTCATCCGAGCACCCCTACCTAATTTAAAGGTTTTTGCTGGAGACGCGGTGCCCATGGTTGCGGATCTCATACCTGCACAGGCGCTGTGCAAGGTTCAAGTTTATTTCCCCGACCCCTGGCCAAAAAAGCGACACCAAAAACGCAGAATTATTCAGGAAGCTTTCATAAAATTGCTTAGCCAAGCGGTGGCTCCAGGTGGTTGGTTGCACTTGGCGACGGATTGGCCAGATTATGCAGAGCATATGGTGGCTACCTTAGCTACATCAACCGAATGGGGTTCAGTAGCTTTGCCACATCCTGAGTCTGAGCGAGGCGCAACAAAATTTGAGTCCCGCGGTAAAGCATTGGGTTACCCCCCACAAGATTTCCTGTACCAGCGAAGATAAATGCGATTTCCATTCTTTTTGCTACGAAATCCTCAGTTTTTTCTTTAGACTGAAAGGATTAATCTGCGTAAAGGATGCAACCAATGCTATTGGCGCAATACGGCCTTAATCTCGACATGATACTTATCGTCGCGCTCATTTTGGGGGCAGGGCTACTGTTTGTTACGGAGCTTGTGCGCTTAGATGCCGCAGCGATGATGGTGCTCATTTTTCTTGGGCTCACCCATATCATTCCTTCTGACTTATTGTTCTCAGGCTTTTCTTCCGATGCTGTTATCGCTTTGATTGGGGTGATGATTGTTGGCGCTGGGCTAGATAAGTCGGGTGCCATGATAGATGTGGCGCGTTGGATTGTTTGGCATGGTAAGGACCGCGAAAGCTGGCTGCGCTTTTTGCTGATGCTGGTAGCAGGCTTAATGGCCGGTATTTTGCGCTCGGTAGGTGCTGTGGCCCTGCTGTTGCCCGTTATTACGCGGGTGGCACGACGCACAGGGTATTCTAAAAGTATCTTTTTAATGCCTGTCGCTTTTTGTGCCGTAATGGGCAGCTGTTTAACCGTGATGGGCGCAACACCGCTCATTTTACTCAATAGCTTATTAGCCAGCAAAATAGATAATAATACGCCGGAGCTTGCGAATATCACGATTGGTATGTTTGAAGTATTCCCGATCGGGTTATCGCTCATGGCTGTTTGCTTGGTGTACTACATGGTAGCGCACCGCTACATTCTGCCTAAAGACCGCCGTGAACGACAATTGCCGGGCAGCTCTAAAGAATACTTTGCGAAGACGTATTGTGTGGGTGGTGATTTATGGGAAATTCGTATTCCCATTGCGTCACAATTGGTCAACTTATCTTTAGCCCAATTAGAAGAAAAAATGGATCCCACGATTGCGGTGGTAGGCCTAAAGTTTGGTAATCGCCAATGTGTACCCCCATTACGCTCTGAGCTGATAAAGCCACACACCATGTTAGCTATTCTGGGTGACCGTAAGAATGTCCAAGAGTTTGCTGATGCCCACGGCTTGCGCATATCCCCCTTTGCAACCGACTTTGCAGAACACTTAAACCCAGCTGTTTCTGGTTTGACGGAGGTGGTGGTCCCCCCCAGCTCAGGTCTCATTGGCCAACAGTATTCTGAACTCCATATGCGCCAAATGCAGGGCGTTCAAGTGCTTGCAGTGTATCGTGACCAACAAGTGATTTGTGGTCGCGCCTTGCAAGACCTGGTTATGCGGCCTGGTGACACGCTTGGTCTGTTCTGTCAGTGGGAAAAGATGATCAACTTTGAGCGTAACCCCAACTATGTGATTGTCACCAGTGACTACCCACACGAAGTCTATCGACGCGATAAAAAAATCTATGCCCTTGGCTTTTTTATCCTTGGGCTTGTTTTGATTATTGGTAATTACGTTAGTTTGCCCATTGCCTTTTTGATCGGCGCTATGGGCATGGTGTTTACGGGTGTTATGACCATCGACGAAGCATATGAAGCGGTGAGTTGGAAGACGGTGTTTATTTTAGCGGGTATGTTGCCGCTGGGTATTGCCATTCAAGTCACGCACATGGATGCGTGGTTAACCGATTTGATGATCACCTATATGGCACATTGGTCTATTTTATCGATGTTGACTGCCATGCTCATTATCACCACCATGCTCACCTTGCTGGTGTCTCAGGTTGCTGCAACCATTATTATGGCACCGTTGGCGTTACATTTGGCTGAAGTGGTGGGCGCAAGTCCTAAAATGTTTGGCTTGGCTGTGGCACTTGCTGCGTCTAACGCTTTTATTGTGCCGATTCACCAAGCCAATTCCTTGATTGTAGGTCCAGGTCACTACCGAAATATGGACTTTTTCCGAGCGGGTTTTGTGTTAACAGGGCTGTATTGGGTCGTAATCTTAATCACCGTCCCATACTTTTTTGGTTAATCTCCGCACTGTCGGTTAATCGGAACAATGGGAATGTTATGGGCACGCAAAGCACTGATGAGAAAAGTGCTTTGCTCATTCGTTAATGCTTGGCTCGGTAGCCATAAGTACCGAATTGACCCAGCAGGGAATAGGTAGCCATTGGTGGGTGCCAATACGCGACGCATGCCGCGCCAAGGTAAGCGCGCCGTTGGCCCACCGGTATGCCAATCTAAACAGTCTAAATGTAATGCCACGGAGTAGTGTTGCGTCGCGCCAATGCGACGCTGGATAAAGTAGCGAGAGACGTATCGTAAAAGAGGGCGCCAATAAAATATCCAAGCACAAGCGACGAGCAATCGGAATACGTCTGTGGCGGCAACACCCAATACGAAAATTTTAAGGAACGTCAGCACAACCATCATAAAAGCCAACAACCAAAGTGTGCGCAAAGCCATTTTTTGAAGCAGGCTACTTTCAAAGAATAGCAATGCTGCGTCGCTCAATGTATTTTTGGTCACGGTGTAATGAATGCGGTCCATGGGGGCTCTATAGTAAAACGGATAATGGCTATGTTATCATGTGCGCAATATCCAAGTGGTCTTCATGCCATTTTTTTTTTCTCTGAATGCTACGGATGTTTCAGAGTATGGATAGGAACATATGCGGTTCGGATCACCCGTTATCACTGCACAATACCAGTATGTTTTCGTATACAGAGCGCTATCAGCGATCTGTCCATCCATTTTTTCCCATCAAATACTAGAAACGAGCACAACACCTATTTTTGTGCGTTAAAAATAGCAGCGTTGGCATGGTAATGTGCCGCTTGGATTGGGCACAGGATGTATAATTTGGAGGATTTTATGGCGATTGGTACAGCAGAATATATTTGGTTGGATGGCGAAAGACCCACACAACAATTACGGTCTAAAGGACGTGTACTCGAATTTTCAGAGGGCAAAGGTCCTGCGTTAAAGGATTTTCCTGAATGGAGTTACGACGGGTCTTCTACTTATCAAAGCCCGGGCAACCATTCAGATTTGTTGTTGGTGCCTGTGCATTTCTGTATCGACCCTTTGCGTGGTGATGACAGCTATTTAGTCTTGTGTGAAGTCATGTTGGCAGACGGTACGCCGCATAAATCAAACACTCGGGCTTTGTTACGTTCTGTATTAAGTGCAGGGGCGGAAAAAGAACAGCCTTGGTTTGGTTTTGAGCAAGAATATGTGTTGTTGTCTGAAGGGGTGATTTGTGGCTTCCCTGAAGCGGGATACCCATCGCCACAAGGGCCTTACTATTGCGGCGTAGGTATTGATAAAGCTTTTGGTCGTGAAGTGGTTGAATCCCATTTAACCGCTTGCTTAGAAGCTGGCCTGATGATTTATGGCATCAATGCAGAAGTGTTGCCTGGTCAGTGGGAATTCCAAATTGGGCACCGTGGTTTCTCCAATGAACAGGGCGATACACTCCGCGTAACCGATGAAATGTGGCTAGCACGCTGGTTGCTGTTACGTATTGCTGAAGAAGAAGAGTTTGGCGTAACGTTTGAAAACAAACCAGTTAAAGGTGACTGGAATGGCTCAGGTTGCCATACCAACTTTTCTACTGCCGCTATGCGTAAAGCAGAAACAGGTTTGGCAGCTATTCAAACTGCTGTGGAACGTCTACAAAAGAACCATGCAGCACACGTGTTGGTGTATGGCGACAAGTTGGAAGAACGTCTTACAGGGCAGCACGAAACGTGTTCTATTCTTGAGTTTCGTGCTGGTGTGGCAAATCGTGGCGCTTCCGTGCGCATTCCTCAGCAAGTTTTTGCAAAGAAATGTGGCTATCTAGAAGACCGCCGTCCAGGTGCTAACTGCGACCCGTACTTAGTTGCGAGCCGCTTGTTACTGACGGTGTGCGCTATTGATGATGCCAAAGTATGTGCACAAAACCCTAACTTTCAGGCGTGTTTGACACAAAAAACGGAAACCTTGGCAGCAGCACCTGCATAACGGGTTGATGTCACATGCCGTGCGCCGTTTCGACGGGCACGTCATGTGATTGAAGCGAGCGCTTGACCGTTGTTAAACTGGCACGGTCGGGAAATACGGAAAAGGGGATCCAAATCAACCCTTTTCCGGGCGCGAAAATAATCCAAGCGTCCCCAAAGTCATAAACTTTAGCCAACTTGTTTAATAAAATGGTGTGCTCAACACCACCTTCCATATCAATTTTATACGATAACTCTTTATCGCAGATGGTTAGGCGTACCCAGTGCTCGGACCAGGGTGCACGCATGATGCCTTTTCGTATCAGCATACGAGCAATACGATATCGGCCAAAAGTAATGACGACAATCAAAATATGAAGCATTACCCAATAGGCATCGAGATCCCATGCCAGGTAATAATAGGGCAGCAGGGCTAACGTGCCGATACCCACAATGTATGTGAGCATTTTATAAATAGGGTGGGATAGTCGGTGGTGTAAGTAGCGCAATAAATCATTTAATATGGCTTGTCGTTTCAGTGGATAGTGTAACTCGATCATGATTCCCTCAAAAAAAGAGCAACGACGTCATTCAAGAAGTTTTGTCCTGTTTCTGTTAAAGTCCAATGGCTGTCCGTTGAAATGAGCCACCCTGAATCGATCGCTTGTTGCAGGGGTGCAGAAATTTCAGACAAGGGTAATCCAGTGCGTTGAGAAAAATAGGCTTTTGGAATTCCCTGCGTTAGCCGTAAGCTGTTTAACATAAACTCAAATAACCGTTCATTAGCCGGTACCAGTGTTTCTGATTGTATCAGAGATTCTGCGGTCAAGTAGGCGGTTGGCTGACGCTGACGGATTTGCCGTACAATGGTCTGATCATCAAAACGTGTTATTTTTGCATGTGCGCCTGCGCCAATCCCTAAATAATCACCATATTGCCAATAATTAAGATTGTGCCGG
>JAZKAM010000037.1:0-3089 GCA_040389145.1 Pseudomonadota bacterium
TAGAGCGCGTAGGTCACTAAGCCACGTATACTCTTTACCCTTGGATACCGCAACTATATACTCACGGTGTTCTTCTGGGACAATATCAATACCATGTTGTACAATTAATAGGTCTACCTGCACTAACGCATCCTCGACATTATCGTTGATAGTAGCCGCACGCTCAAGAGAAGAATCGGCCGCTTGAAGATTGGATTGTATTACGCTCATTATAGTCAAATAATGGAGTGCGCTTTTAAACTGTTGCTGTGTCTCATTATAACAAGCCGCTCGTTTCTGAATGTCATCAACCCAAGAAACATAAGGAAAATCCCTCTCTACCCTCGCAGGCCAATGCGCTAGCTCGCTCAAAAAGAATGTACATTCTTTGTCTGGCACAACAGCAGGCCCATGTGAGTTTATTAAAGTAATTAAAGTATATAGCGTTCCATATTCGGCTAAGTTTTGCGCATATGCGACCTTCCTTTCGTCGTCACAGAAGATTTTATTTAAATTATCACGATTTTTATGCAGACTTTTGAAACATTCGCGAACGCTATCCTCTATGTTCGCCATCCCGTCCGCTCTACTTACACCTTCCATCGTTTATCCCTTGATCCCTTGATTCATTGTTACATAAACTGTTGATCAGTTTAGAGGAAATTTATTTGAGTTGCAAAACTTGTTGCATAAAACAGTATGAATCAGAAGTGCTTATACCAATTTTCAACCGCTGCCGTTTCAACTCTGAAGTGCAATTAAGGCTGTAATATCAAAGGATGAAGAAAAAGTGGCCAAAGAAAGGGGCATCAGTTAACTTTTCATTAGGTTTAGCAAAACTTAGCGAGGAGTGGCACAAATGAACACCCAACATTTGGCCACCCAACAAAGGTGCCAAATTGCGATACTGAGTTAATCGATATGACGCAACTCAAACGCTCTCCCTGTCGGCAGAGCGTCCCCATGCGGCTTGTTTAATGGTCTAACATTCGACCCCTCAGCCGCCTGATATCTGCTTCGTTTGAGTCAGATTTCTTTGGCTGTTCTAATAAATCATCAGCGGGTGATTGGGGAGCAGGTGCGGTATTTGGCACGGAGTGCACCTTAGTTCCTAGGCTTGTCATGTCTGCTGCGCATACTGGAGGTGTAGGAGCTATCGGGTCTTCGTTTTGAGATTCAGTGGATAATTTAGTCTGACCTGTAATCTTCCGCCAAAGGTTAGAGAAAGCGTTTCCAATCGCTTTGATGGTTCGTGAACACCATGCCTTGAACCTTGCCCATAAGCTGGCTGGTTCTGTCGAGGTGTCAGCTTGAGCGCCTGCTGCTATCGATGGAACCTTCAGTGTTGCAGGCTGTTGGGCCCCGAGCGAAGCATCATTTGCCGAGAGTGCACGTTTTAACTCATCAAGCAGCGCATAGGACTCCGCTTTACCCAATTCTCGGTGCTCCGCCTTTCCCTCTCCCTCTGGGAGGCCATAATTGCTTAACAATGTGTCACGATCACATTGATCTAAAATATTAACACCATATTGGCTAATTAATGCATCTACCTGATGAAGGGCATCCTCGTATTCATTAAGAATATCGCGCGCATTAGGTGGTAGAGGTTTGTTTGACGTAATTGCTAACATAAGTTGACGAGCGCTATAGCGCCAAGAATTAAGCCGCTCTGCAGCATCACTAAGCTGCCTTTCGGGAGAGCGGAGCTCCAGAGAGGTTGCTTCTCGATACAGTTCGGCTGCGTATGCCGGAATAATTTCTGGCCCATATTGATATTTCAAAGTACCAATTGCTTCAAGGGTCTTTTCAGCTTGGCTGGCATACGATGTGGCTGCGTCAGAAGTAATGCGGGGATTCTTGCGCTTCCAAATTGCTTCATGAAGTTTATCAAAATGCGTTCCTATTTCTGTCCTAGCCTCATCAGTAATAGGGGCGTATTGACGTGTTTCTCTAGGCTCTAGCTGTTGTGTAGAAGCTCCAGGAGCAGCTTTAGGGGGCAATCCATTTGCTTCTCTTATTGCTTCTCTTATTACTTCTCTACGTAGAGATTTTGCATACTCTGGAATAATTTCCGGCCCATATTCAAGGTTAGCCTGCCAAATATTTCTACGGGCAACTATAAGCTGATCATCATAGCTTATTGCATCTTGAGGGGTAATATTGGGATTTTTGCGTTTCCAACGTGCTTCAGCAAGCTTGTCAAAATGCGCTTCTATTTCTGTCCTAGCTTCATCAGTAATGGGTGCGTAGTCAGGCGCTCCGTCTTTTGTGCGTTCCATAGTTTCTCCCCCTGATTTTTTTATCTGTAACCATTATATGAGTCTAGTATTTTATTTGCAAAACTAACTATAGAAAACGCTAGATAGGCGTATAAGCACAGAACATTAACACATGTCGTCAACTCTGAACTGCAATTAAGGTTGTAATCTCAACGGATGGAGAAAAAGCGGCCAAAGGAAGTGTGTACCATCTAACTTCTTATTAAGTCACCCAAAACATATTGAGGAGTTGCACAAAGGAACCATCAACATTTGACCACCCAACAAAGGTGCTAAATTGTGATACTGAGTTAATCGATACCGACGCAACTGAACGCTCTGCCTGCCGGCAGAGCGTTCCCACGCGGATTATTTAATGGTCTAGCACCGACCTCTGACCTCTTAGCTGCCTAACCTGCTTCGTTTATCTGTTTGGCTTTGGTCAGCAGCCTTATTTTTCTGTCCTAAATCATCAGCGGGTGCAGGTACGGTATTTGGCGCGGAATGTACCTCAGTACCTAATTTTGTCATGCCTGCTGCGCATGCGGGAGGTGTAGGAGCTATCGGGTCTTCGTTTTGAGATTCAGTGGATAATTTAGACTTACCTGTTATCTTCCGCCAAAGGTTAGAAAAAGCGTTTCCAATCGCTTTGATAGCTCGTGAACACCATGCTGTGAACCTTGCCCATAAGCTGGCTGGTTTCAAGGTATCCACATGCACCGGCATTTCCGCGGTTATTTTTGGATATTCTCTAATATTTTCATTGTATGTTTGTTTTTTGAAGAGCAAATTCTCACCCTTCTTTAAGGTAAATGAATCAATGGCATTAACAGGACTCTCTTGTTCCTGATT
>JAZKAM010000038.1:0-2985 GCA_040389145.1 Pseudomonadota bacterium
CTTCTTCTGTAAAAAAACTTTTTGATGCCATGAGCATGCGGGTACGTTTAGGATCTAATGTACAAAAGCAACGCTGAAGTGTGGCTGGGTCTAAATTGGAAATGAAATGAACACGGACTGAGTTCACTGCCGCAGACTCAAGCGCTTCGCATAAAAATTTCGGGCCAAGCTCAGAACCACCGATGCCTACATGAAGAATATCGGTCAGTTCGCCAGATTGAATATCTGCTTGCCAAGCTGCCAACCAGCGCCAAAAGGCAGTGGGTATGTTGTCCGGGTAACCTGAGCGCGCCGCCCAATGGCCCACGCTGGCTAAAGGCTCTGCAGCTTCTTGTTCATACATACCATGCATCAACAACTTGAGGTGTTTATCGAGCTGCGTGGCTTCTGCAAATTGAAACAATAAAGACCAGAGAGGTGCATCCAGTACATTTTTGCTGTAATCAAGCCAAAGGGCACCCAACTGTATTTGGTATTGCTGAGCACGGGCAGGATTTTGAACAAAACGTTGTGTCAGGTGAACCTGTTTACACTTTTGTGCTGCTTGATGAAGTGCCGCAATAAGGGGGGCCAGCCTGTGTTCCGTTGCAATATCCATATGCAAAAAATTCCTATAAGCTGCGCCCAGTGTAACACTAAGTGGCCACAGCTTCCCAAACTTCGATAGACTCATGCGTAAACTTTTGTGCCCAAGCAGCCGCTGTTGCTTGATTAGGCAGCACCAATGTCGGCGCAATCTCTGCAAGAGGAATCATGACAAAAGCGCGGGTCAGTAATCCAACATGCGGTACATGTAGCTCAGGCAGCACAAAACGGCCCGTTCCATATAACAATATATCGATATCAATCACACGAGCTGCCCAGCGCTTGGTTCGAGCACGCCCCATAGCAGCCTCAATACCTTGAATATAACGCCACAAGGTACGCAATGGCAGGCTCGTGTTTAAAGCGATCACGGCATTACAATAATCAGGCTCTTGGTTTTGACGGGCAGCTAGCAAATCAGAGCCTGTAGTTAAAGCAGGCTCTGTACCGACAAAATCGATGTCAGGTGCTGCCATGGCAAGGGTACGATATAAGGAAGACTGCGACAAAATTTGGGAGTCTGGTAAACGACTGAGCTGCGCAATCGCCTCTTCCACCTGTGCTTTGGGATTATTGAGATTACCCCCCAAAGCAAGATAGACCGTTTGCTGAAACATGAGTTAACTGCGCGATTTGCGACGCCGCTGTGCCGGCAAGCGTGCTTCTAAAGCGATGCGTGCGGGTTCATCACCTGCTGCATAAGACGTCCACCAAGCAATAGTATTCGTGACAGAGGTGTCACCTGCTTGCGCGCGCAATAACAGCAAATCGTATGCTGCTCGGTAACGCGAATGTTCGATACAGCGCTCACAACGACCACGGCGTGGGTATTGTAGTTGAAAATGCAGCGCCAAGATGTCGCGCACTTGCATAATAATGCGTTGAGAAATACCGGCAATACGGCACTGCTCGGCAAATAATTCGCCGATCATATGTTCTAAAGCGCTGAGATTAGATAAGGTTTTCTCACTCAAACGTGTCCACATCAATGCTGCCCAGAAAAACGGAACAGAGACGTGTTTGCCTTCTGCTACGCGGGCATCCATGGCATGCATTAACGCCATGACATAGCGCTCTTGCGCGTCATTCAAGTGGGCCCATGCAGGTAAAAGGATGGGCAGAATATGGTTTTCTTTTAAGGCGGGCCATACGGCTTCAGACTTGCCAAGCATGAACAGTTTTAATAACTCATCAAAAAGCCGAGCAGAAGACACACCACTTAACAGAGGAATACACTGCTTTAATGCCTGTGCAGCATTTGGTTCAATGGTAAAACCAAGCTTTGTAGCAAAACGGATGGCGCGCAACATGCGAACGGGGTCTTCACGGAACCGTTGTTCTGGATCGCCGATGACACGTAGCTCACGCGAGCACAAGTCGTCCCAGCCGTTTTGGAAGTCGATGACAGAAAAATCTCGAATGTTGTAGTACAAAGCGTTGGCCGTAAAATCACGACGCTCCGCATCTTCTTCAATGGAAACACCATAGGCGTTATCACGTAAGACGCGACCATGGTCTGTAGTTGGCACATCGCCGGTATCTCGCCCACGAAAGGTGGCCACTTCAATGATTTCTTCACCAAAGTAGACATGAGCCAATCGAAAACGGCGACCAATTAAACGGCAATTCTTGAATACAGAGCGCACTTCTTCAGGTAACGCATTCGTGACCACATCAAAGTCTTTCGGAGTCACACCAAGCAGTAAGTCGCGTACACAACCTCCAACCAGATAGGCCTCAAAGCCTCTATCTTTTAATCGGTACAGCACCTTAAGTGCATATTCATTAATTTGCGTACGTGAAATGCCATGTTCCGCCCGCGGAATAACCGCGACGGTTGGGGTAGCGCGTCTGGTATCGGTTGATTCTTCCGATTCAGAGCTTTTATGAAAGACTTTTTTTAGGAATTGTAACATCTGCGGTATAACGACACTGAAAACATGCTTCTAATGGCCCAAGATTATACCATTTTTTGCCCCCCAGGCCTATGAAACTCAGTGAGCAGGCTGTAAGTAACCAAAAATTGACTTAAGCGTTGTTTTTAAACACAATAAAAAGAGTAAACCTCAGAATTTACTTATGAAATCAAGTAAACCAGCTTAATATACAGGGAATGAGAAATGTCAGACAAGGAAGCCAGCAACACCATCGGGTTAGTTATTGGGCTGGGCGGATTGATCCCCATCTTTCTATCGGTTATGTATTGTTACCTAAAAGGGAAATGTCCGGTTCATCTTATTGGCATAAAAGGGCCCAACCCACCCCCACATCAACCAACAGAGAGCGCAAGCAACTCCATACCCCACTCAGGCTACCTTGGCGCACCCGGAATCAATGCTGCCACCCCTCTGCTGAGAGGACCACAAACAACCCCTGCCCAACAAGGGCCGAAAGCTGCCT
>JAZKAM010000039.1:0-4236 GCA_040389145.1 Pseudomonadota bacterium
TGGCCCAATATCAGTATGAACTGATGGGTATGTTCGGGATAACCAATGGCGCGTAGGGCTTCTAAAGTATGCACCGTGTAAGAAGGGCCCGATAACGTGCTTTCAATGGTGCTGACGGTAATAGCGGTGTTTAACCCCCAAAACGGACGAAAGCAACTGTTAAGCATCGCACATCGTGCGTCATATGCTGCAGTGGGAAGGGCGCGATGCGGGGGTGTGAAGCAGGGAATGAGTAGGAGCTCAGAGATGTTTAAAAATTGTTCGATGGTGTTATACACCACGTGACTATGGCCACGGTGCGGCGGGTCGAAGGTACCGCCAAAAATAGCTACGAGTTCTTTATCAGCTTTTAAATCAGGCTTGTGCATGAGCCCGCCCCGACAGTGTTGATAGTAACGTGTATAGCTTATGGGTGGCTTCAGTAGTGGCACCGTGCTTACATCCGTGGTCAATCTCAATGAGAGTCTGCCACAGGGCGCTCAGCTGCTTCAAGCTTAAATGTTGGATGACTTTAGTTAAGGCTGCTTTGCGCCGGGGGCCGCCAGGTTGTTGTGCCAATAGGGTAGCTAAGGGTTTACCCTGTTCTTCTGCTGCCTTTAAGCTCAATAGCGTGCGCATCACATAGGTAATGGCACCGAGTAAGGCTAAGAGAGGCTGTTGCGCCATCAGGGGCACATAACGTTTCGGCCAATCAGCTTCTTGGAGCAAAATGGCATCCAGCACCATAAAGGTATCTTGCTCTGCACTATGACTGACACAATGGGGCGCAATATCTGCCCAGGCCACTGGTTGGGTGCCAAACGCATAAGCCAGACGTTGTAAGGTTTGCTTTGCAGTTGCCGGGTCCTCTGAACAGAAGTCAGATAAACGCTGGGCATCGCTTGCCTTGAGTTCTAGTTTATGGGCAGTCACTTCTTGTGCAAACCAGGTGGACCAAGCTTTACCTGTGGGCGGCCATATAGGGATAAATGTCACATAGTCAGATAATGTTTTATACCACGCTGTTTTTTGCTGGCTGCTGGTGATGTAGTCACTCACAATGAGAAAGCAATGCGTGGTCGCGGGGGTGGATATCGGTGGGTTCGCTGATAACCACGCCGCGTAATTTTGACCCAATTGATTCGGCCATTTTCCTTCTAGGCGCCACTCAAAGAAACGCTTGGGTGCAAACAGCCCGGGTGATTGAAAGGCTTCAGAAACGGTTTCAAAAGCGGTATGTGCTGTTGGGTAGGTGATGTCGGGTTCAAAGTGCTGTGCTTTGGCGGCGGCACGAATGTACTGTGCGGCGCTATCACGCATGACTACGGCATCACTATGTATCCAGTAATAGCTATGGAGGCCATTGGCTAGGTGCCGGACCAGGGCATCACTGTTTATAATCATGCGACAGCGACAAATTTAACATTAATTGGTGGATTAAACTGATGCGCAAATCATCAATGATGTGTTGCCGTTCGGTTGCATCACTCAAATCATAGTTGATTTGGTGCAGGAGCTCTCTGCTTTGGGTGATTTCTGTATCAGGAATCACGACTTTTTCACCTTCCTCTAGGCGATATACCAGGGAAAGCCGAATATCCTCTTGGCGGACCTCACCTTCAATACTGTAGCTTAGTGACTGATGCTCAATCCGTGAAGACACCAGGACCAAACGTGGTGCAGTGCTGCCATCGGGCACAATGCGTGTGCCCGATTGTTTTAACGCGTAGATGAGTTGGACCGTTAATGGGTCAAATGTATCTTGAGCGCTCACAATAAGCTCGGGGTATTGCGTTAGGTGCATGTTGTGGCCACGTAGCTGCCATTGGCAACCAGATACGGTAACCAGCATCGCAAGTAAAACCGCCATGTAAGCGTAACGCATTAAGTACTCCGAACTACCAAGTTGATGATTTTATTGGGTACGATAATCCACTTCAGTAACAGTTGGCCTTCTAGGTATCCTTGAATGCGCGTGTTTGCCATGACTTCAGCGCGCAACGCTGCATCATCTAATTCCGCAGGCAGGGACAATTCTAGACGTTTCTTGCCATTAATTTGGATAATCCATTCAACAGTATCGCTGATTAATGCTGCTTGGTCCGGCTCTGGCCAAGTTTCATTCATGACCAAGCCGCTATGACCCAACCGTTCCCACAACACTTGCGTAATATGGGGTGCAATGGGGGAAAGAATCAGCGTTAATAGGGTTAAGGTTTCTTGTACCACCGCACGGTCGCCTTCCGTTTCAGGCGTGAAGCGTGACAAGCTATTGGAGAGTGTCATGCAAGCGGCAATCGCTGTGTTAAACGTGAGGCGGCGTTCATAGTCATCGCGTACTTTAACCAGCGTTTGGTGGGCTTCTCTGCGTAATACTCGAGCTTCTTCGCGCGCCTCACCGAGCTTGACTGCACCAGCTGGGCTACAATGGTCTTCTACTTGTTTCCAAATGCGTTTGAGGAATCGATGGGCACCTTCAACGCCGGAATCAGACCACTCTAAACTTTGTTCAGGCGGAGCAGCGAACATCATGCACAAGCGTACGGTATCAGCACCAAATTCTTCAATCAAGGCTTCCGGATCGACCGTATTGCCTTTAGACTTCGACATTTTCGTCCCGCCCTTCAAGACCATGCCCTGTGTGAGCAGCCGTTTGAAAGGTTCATCACACGAAACAAAGCCTAAATCACGCAATACTTTATGGAAAAAACGGGCGTACAGTAGATGAAGTACGGCATGTTCTACGCCGCCGATGTAGTGGTCAACTGGCGCAAAATAATTGGCACGTTCATCGAGGATGGCTTTGTTTTGATCTGTGCAGGCGAAGCGCAAAAAATACCAAGAAGATTCAACAAAGGTATCAAATGTGTCCGTTTCACGTTGTGCTGGTTGGTTACATTGCGGGCATGTGACGTTGACGAAGTCAGCGCGTGTGGGTAAAGGAGAGTGCGGGGATTTCAATTGCACATCTCGTGGTAGCACAACGGGCAGTTGATCTTCTGGTACAGGGACATCGCCGCATTGCGCGCAACGAATCATGGGAATTGGTGTGCCCCAATAACGTTGGCGGGAAACACCCCAATCTCTGAGGCGCAATTGCGTGTGCGCCTTTGCACACCCTTGCTGTGCAAGGTGCGCCAAAATAGATGCTTTGGCTTGTTCTGCGCTTTGGCCATCCCACGTGGTGGAATTGATTAATTTTCCTGTGCCGGTATAGGCTTGTTTCAGATAATCCCACTGTGTATCACCTTCCGCGTCAATAACAGGGCGGATAGGCAAAGCATAGCGACGTGCAAATTCATGATCGCGTTCATCATGCGCGGGCACTGCCATGACGGCGCCTGTGCCATAATTCATTAGCACATAGTTTGCGACCCAAACGGATATAGGCTGTCCAGTAATAGGATGGGTTACCGTTAATCCGGTATCCATGCCCACTTTTTCTAGCGTTGCTAATTCAGCTTCAAAAACAGCCGTTTGTTTGCATTGGACCAAAAAGTTAGCCAAAGCTGGGTTGTTTTGGGCTGCCGCCTCTGCAATCGGATGTTCTGCTGCGACCACTAAAAATGTGACGCCCATTAGCGTATCAACGCGGGTTGTGTAAACCGTGCAGTTTGATAGGCTATGGATTGGTTGTGTGAGTGAAAAATCAAGCTGTACACCCTCCGAACGACCAATCCAATTACGTTGCATGGTGCGTACGGCTTCAGGCCAACCTGTTAATGTATCTAAATCAGATAATAATTCATCAGCATAATCGGTGATTTTAAAAAACCACTGAGGAATTTCACGGCGCTCTACTAAAGCACCAGATCGCCAACCACGCCCGTCGATGACCTGTTCATTTGCCAAAACGGTTTGGTCTACGGGATCCCAATTAACCACAGAATTTTTTTTGTACACCAAACCGCGTTTAAGCATTTGCAAAAACAACCATTGTTCCCAACGGTAATATTCTGGTTTCGAGGTATTGATTTCACGTCGCCAATCGTAGCAATAACCCAATGCATCGAGTTGTACTCGCATGTGGGCAATGTTTTTTTCTGTCCACTCCGCAGGCGATACGCCGTGCGCTAAAGCAGCATTTTCTGCCGGCAAACCGAAAGCATCCCAACCCATGGGGTGGAGCACATGGTAACCAAGCAGGCGTTTAAATCGTGCAATTGCATCGGAAATTGTATAGTTCCGAACATGACCCATATGTAATTTACCGCTGGGGTAAGGAAACATACTGAGGCAATAAAATTTTTCACGCGG
>JAZKAM010000040.1:0-11667 GCA_040389145.1 Pseudomonadota bacterium
AACTGCACAACGTGCTGCTAGCCAGAATGTGAACAGAAAAAGGATGCCAAGTGACCAGGATACCAATAATGAATCTAGGTTAAGCGACCAAAACCCCTCGCCTACCGTCCAGTGAGTTAGATGATGGCGAATATATTCGCCTGCATCAGCTCCGCCCCCAGAACTCATTCGTCTGCCCTCTTCACCATCTGACGCATCAAGGACCACCAGTATCCAAGAAACGTCATTAAAAACCCTACCAAGACCCACATTGAAGGAATCGAGGTATAACCAAATAGTACAATGAGTGCCGCGGCCGTGAGCATAAATTTCAAACACTCACCTACACATAAGGCAACCCACATTTTCTTTGCGGCCATTGCTCCTGAATATCGAAAAAATATGCGATACAGCAGCAAAGTCGGCACAAAACCTGCCATGCCACCCAGCCAAAAGGCCGAGGCAATCACAGCACCTTTCAGGAAAAACAAAACACAGCCGCCTACACAGGCCAGGCGCCACTGAAAGGTAACAATCGAGCGAGATTCTTCTCTGGTATGTGTCAACTTATGCTGAGATCCTCTCATCACAGATCAACCCACCCTTAAAGACATCCAGGCCCGGAGTATACTGACCTACTTATGAGGAATCAAGCCATGCTCATTCTGTCAAGCGCAACCAGCGTTATCTCATCATAAAATCATAAAAAAGATAACTAACTTAGGCGATCTAAGTTAGTTTTTCTTTTTGTGGCTTTACTATACGAAGTGTTCCAAAATCCCTTGCAACTCGTCTGCATCGTTATAATGAATGACGACAGTACCTTTGCCTTTTTGCGAGTGGCGAATAGCAACAGGAGCGCCAAGTTTATCAGCTAAATCATTTTCTAGTCGACGGATATTGGGATCAACGCCAGCCTGGCGCCGCTTTGAATTTTCTGGGTCTAATAAGCGTTGGACAATACGATCGGTTTCTCGAACAGACATCGCACGCCGAATAACAGCACGGGCCACTTGGCTTTGTATTGGGCCTTTAAGCGCCATCAGCGATTTTGCATGCCCTAGTTCGATTTCACCGTTTTCTAGCGCAAGCTGAACGTCTTCATTCAAACTAAGTAGCCGAAGCAGGTTGGTGATGCTAGAACGCGATTTGCCCACAGCTTCGGCTACTTCGAGATGCGTTAAGCCCATCTCATCTGATAGCCGTGCCAACCCCTTTGCTTCATCAATGGGATTTAAGTTCTCACGTTGGATGTTCTCAATCAAGGCGATGGCCATAGCTGTTTCATCGCTGACATTTCGAATAATGGCCGGGATTTGTGTTAGACCCGCCAGCTGTGCCGCCCTTAAGCGACGCTCACCTGCAATAAGCTCATACTGTACTGGTGTTTCCATTGGCTTGATACGCACCACTACTGGCTGCAAAACACCTTGAGCACGAATAGACTCAGCCAATTGCTCTAACCCTTCAGAATGCATAGCACGGCGTGGTTGGAAAGGGCTGGCGACAATGCGATCTATCGGCAACAGGCTTAATCCACTTTCTTTTAACTGCTCTGGCCTTTCCGCAACTGCTACTTCTTGCTGCATGGCTATGCTGGTACTTAATAATTCATTTAAGCCTTTACCTAGGCCTCTTTTAGCAACCATGTGTACGCACTCCCGTTAATTTACTGCTTCACTCTGCTGAGTGGTCTCATTCTGCTCTTCACATGCTTTATTTTCAGCAGTTGCAGGTTTGGATGAAAATCGTTGATCAAATTCTGAAGCTAACACCAAATAGGCAATTGCCCCTTTGGAGCTGTTGTCATATAAGCAGACAGGCAACCCATGACTGGGCGCCTCTGCTAAGCGTACATTACGCGGAATGGTTGTTTTAAATATTTTGTCGGGAAAATGTTTAATTAGCTGATCAGACACATCACAGCACAAGCGACTCCGCGGATCAAACATCGTGCGGATAATCCCACCAATCTGAAGGTCTGCGTTACAGGTTGCTTGTATTTGACGGACGGTGCCAACCAAGTCGGTTAAGCCTTCCAACGCATAATATTCACACTGCATGACAATCATCACAGAATCTGCAGCCACTAACGCATTCAGTGTGAGCATGTTCAGTGAGGGTGGGCAGTCGATAAAAATATAATCATAACGATGTCGTACAGCCGCTAATACTGTTTTCAACTGATATTGTTGCTGAGTTTTCTTCAACAGTGCCGCTTCAGCTTCGGTCAAATCGCTGTTGGTACCAACCAAATCGTAACCAGCAGGTGTATTTGCCACGATGGCTGCGTCGATGCTTACCTGCCCTTGGAGCAGTTCGTTCATGGAGGATTCGAGAGTTAGCTTGTTTACGCCACTGCCCATCGTGGCATTGCCTTGAGGATCCATATCCAGCAATAGCACGCGTTTTTGGTAATAGCTGAGCGATGCAGCAAGGTTAACACAGCTGGTGGTTTTGCCTACGCCGCCTTTTTGATTTGCGAATGCAAAAATTTTTGCGCCTGACACCCGTGCTCCCTAATTTTTACTTATCCGTTTTGCGTCACAATAACCGCATGGCGCTGTTTATTCAACCCCGGAACGTGTAACGCTTCGGTTCTCAGGCAATACTGCTGCGTATCCACAAGCAGTTCGTTCGGATCTAGCTGACCCTTCATCGCGACCAGGCAACCCTTAGCTGCCCAAAGGTGTTTTGTTTTCTGCACTGCGGTATTCAAATCGGCAAATGCTCGAGTGACCACGGTATCATACCCAACTTCAGCATGTAAATCCTCACTCTTACCCTGAACGATAAGAATTCGACCTATGCCCAAATGCGTTGCTGCATAGTACAAAAAGTCTACGCGTTTGGATCTGGGCTCAATCAACGTGATTTCCACGTCTGGTCGCGCAATGGCTAGCGGGATCCCAGGCAAACCTGCACCGCTGCCTACATCCGCCCACCGTGTGCCTGACATGTAGGGCAGAATACTTAAGCTATCGAGCAGATGGTGTGTCACCATCTGCTCGAGTATGTGAATGCCGCTCAAGTTATGTTTTTGGTTCCAGCGGTGTAACAAGGCAATGTAATCGAGCAATTGCTGTTGTTGTGCAGTGGTTAGCGATATCCCTAAATCCGTCAGACCTGTGGATAACTGAGTACTTAGCATGGCGCACCCTCTAAATTCTCGGAACACGCATCGACATCAGCCTCATCTTCAGCTCTAGCTTTACCTTTGTGCCGCTTTAAAAATACCAACAGCAATGAAATGGCTGCAGGTGTGACGCCAGGTATGCGCGCGGCCATACCAATGGTCGCTGGTAGTGTGCGCGTTAGCTTTTCCACTACTTCGTTTGATAAGCCTGGAATGTTGTCGTAAACAAAGTCGCTTGGAATAGCCTGGGTCTCTGCACCCATACGCTTATCAATGTCTTGTTGTTGTCGGTCTAGATACCCAGCATACTTGCAGCTGATTTGTACTTGCTCTAATACCGCAGGTAGCCACTGCACGGTACTCTCTGTTTCTGTCGCTAGCGCTATTGCTTCAACCAAATGCGCTGCGGTGATTTCAGGACGCTTCAGCAATTCATGTGCGCGCTGATCGCGCCCGATAGCTTGACCAGATAAATCTGCCAAGCGCTGTGCTTGATCTGATCCTGCGCGAATCAAATGGGACTTAAACACTGTTTCAAGTTGTTCCATTTGTTCACATTTGTGTTGAAAAGCAGACCAACGTTCCGCACCAACGCAACCTAGAGCATAACCAACTGGAGTTAAACGGATATCCGCATTGTCTTCACGCAAAAGCAAACGGTATTCTGCGCGTGAAGTGAACATGCGGTACGGCTCTGTAGTACCTAGGGTAATCAAATCATCGATCATCACACCCAAGTAACAGGTGCTGCGTTGAGGGACCCACGCAGGTTTGCCCTGCGCCAAGAGTGCTGCGTTGATCCCGGCAACAATCCCCTGCCCTGCGGCTTCTTCATATCCCGTTGTTCCGTTGATTTGCCCTGCAAAGAACAATGCCGGTATTTTTTTCGTTTCAAGACTTGGGTGTAGCTCTCGCGGATCAACATAGCAGTATTCAATTGCATAACCTGGTCGAATAATTTCAGCACGCTCAAATCCTGGAATACTCCGCACCATGGCCCACTGGGTTGGGAATGATAAACTTGTAGATATCCCATTGGGGTACCATTCGATACTGGTGAGACCTTCAGGCTCTACAAATATCTGATGTGCTGTTCGTGAAAATCGATGCACCTTGTCTTCAATGGATGGACAATAGCGCGGACCTCGTCCTGTAATCACACCTTGATACATGGGTGACTCCCCTAGCCCGCTTTTGATAATCGCATGGGTTTCTTCCGTCGTGTGCGTAATAAAGCATGGCACTTGTTGTGGGTGATCACTTTGTTTACCCATAAAGGAAAATATAGGCGTTGGTGTGTCGCCTGGCTGTTGCTCCATCACATCAAAGTTAATGGTTCGTCCGTCAATGCGTGGTGGTGTTCCCGTTTTTAACCGGCCAACTGCAAAGTTCAAATCACGCAAGCGTTGCGCCAGCGGAATAGAGGGCGCCTCCCCTGCCCGTCCGCCTTCATAGTTTTTCAAACCTATATGAATGACGCCGCCTAAAAACGTTCCTGTGGTTAATACTACTGCTTTACCACGGAAGCATAACCCCATTTGCGTTTTAACGCCGGTTACGCGCCCTTCTTCTACCAACAGATCAGTAACGCTTTGTTGGAATATCCTTAGGTTAGGTAGCGATTCTAATTGCGTTCGAATAAATTGTTTGTACAAAACACGATCAGCTTGCGCACGCGTCGCTTGAACTGCTGGGCCTTTGCATGCATTAAGAATGCGAAATTGGATCCCCGCGTGATCGGCAGCTTTAGCCATTAGACCATCTAACGCATCCACTTCTTTAACCAGCGTACCTTTAGCAATACCGCCTATGGCAGGATTACAAGACATTTCACCGATGGTGCCAATGCTCTGTGATAATAGTAACGTTGTCGCACCCATACGCGCAGCGGCTGCAGCAGCTTCCGTGCCAGCATGCCCACCACCAACAACAATTACATCAAATGCTAAAGGATAAAATTGCGACATGTTTTTATTTTCCTATGCAAAACCTTGAAAAAATTTCCCCAAGCAGCGCATCGCTTGTTACAACACCTGTAATTTCACCAAGTGCTTCTTGAACCATCCGCAACTCTTCCGCAGTTAATTCAAGTGCACGCTGAAGTAAGCGTTCATGACCAATGCGTAACGCATCTTGCGCACGCTCTAATGCATCTACATGCCGCCTGCGCGCGATAAACACACCCTCATCAACGGTTTGCTGTCCGTGGTGAAGTCGTTTCTTAAGTTGGCCTAGCCCTTCATGCGTTTTAGCGGAAAGATAAATAATAGGAATCTGATCAAGCTCGGTATGTATCAATGCTTCGCCTTGCCACAAATCACACTTATTCATCAGAATAATGAGTCGTTGTATTGGAATGTTGTATTGTGCGCAAAAATTCTTCGCCTTATTTACACCATCTTCTACTTGCGACAATAAAGATATATCTACAACATACAAAATACAATCTGCTTGTTGTGCCGCTTGTATAGCGCGCCGGATCCCTTCTTGTTCAACGCGATCTTCACTATCGCGAATTCCTGCAGTGTCCGACAAACACAATTGTAACCCGTCGAACTGCATAACGCTTTGTACCAAATCGCGTGTAGTACCGGGAATGTCTGTCACAATCGCAAGCTCTACACCAGCAAGTGCATTGAGTATGCTTGATTTGCCGGCATTCGGATCGCCAACAAGTGCAATTTTTTTACCTTCTTGTAACAGCAGGCCTTCTTGTGCCTGGCGCAACGTCAATGCAACTTGTTGTTGAACTTTTTCATAGGCTTGTAATAATTGGCCATCAGCAAGAAAGTCGATTTCTTCTTCTGGAAAATCTAAATAGGCTTCAACATAAACGCGCAAATCAATCACTTCTTGAACCAACTGATGGATCGTACGTGAAAAAACGCCAGAAAGAGAACGGAGCGCTGCAGTTGCTGCACCCTCGGTGGATGCGTGAATCAAATCAGCAATGGCTTCCGCTTGAGTGAGGTCAATTTTTCCATTCAAAAAGGCGCGCTCACTAAATTCACCGGGGCGTGCAGCGCGCGCGCCTAATTGCAGAATAGTGCGAATAAGACGATCCATAATAATGGGACCGCCATGACCTTGGAATTCACAAATGGATTCGCCCGTAAAAGAATGTGGGGCAGGGAAGTAGAGTGCTATGCCTTCATCAATGACTTGTTTATCGGCATTATAGAAAACGCCAATGTGCGCGTAGCGCGCCTTTGGCGTAAATCCTAAAATTGTATTTGCGATGGAGGCAGCATTGCGACCAGAGACACGCACAACGCCGATGCCACCGCGCCCGGGCGGAGTGGCCAGGGCGACAATTGTGTCTTGTTCATTCATAACCCATCAGATTACCTTGCCGTATCTAGGCGTTTCATAATCAGCCATTGCTGTAAGGCGCTGACCAAGTTATTCGATACCCAATAAATACCCAAGCCTACAGGACACTGACTTGCCACAAAGCCTAAGAGAATAGGGATGGTTTTTAGCACGGTCCCTTGAACAGGATCTGTAGGCTTTGGTGAAAAGCTTTGTAATATCCACATGGTCACAGCCGTTAAGATAGGCACAACATAGTAGGGGTCTTTGCCTGCCAAATCGGTAATCCAGAACATAAAGGGCGCATGGCGCAGTTCCACACTTTCTAGCAACATGTAGTAAATGCCAATAGAAACGGGGAGTTGGATGAGCAGAGGAAGGCAACCACCCATAGGGTTCACTTTCTCGCGCTTATACAATTGCATCATTTCTTGATTGAAACGGACTTTGTCTTCTCCACAACTGACGCGCAATGCTTCAATTTTTGGTTGCAGCTGTTTCAAGGCATTCATAGAACGCATTGCTTTAGATTGAAAGCGGTAAAATACGATTTTGATCAAGATGGTCAAAGCAATGATGGACCAACCCCAATTACCAAGCACATCGTAGAGGCCGCGAAGCACCCATAGCAGTGATTGTGATACGGGCCAGAGAATGCCGTAATCTACGGTTAGATCTAATCCTTTAGCAACGCCTTTCAAAATATCTACACGCTCAGGGCCAACAAAGAGCAGGGCGCTGGTTGTGATGGTTTCGCCAGGTTGAACGATCAGCACAGGATTAAACACGCCCACGCTGTATACGCCGCTCTGTGCGTCAACGCGTGAGAAGTAGCGATTGTCTTGTTTGTTGCTTGGGATCCAGGCAGTTACAAAGTAGCGCTCTTGCATGGAAATCCAACCGCCTTCTACCAAGCGGTCGACAGGTTTCTTAAGCATCTTGTCGAAGCCAATCTTTTCATATGGCTTTTGAGGTGTGCTTAGTGCTGCACCTACAAAGGAAGCGCCACCACTAAAGAATCCACCACTCTGTTCTGGCATCGTGCGCTTCAGCACTTCGTAAGGGGAGAAGGAAAGTGCGTCGCGCCCTTGGTTCCGGATGGTGTAGCTGATTTCAATGTCGTAATGATTTGGTTTGAATGTATACCGCTTCTCAATATCTAGGCCGCCTTTAGCTTGCCATGTCAGTACAACCGTTAATGGTTCAACTGCATTAGGTTGCATTGTGTATTCGGAAGCAGCACTTTGCCAGACAGCGCGCGCGTTTTGTGTGTCTGGGCCATTTAGACCAATTAGCCCACTTTGCGCAGCGTAGAACTTTTGTTGGTCTTTAACCAAAATAGGGAAGGGGGTTTGACTGCCGGGTTTGTCATCGTATTGCTTTAAGCCAACATAACTGATGTCACCGCCATGCGTATTCAGACGCACAGACAACATATCAGTTTCAATGCGAACGTCAGAGCCAGTGCTTTCTTCCAGGCGCGCTACAGACGTTGAGGATATCCCAAGCGTGCTATTAGCAGCTTCTAAAGAACTACCTTGTGTGAGTGGGGATGAAATAGCAGGTGCTGGTTTGTGATCTTCCAACCAGGTGAGCCAGAGAATTGAAGAAAGTACAATAACACTAATACCGAGAAATGTTCTGGAACTGTTCAAGTCCATGATTTAGTCCTTCCTATCTGGAACGGGATCAAACCCGCATGTCTGGTTGAAGGGATGACAGCGTAGTAGTCGTTTTGTCATTAACCACAACGCAACCCCAAACGAATGCTTATCTAATGCTTCTAGTGCATACGCCGAGCAACTGGGATCAAATTTACAACAACCCCAGAACAAAGGAGACAGTGCATATCGGTATATCCGAATCATTCGGATTAAGATTGCTTTAAGCCATCCCATACTTGCGCCAAGTGACCAGCAATGGTCTTACTTTCCATGCCGGCTAATTCACGATAAACGACAAATACGATGTATATTGTTTTTAATGAAGCAGCATGCTGTCTAAAGCTTTCTCGAATCAAACGTTTTAGTCTGTTTCGTTGAACTGCTGTTTTCACCTGCTTTTTGGAAACAGAAACGCCTAAACGGGCAACTGAGTGCTCTGAACGCATTGTGTGCATAGAGAACCCAGGACCACGCTTCTTGCGCGCTTGTGCAAAAACGAGCTGATAGTCAGCCGAAGCACGTACGCGCTGTGCTTTAGTGTAACCATTTGTAGCAACCACTGGTTTAGTAATCACTGACCGTTAAACTATGACGGCCTTTGGCGCGTCGACGGCTGAGTACTTTGCGACCGTTTCTGGTTTGCATTCTGGCTCTGAACCCATGGACGTTCGCACGATGGCGACGGCTGGGTTGGAATGTTCGTTTCATAGCTAAAACCCTTTTCTAGATACTTACCCGAGAAAGGGTAGGAATGTACGCGAATTCCCAAAGCAAGTCAATGCCTTAGGTAAGCTTCTAAATCAGAGAATTGCTTCGCCTTATAATTACTTAATATATATATCCTTCTTTAATTATAGTAGTTAAGGGGGCTGTTTTCTGTGGATAAGCCATATTTTGTAAGCTAGATCACGGGGTTAGCCTGTGTGTAAACCTGTGTATATCCTGTGGATTGCGTGTGGACAAATGTGGATAACTTTTGTTTTGGGGGTTATCCACAATCTATGCACACCCTTATCCACAGGGTTATGCACATACTTATCCACAGATCTTATTTTTTAGTGGCTTAGGAGTTAATCTTCTCAGCTTCTAGTATTTTAAGTTTTGTTATAGGTCAACTGTATATCCACCACCAATTCCCAGTAAAATGCTATAAAAATCAGACGGTTAGGGCGGTGTTTGAGTTATCCACAGGCAGTTTCTTAAGCTAATGCGCGCAGATACACACATAAATATATAGGCATCTTTTGGCTGATTTTGGGGTTATCCACAGGTTGTGGAAAATTTCTCTTGATTCGTACGGGGATCCTGTGGATAAAATGGGCCTCAGCGGACGGGCGATGTCGAAAGCTGTTTGGTAAGAAGAATAAATCACAAAAAAGTAAGGGAGTAAGGCGTGGAGCTAACTTTATGGGAGGAGTGTAAGACCGAGCTCAGACGCACCATGTCTCAGTTGACGTATACACAACTCATTACCCCCTTACAAGCAGAGCTCACACCAGAGGGGATCCGTCTTTGGGTGCCCAATTCCTACGTCAAAAAAGATATTATTCAGTATTGCATGGGTGATATTGGCCGCATTTTATACAGCGTTTCAAACGGCCAGCTTAAACGTGTATTGCTCGAAGTCGGCGCACTGAAAGTGCCCGGTGGTAGTATGCCTCCCAAGGCTGCAGCAACATCTCCGATGTTGCAAGCAGCCTTGGGTTCAAATTTGCTGCAGCATTCAGTAACGGATGTGTGCGTGCCCGAATATCAACCGCGCCAGACTCCCAACCCACCGATCCCCGATAACCCGCCACCAGAGCGGCCTAGAACGGCGTTGGCCGGTTTTTCTCGCGAGCAACCGGTCAGTGCTGACATTGCTGAAACGATTGCCGCTTTGCCATTTTTTCAACACAGTAATTTGAACCCTCAGTTTACCTTCCCATCTTTCGTGGTAGGTAAAGCCAACCAGCTTGCACAAGCAGCAGCACAGCAAATTGCGCGCAACCCGGGTGGCTCATACAACCCGTTTTTTTTATACGGTGGTGTGGGTTTAGGCAAAACGCATTTAATGCATGCCATAGGTAATGCCATTGTTGCGAACAGTGGTGGTAAAGCACGTGTTGCTTATTTGCATTCAGAACGTTTCGTTGCAGACATGGTGTCAGCCCTGCAAAACAATTCTATTGACAAATTTAAGCAATATTACCGTTCAATGGATGCTTTGCTGGTAGATGATATTCAGTTTATTGGCAACAAAGAGCGCACACAGGAAGAGTTTTTCCACACATTTAATGCACTACTTGAAGGTGGGCAGCAGGTCATATTAACTTCTGATCGTTACCCCAAGGAAATTGCAGGGCTAGAAGAACGTTTACGTTCTCGATTTGGCTCTGGACTAACTGTTGCAATTGAGCCACCTGAACTTGAAACCCGCGTTGCTATTTTATTGAGTAAAGCAGAACAGATAAATATCGATATTTCTTCAGATGTCGCATTTTTTATTGCGAAGCGTGTTCGATCCAATGTGCGTGAATTAGAAGGTGCTCTGAAGCGTGTGGTTGCTAATGCCCAATTTACAGGGCAAAGCATTACAATGGATTTTGTTCAAGATGCGCTTAAAGACGTCTTAGCATTGCAAGCTAAATTAGTGTCTATCGATAATATTATGAAGGTGGTTGCTGATCGGTATAACCTAAGGGTTGCCGATTTGCTGTCTAAAAAACGTACGCGTATTATTTCTCGCCCTAGGCAAATGGCCATGCATTTATGTAAAGTCATGACTGCCCATAGTCTCCCTGAGATTGGCGATGCATTTGGTGGACGAGACCATACAACGGTATTACATGCTTGTAGGACCATCAAAGATTTACTTGAAACAGATACCAAGATGAAAGAAGATTTTAACTTTTTATCCCGAATTTTGTCCGATTAGCTCAAATCAGCAGGAAAACATGCATTTTACCATCCAACGCGAAGCACTTTTAAAGCCATTGCACATGGTAATGGGCGCAGTAGAGCGGCGTCAAACGCTACCTATTTTATCCAACGTGCGTTTGGAAGTGGGAGGCGGTTTTTTACTGATCACAGGTACAGATTTAGAAATTGAATTAAATGCAAAAATCCCTTTAACCAGTGTACAGCAAGAAGGGTTGGTTACGATCCCGGCACGAAAATTCATGGATATTTGCCGCAATTTCTCTGAAAATCAAACCCTTGAATTATCTTTAGATGAAAGTCGAGTTCATATAAAATCCGGCCGTTCTAAATATGTATTAAACACCATGTCGGTATATGAATTTCCGCGCTTAGAAACAGATTTACAAGCAGTGTCATTTTTGTTGCCAAGCAACATTTTGCGTGATTTGGTCGATCAAACCGCATTTTCTATGGCACAACAAGATGTGCGTTATTACCTAAATGGATTGCTGTTTGATTGCCGTCAGGGTTTATTACGCGCTGTCGCCACCGACGGTCATCGCTTAGCAACCACAGTTATTGAAGTACCCAATAACCTTGATGGCTCATTTCAGATTATTGTGCCTAGAAAGGCTGTTTATGAATTAAATAAGATTTTTGCAGATGAAGTAGGGG
>JAZKAM010000041.1:0-6031 GCA_040389145.1 Pseudomonadota bacterium
AAGGAACGTATGAACCAAGCTTTTTTCTCTGATGAAGCTGCGTACTTTCGAGAATATGGGCTGACAGAAGCACGTCTAAATCAATACTGCCCCGCTGCGCTGTTGTTACACCCTGGGCCAGTCAATCGCGACCTAGAGCTCGATAATGAAGTAGCAGACGGCCCGCGCAGCGTCATACTCAAGCAAGTACGCTATGGTTTAGCCATACGCATGGCGGTTTTTGAATTATTGCGGGGGCAAACTCATGGATAACCTAACGCTTCGTCATGTCACCATATTCCAACCAGACGGCACCCAGACCGCCGCGCAAGATTGCCAAATTGTTACAGGCAAATTTGCACAGATACATGCAGCCAAACATACTCAAAAAGATACCTCTTCACCTACATCCGCTGATGTAGAAGGCGCATGGTTGCTGCCCCTATTATGGGATATTGCGCCTCAGCGAACTTTTGCTAAATCTGAGCTTCAATTTGCCCCCTCACTGGGCATTGGGCACGCAGGGTGCCAAAGACAATTACAGTGCACCCGCTTTGATACAGGGCATACGGCAACCGTCTACCCCATTGCGCCATTACTTACTTTCTCCGCCGGCTCTAACCGCCCTACGCCTGCAGATACGCTAGCCTTGAAAAAATCTGGGCATGTCGGATTATCCTTGGCATATTCCGATGTCATACATTGGGACGCATGCCACATCGCTTTTTTGTGGGCTGCGCAGGCTGGCCTTAGGGTATTTGTAGATCACCTGTCGCAAGTGGGTAATCGCCATCCGAGCCTACGGTGTGAACAGCTCGGTATACCCACTTGTTCCGCCCATGCGGAAGAGTTCGCGGTTTATCAACTATTATCTCTGGCTGAAAAAACAGGTTGTACTTTGCACCTAGGCAACCTATCTTCCGCACGGGCGGTTGCCCTATTGGGAGATGCGCAACAACGCGGCGTTAATGCGACCGGCGGCGTAGCCATTCAGCATTTATTTTTTGAAGATGGTGATTGCTTAGACTTTGACAGTCGTTTCCATGAATGCCCGCCCTACCGTACATTAAACGGCCGTAATACGTTACGCACTGGCTTAAAGGATGGTGTACTCAGCGTTATTTCTGCAAACCATCGGCCCCTACCTTTATCTGTTAAAGATACACCGTATACACAAAGTGCACCTGGCTCTAGTACATGGGATATTTATTTAAATTTAGCGATTAAATTGATTCGAGAAGAGATTTTACCGGCTCAGTGCGTAATACCAGCCCTAACGAAAAATCCAGCAGCACTGCTCGGTCAACAGAGTGAATTGATTCAAGAAGGTTCAGCTGCGCAATTTATACTAATCCATCCAGAGCGTGGTGGTATTGTTTCACCGGAACGCTGGCTAAGTGCTGGGAAAAACACCCCGTTGACCGGCAGTCACCTACCAGGTCAACGGATCGGCATATACCACCAAGCTTGGCATGAACTGGTTAAATAAACTGTTCTTTGCTTTGTGCCTTATCACGCGCTTCGGCTTTGCTGATGACGTTTTTCTGCAGCAAGGCTTTTAAGCTTTGGTCCAAAGTTTGCATGCCAATGGCTTGTCCCGTTTGCATGGCTGAATAGATTTGCGCCATTTTGTTTTCACGAATTAAGTTGCGAATGGCCGTATTGCAGACCATAATTTCATGGGCAGCAATACGGCCACCACCTTCTTTCTTCAACAGTGTTTGTGATACCACCCCACACAAAGATTCTGACAGCATGGTGCGCACCATATCCTTTTCATCACCTGGAAATACGTCGATAATACGATCCATAGTTTTCGCTGCAGAAGTAGTATGCAAAGTGCCAAATACTAAATGGCCTGTTTCCGCTGCAGTTAAGGCCAATCGAATGGTTTCTAAATCACGTAATTCACCAACCAAAATAATATCGGGATCTTCTCTCAAAGAGGAACGCAATGCATCTGCAAAGCTGCGTGTGTCACGATGGACCTCGCGCTGATTAATCAGAGATTTTTTTGGCGTGTGAACAAATTCTATCGGATCTTCGATGGTCAAAATATGTGCAGCCTTCGTTTCATTAACCAAATTCACCATCGCCGCCAAGGTGGTGCTTTTCCCAGAACCCGTAGGGCCAGTAATCAAAACCAAACCTCTGGGGTACGCAGCCATTTCTTTCAATATCGCTGGCGCTTTCAAATCATCTAAAGACAAGATGGTTGGCGGAATTACTCGGAACACGCCACCAAAGCCTCGTTCTTGATGGAATACGTTAACCCGAAATCGTGAACCTTCTTTAGAAAAAGAAAAGTCTACTTCTAATTTTTCTTGAAATTCTTTTTTTTGTTGATCTGTCATGACACTATAAAGTAATTGCTCAATCGTTGCGCCATCTAATATGGGCAGATCGAGCTTTACAATGTCACCATCTTTGCGCATCATGGGGGATAAGCCCGCGGATAAGTGTAGATCCGACGCATTGGCTTGAACTACAGTTTTGAGTAATTCAGAAATTTCCATAAAAAGTCCCTCATTAAATTTATTGCACCCACGGTAAAGTGCCTGTAATATTGGGCTTGAGCCTAATATCGATGACCAATGTTGCGGAGCATGGCGCGTTGCACGCAGCACCTCAACAAAGGTTAGCACAAACCCTTTGGTCCAGCACGGAGCTAACATGCATAAATTACCCTTATCCCTTGGATTTGTTGGCGCAGGAAAAATGACATGCGCCTTGCTCGACGGGTTATTGGGCACAGGTTTTCCCCGAAATAACATTTGTATTTCCAATCCGCATGAAGTTAAATTAAAACAATTAAAAGCACGTTACGGCATTCAAACAACCCCAGATAATAGCGTTATTCCCCAAAAATCCAATGTGGTAATTTTGTCTGTAAAACCACAAGACATGAAAGTTGCCTGTACCTCCTTACGCAATAAAGAAGACCCGACTAACTTTGCAGAAAACACCATGTTTATCAGCATTGCTGCCGGCATTACCATCCATCAATTACAAGATTGGCTAAAAACGGATGCCCACCCCATCGTTCGAGCAATGCCCAACACTCCTGCACAAGTCTGCAAAGGTGCCACAGGCCTATTCTCATCCAGTAAGCTTTCTCATAAACAGAAGCAAATGGTCAATCGCATATTCCAAGGGGTGGGCATTAGTGCTTGGTTACCCAATGAAGCAGCGCTTAATGTAATCACCGCATTGAGCGGCTCTGGGCCGGCATACCATTTTTATTGGATCGAATGTATGATTGCAGCGGGGATCAAGTTAGGACTTGAACCAAGATTGGCAGAGCAATTTGCCATTCAGACTGCATATGGTGCCGCCGAGATGGCACACCGCAGCCCAGACCTGCGCAAACTCCGTCAAGACATAACCTTGCCAGGAGGCACAACAGCGGCCGCACTTAAAGAGTATAAAAAAGCATTACCGAATATTGTCGAAACCGGAGTGCGTGCTGCGTACGACCGTTCTGAGACCATGTCTGCTGAACAAATTACAGGACATACACATGCAAAACATAGATGAAGGTACCTTCACGTTAAAACAAGGCCCAGTCGCCTACAGGCGGTGTGGCAACCCGAATGGACGTCCACTTATTGCATTTCATGGTTGGTTAGACAATTTATGTTCCTTTGATAGACTAATTGCCCAATCTCCCGAATACGACTGGCTCTGCATCGATCTACCTGGCCACGGGCTGTCTTATCACCCACCTCAGAATACTCGGTCACATTGGGCCGACTACATGGATGTGCTACACGAACTGTTTGGCCTAATCGGCCCTGGACCACACCATGTTGTCGGCCATTCCTTAGGCGCTGGCTTAGCCTCTATGTATGCCGGCATTTTCCCCGAGCAAATTGCCTCACTGGTATTAATTGATTTAATTGGCTCTTTAGTGTGCGAAGCTGAAAAAGCACCACTACGTTTACGTGAGTCTGTGCTCAGCTATGCACGACTCGACCAAACCCGCATTTCTACTTATCCTGATATTCAGAGCGCCATCAAAGCCCGACAAGCCGTGACGCCATTGCCTGATACCTTGTTGGCCCCAATGATTACACGCAATTTAATTCAAACGGCTGGCGCGTGGCAATGGCGTACGGATAAGCGCTTATTGTGCCCACCCGCCATTGGATTAACGGAAGAAGAAATCCAATATTTTCTTAAGCGCATTGCATCACCCACCCTGTTAATTGCACCCGAACAAGGCTTGGTATTAAACCATCCCATCATGCTAAAACGATTGCACCACATGAGTCAGTTAAAGTTAGAAAAAACACCTGGCGGTCATCACGTGCACATGGAATATCCTGAATCTGTGGCATCGCTCATGGCAAACTTCTTTAGTATTAAATCCATATCGTAGCCGCCCACTTCTACCTATAATATAAATGTGCTTTCTATCATATGATTGATATATATGTATTCAATCAAAACAGCCTATTCATACAAGGAGTGTAAGAAGATGAAAGTTATTGATGCTATGCATTTCCCACACATCTATGGCGGCACTAAGGCCACAGCACATCAACTAGCAGCAGATGCAGATGATGTATTGTCCGACTTAGAAACCGTGGCGCAAGAAATTAATTGGAGCCATGCATTGATGAATACAGCAATTGTTGCAACAGCGACCTGCTTATTCACGCAAATAGCTGCCCGACGTTGGGGTGTTAGCTTTTTTATTGGTGGTGTTGCTGGTGCTGCGACGCTTTTGACCGGCGCTTTGTTGCCAAGTTACTCTGTTGTTGATCAAGACTAAAACCTAACACAGAAGTAATGTAATATTGAATTGCATTGGCCAATTATTAACCAATGCAATTCAAGCTAAACACTGAATGCAGTTACTTTGCTCGGGCTATTTTTTGGTTCTGATTCATAAATATTAACTTTATCAGACTCTGAGAAACCAACGCCGGTATTTTGTGTAATCCTCGGCATGACGTCAATTTTTTCAGGACTTCCATCAAACCCTGCGCTTATCTTTACTTCTTCTTGCGTTTTATTAATTGGAACACGATCTTTATCTACAGAAACACCAAAGATTTTTTTGAAGAAATTGAGTCCCAAACAAAATAACTTTACAAAAACTCTAATTAAAATTCTAAATGTTTTACTTAATCTTTTATCCCACCTTCGTTCGATTTCCGAGCTAAGCTTTTCATTCTCTTCCTTTAATTTACGTAATTCTTTATCAAGAGGCTCAAGCCGCTCTTTTTCTGCATTAACCTGCGCCAACATACCATCCATAGCACGTCTCTCTAACTCATACTTTCCCCAATTCATATTTTGATCAGGAATCATATGATTCAGCTCATTGATTTTCTCAACCACCTTCTCATGTTCCATATCAGAATTCCTCAAGATATACCCGAGATTACTTAAACAGCTTTCTAATGAATTAAAAGCGTTCTGTGTAATATTTAGGCTTTCAATACTTATGTTCTGGCCTGTAAAAGTTCGTTGTTCTTGAGGTTCTATTCTTCCTGAAAATTTAGATTGAAAATCATTCGTATAAGGATAAAGCTCTTCAATAGTTAAAGCCGTATAATGATATAGACCTAATAATCGCGCTTTAACGGCAGGAGCTTGCCAACTTATACCTTGACGCAACATTTCCAAAATTTCCGCCACATGCTCTTTTTCAAATTGTCTCACCGTATCAATTCGATCGAAAGGATCGTATTCATAGTATATATAATCCCACTGCAGGTGAACATCAGCCAAAAATAGGTTGCCGACATTGATTTCAGCAGGCTCAACTTGAGTTAATTGTTCAGCGAGTTCAAAGAAAAGTTTCTGATGACCCTGACCAGAAGCACAACCTATTCGGTCCATATCAAATGCGGATTTAAGTGAAGAAATTTTTGTTGCAGCAGTCTCTATTCGCCTTAGTAGTTCACTACGCTCATTATAAGGAGCGTTTTGGGAGCTTTCTGTTGGCATCAATAACAAAGCTCGGTAAGCATTTGAAACTTTATTAATTAATATCATTAAATTCTGGTATGTATCAAATGCGGGTTCATTTGCTTGAATA
>JAZKAM010000042.1:0-4913 GCA_040389145.1 Pseudomonadota bacterium
GGCACCGAGGCGCACAAGATTGTGCACCGGAAAACACGTTAGAGGCAATTACTGCGGCTTACCAGCAAGGCTTGAATTGGATTGAGGTAGACATACAACTTACCGCGGATCATCAATGGGTTGTATTTCACGACGACACATTATCGCGTGCAACAGATAATGCCCATACGGCATATTTAGCAGAATGCACCTTAGCAGAACTTCGCGCATTGCGTATTTTTAGAGACTACCGCATACCGACTCTAGGTGAAGTATTGTCAGTGGTATGGGCGCACAAAGGCGTGATTAACTTGGAGGTGAAGATAGATCCGATCGTCGAAAGCTGGTTGCCGCTATATTTCGAAAAAACCAAAGAATTACTCTCCGCCTGGCCACTCAACCAACAACGCCCGTTGATATCCAGTTTTCATCATGGCATTTTACACCAATTGCATGATGCAGTGCCGGGACAACCTTTAGGGTTCTTAATGGAAGGCGTTGACCGTGATGTTGCACAATGGGCAACACGTTATGCAGAGCGCACCAGCATCAACTTTCAACACAACAAAGCAAACGATAATGATTTAGATTTTCTAAGAGGCCTGAACGTCAGTCGTTTTGCGTATACGGTTAATGAGTGGGCCCGTGCACAGCACCTATTCAATTTCGGTGTTTCTGGCGTGTTTACCGATATCCCATGCACGTTACTCAAGCAAAATGGTTTAGAATAGAACAGCTTGTAACACACAAAGGCAAGAAGGAAGACAAACAATATGGCCTCAACAGACACTAGAAACGCCGAAAGTAACTCAAACAGCAAACGTTTGTGGCAAATGATCACTGTTGGCGTATTCAGCGCATTGATAGGTTTGGCAGGATGTGGTGGCGGCAAGTCAGATCCAAACAAAGTGGTCGTAGGCACTATGTCTGGCCAAGAAACGACATTAATGGAAACTGCTCGTGATGTCGCTAAAGAGCGTTATGGCCTGACTTTAGAGATTGTACAATACACAGACTACACAAAGCCTAACAGCGACTTAGAAAGCAAAAAAATAGACGCCAACGTTTTCCAACACCTACCCTACTTAGAGTTGGCTATGAAAGCCCACGGCTATGACTTTACGGTGGTCGGTAAGACTTTTGTTTATCCCATGGGACTGTATTCGGAAAAACACACCCACGTTGCTGATTTCCCAGAGGGCGCAACCATTGCAATACCGGCAGATCCGAGCAATTTAGCGCGCGCACTACTCTTGCTACAAGACCATAATTTGATTGGTTTAGACAGCGAGCGCTTTACGGTAACGTTAGAAAATATTAAATCTAATCCCAAGCACTGGGCATTTAAAGAAGTGACACAAGAAGAGTTGGTCAAACTGATGCCCGAACTAGATGGCGCAATCATCAATACCAATTATGCGGTTAACATGGATTTGCACCCAAGCACAGACGCGCTTGTCCATGAAGCAGCAACCTCACCCTATGCAAATTTAGTGGTGGTACGCACGGAATATGCTAAAGAGGAAAAATTCACAAAATTGGTTGCCGCACTACATAGCCCTGAAGTCGTCGCTAAAGCGCAAGAGCTATTTAAAGATGGCGCCATTCCTGCATGGTCTACGACCAGCAGGAAGGCGCCATAGGTTAGGTGCCACTATTGATGACGAGGGGTGCTGCCTTAGCCATTGTTGTCATTCCCATTTTGTACAACAGGTGCAGTAGAAGGCTGGTTGGATGCCTGCGACAATTGCATGGCTGCTAACGCCGAATTTTTCGTATCAGCAACGACAGCAGCACCCGCTGCAACGGGCACAGGCGCAACTTCTGCTTGTGCATGGCGTGCGGCAACACTATCGATCTTTGCGTCTAGCCACTTTTTAAAGTAATGCCCACCTAAGAATCCCGGCAATTTAGACAACCATTTCAGTAAGAACAATCCAATTTTATCTCCTGCGCTGAGCTTAAGCTCAGCAGATACAAGCCCTGCAGCTAACGGTGAAGCGGCATGTTTATTATCGAGGTTCAAATAATTTTTGAGGGCATCGTGATAAGGCTGTGCAGTAGGGATTGGTTGCGGCGCTGGTTGTACTGGCGACACATCAACGTGTACAGGCGTCGTCACACGCAGGGGTTTCGGTGAAGCTCTGGGTGAAGGTTGCGCTGTACTTGCCTCTGATGAAGAGGGGGACGAGGGTTCAGATCTAGGTGCAAATGCAGAAGCAGAAGCGCGTTCATCCAACTCCGCTAGTGCAGCTGCGGTTTCTAGAGAAGAAACCAATGTAAGCCCTTGGTCAACAGTAGACAATGCATTCGCGAGAGCAGGATTCGTTGCTTCTAGTTCCTCACCTCTAGTGAGCAGCATATCTAGTGGGGCTCGGGTTGGATCTGAATCTGGCCCCTTTTCTTCCTGAGGCTCGGCTGGATTAGCTAGAGCTATAGGGCGCGCTTGTTCTGCCGCCTGAAATGCCATCTGCCCGTCAATAAGACGTTGTCGGATAGCATTTGCTGCATCTATCTGAGACCGTATGGGACGATCAGCATCAGCCTTTGCAGCACGTTCTGCGTTGGATTGTGCAATGTCCGCCTCTGTAATCACAACCCGAGCAGGGGGAGCAACGCGCATAGCCTGTTGGTGCGCACCACCATCGGCCGCCTGCGTCTGAGCTCCAATCTGATGACTCACCAACCTACGAACAAGATCTTGTGGCGTTGGCTGGGGCGCTGCCCTTACTTCAAGTGAGGTTCCAGGTGTAGTATGTGTGCTTCTTAACAAATCGTCAGCTAACGCTGGCAAGGCAAATATAGTGCCTGCCAGTGCGGTTTTTCTGGCCTCCTCTTGCATCCGCCTGTGCACATCCTCCCTACGTGCTGCTGCATCCGCTCTATCCCGATTTTCACGCTCTACGTTAGCCAATGCTTCAGCCCATATCGGATTGTTTGCTACTCTTGACTCCAACTCTTGCAGCTTTCTATTGTCCGCTGCGCTCCTTTCTGTTTTAGCACGCAATTTTATAATATCATTCGCTTCTTTTTTCGCCATAAAATTTTTATGTGGCACAAGGATTTTTTGCGTTAACTTGCTAAATTCCCTTTGCATCTCCATCTTTTCTTGCACTTTATCCGCAGGCAACAGCGCTAAAACTTCATTAACATGAACCTCATTAATTAGCCCTGGCAATAAGTGAGCGCCACTGTGTTCAATAAATTCAACAACGTCTAATCTTCGATCAGGAACAAAACTCTCAAGTCTTTCATTTAATTCTTTTACTATTTTAACAGTAATGTTAGCGATTGCTGCATTTGTCGCCTTCTTTATCACGAGCATACTTTCCTTATCCGCCGCACCAAGGTGCACCTCGCGTTCATTTGATATTTTCGAATATTTTGCATTCAAAGCAAGGAGAATTCCAAACCAACATAAAGAAGGCTTGTCCGCAGAAACAGGGAGAAATAGCTGCGACAATTTACTACGGCGCTCCACTACAGAAGCTGAAACTATACTTTTATTTATAGTAAGAATTGCAGAAAACAATTTTCTCTCAGACATCCCACCCTGGAAATAGCAGTCCGATCTCAAACTCTTCCAAAAATTAGCATCGAGCACTAAACCATCTGTTGACTTACCTGACAGAAGAGCAGCCATTTCTTTATTAAAATCTTCATCTACATATCGCACAACCAATCTCCAAAAATAATTTTTACTATATATTTGCTGACTTATCTATTTGTTCGAAACTACTGCGTCTTTTTATAGATTTTAGTAAATTTCCGCTATATTTTTACACGGAATTTTATTGTAAATACATCTATCAACATTTTCTCAGTACCGATATTTAGCACTTGGATTGCACCGTCATTCATCGCGAATATGATAGTACAGCACAAAACACCATTAATTTTGTTAAGATTATAACTTAGTTAAGTCTATATATCATCGGATTTTCGCGCACCCTATTCTATTTACTGCCTAATATGAGCGGGATTTTTGCATACAATCGAGAAAAATAGGCATATGTTACACGCTTCTCCTTGATGTTTACCGCAAATCGCACTAAGATAACGGGATGGGGAACGATAGCTCACTTTCTAACAAAGAAATCTGGTTCGGATGGCGATCCTGGATTGTCCTAGCGCTGTTCTACGCCTACGAATTCACCCAACGTGTTTCTCCAGCCGTAATGATCCCCGAAATGATGGCTGATTTAGGGGTAACAGCCGCCGCCATTGGCAGCCTTTCTGCGTATTACTATTACTTTTATGCATTGATGCAAATTCCGGCCGGCTTTCTGTACGATCGATTCAATCCCCGAAAAGTGATTCTAGTAGCTTCCTTGCTGGTTGCCCTGGGTAGCTTCCTGCTCGGACATGCACACACCCTCATCCTTGCACAAGCGGCGCGCGCCATTATAGGCGTAGGCTCTGCATTCGCGTTTGTAGGTTGCATTAAGCTAGGTATGAGTTGGCTACCCTTCCATCAAATCCCCATGATGATCGGCCTAACAAACCTATTTGGTGTATTTGGCGCCATATTGGGCGGTGCGCCCCTGGCAGCATTACTCAAAACAACCCATTGGCATACGATCTTTAGTTATGGCGCTTTAGTTGGTCTTGCGTTGACGCTACTCATTTATCAGTTTGTTATTTTGGGACCACGGCTGCCTTTACACACAACCGCCGAACGTAAGCCTCTGAAACAGATTTTAATTCAAGTATGTGGCTGTCGACAAACTTGGCTAAATGCATTTTATGGCGCATTGTTGGTTGCACCCATCGCAGGCTTTGCAGAACTCTGGGGAACACCTTATTTAATGTTGGCTTATGACATCACGCGTCCTATGGCCGCGTTACTGGTGTCCTTAATCTTCTGTGGTATTGCCATTGGTGGCCCAACCATGGGTTATCTATCGCAGCGATACAACGCCGTACAGTTAATG
>JAZKAM010000042.1:4943-8436 GCA_040389145.1 Pseudomonadota bacterium
TTATTCTGTTTGTTCCCCTCCCGTCTCTGACGCTGTTGTCAGCAATTTTGTTGCTATACGGATTCTGTACCAGCAATATGCTGTTGGGTTTTAGTTTCGTCTCAATTCGACACCCCAGCTGGACCAACGGGACCGCCATCGGCTTTATGAATGCATTAATCATGGGTGCTGGCGCTGTTTTCCAACCCCTGATCGGCTACTTAGTAGACCGCGCAGCAGACCATCAAGCCATGGTCTCGGTCAATGACTATCAAGAGGCTCTGCTGGTACTACCGGCTTGCTTGGTCATCGCACTTATAATCCTATTCTGTATCGAAGCACCTAAGCGGCTCACAGCATCCTCTCATTAGCTTTTTCGAAGTGTGTATGCAAGTACACTACGTTATTTCCCTTTTGGCCTATATTCCCTAGAGCCTCCAGAAGAGCTCATATCAGAAGACTTAGAAGAGGATGTTAGCGTACCGAACGCAAACCTCATAAAACTGTCAAACATGGGTAAAACGCTACTTGAATAACTTTGAGATTGTTCATCATAAGGTTGCCGACATTCGCGCGCTTCTACATACACAAAATCATCCGAATTTGCATTGAGAGCAGCACTGGATTGAAAGCATGCCGTTCGCTCAGAAACATCCACCGGAACAGGTTTCTCCACCAAAGCCTTAGAAATTTCTATAAGAGCCGCCTTTAATTTTAGTATCACCTCTAAATGTTTATTTGCATGCGCTCCAAATACATGTCCAGGAATCTTTTGATCAAGCTCAACGTAATAACGAACAGATTTTTCATGCTTACTCAATTCAGCCAAATATGTATGACACTGCTGCGCTGTTGAATCATTCGTTTTAGATTTTAAAAAAACCTTAACATTTTCTTCTAGCTCACGATAATGTCGAGAGATTCCTACAAAGTTACCTTCTAATGTCTCACTGTTATAAAATTCACAGCGCTGAAATTTCTTGCCAACCTCATGCAATTGACCATTGGTATAAGAGTTTACGTATAACTCCATATTCGGAAGCACAGCCTCAACAGCAGTCAAGAAATATTTAACACCCAAATTGGCCTTAGAAACCGGATGTTCATTAAACGCATGCAATCGGTCTCTAAATTTTGAAATGATCTGCAAAAGAAGACATCTATCATCAGGCTGAACTGATAGCTTGGATAAATCGACATTTAACATATCCGTAAAGTGTCGAAATAAATTAGCATAAGCCATAATCTTTGGCACAATAAATAGTTCGGCACCTTTGTCTACGATCGAAAATCTCGAATCTATGTCGCGAAGCTGGGCAACATACGTTTCCAATGAGTTAAATGTCAAAGACTGTTGAGCTTGTTGCTGCATCGTGCACCATCAAAGATCGCATCCCTAGCCTGAAAAGTACCATGACATTTATCAGATTGCTATACCTTACTCAGGTAATCTTGACTATGGAACCTTCTTACTTATTACCTGTATGCCTAATTTCTCCAAACCAAGTCTCGGGACAATCACCTTTGCTGGCGCTGAAGGAGCGGCTGATTCTGGTGACGCCCCACAGCCAGAAAACAATAGCAGCGTTTTTGGTTGAGGCTCAGTAGAAAATGCCAGAGATAATGGCTTGCCTGTATCCCAACAGTGTTTCCTTGTCGAAACACCAGTGTCAGTCTTCGCCCGTTTGGCTAACACGGCAAGGGCGTATTGTGCCGTTTCGCTAACGAGCGACATCATTTCCATCAAGAACTCAGGCGTCATGACATCATGGGGCGGCACTTCAATGTTAAACCGAGCTGCATCCACATCACTTATCTCTGTCAAAATTTTATTGATACACATTGCTAACAAAGAAAGTTTACTGTGAAATAGCAAAAAATTATCACCCTCTAAGAAAGCGATACTTTCTATATCCCCCTGGAAGTGCGACATACTGGCCGCCCTTTCGGAGTTTCGTTTAATCGCGCCATGCAGCCGAGCGACTGCCCCATCGACAATGCCCTCATATTCTTTAGGATAGGTATGTTTTGGGAAGGCAACATGTAATTTTTTTTCATAGTATCTAAAAGCAGCCAAATGTAAGGACAACGTCAACTGTTCTGCTTTTAATATAGGAAACTTAAGGAGTTGGTTGGCAAAACTCGAATACAGGTTAAATATGCGTGTATAGTCAGAGATATGCTCTAGTTTTAATCTATGCTTGCGAAATGGAAAAAAGCTTAAGGTCTGGGCAATGGACGTTAGAATACCCATATACACAGCCTTTAGCGGATGCGTCCGCTCAATATTAAACATCGATCATACCCAGAGAAAAACAGGACGCCATACTAACACAAGTTTAAGATATTAAGCATACGCGTCTACGTGACAGATTTCCGATCTACCGACTCAGTCTCGATATGAATATTCTACTTCCAATAGTTTTCGTGAGCGTCAATTTCTTCTTGTGTCGCCGGGATGACCAAAACATCCAGCCGCGCTGTTTTTTTTGCGTCCAGTGCTTGTTGCGCCTTCTCTTGAGCACTGCCTGTAGCCCTACTTCCGCTAATCCCATCAAAACTCATCAACGTTTGCCCACCAGTCATCGCGGCATATACTTCGGCGAGAATTTGGGCATCTAACAAAGCGCCATGTAGCACGCGGTGTGCATTGTTCACACCTAACCGTTTACAAAGAGCATCCAAGCCATTTTTTTGTCCTGGATAGCGTTGACGCGCCATAGCAAGGGTATCAATCACAGTAAAATCGGTCGCAACATTCAAATTAAAACCACATCGCTGAAATTCAGCCGACAAGAATCCCGTATCAAAAGGCGCATTATGGATAATTAACTCTGCCCCATCTAAGAAAGCAAATAATTCTTGTGCCAAGGTATGGAATTTGGGTTTGTCCTGCAGGAACTTCCGCGACAGCCCGTGCACCCGTTCTGCACCGGCGTCCACATCACGCTCTGGGTTTAAGTAGTGGTGAAATACACGACCCGTAGCCGTGCGGTCAACATACTCAATACAGCCAATTTCGATGACTCTATGTGTTGCAGCTGATAGACCTGTGGTTTCGGTATCCAAGAAAATTTGACGCATGTTGGTGCTATACCCTTTTATCGGTTATTTTTTAGATGGATATCAATTGCCGCGCAAGCCAGCGCATCCGCCTCTTCATTTTCAGGATGCCCGTTATGGCCACGAACCCATTCCCACTGAATGTCGTGCAAGTTTAACAAACTATCGAGTGTCACCCAAAGGTCTTGATTCTTTACAGGCTTACGGTTCGCGGTCCGCCATTGATTTGCCTTCCAACCCGTCATCCAGGTGGTAGCCCCTTGCATCACGTATTGAGAGTCAGTAACGATGGTTAACTGACTGGGCTTTTTAACGGCCTTAATACCCTCAATGACCGCCTGTAGCTCCATGCGATTATTGGTCGTTAACGTTTCACCGCCGGAAAGCGTTTTGCGGTGCACACCCGACACCATGACCACCCCCCAGCCACCTGGCCCAGGGTTTCCACGAC
>JAZKAM010000042.1:8458-8751 GCA_040389145.1 Pseudomonadota bacterium
TATATCGTTACGCTTTGTTTGGTCAATTTAAGAATTCCCGCCATCGGTGTAGGGTGAAATAGGTCGTGACGGCGCCACAGCACCGGTCAAATTCTTGGCAGTATCCGCAAACAAATGGCTTTTCACCAATAGTGGCGTCAAAGGTATACATCGTTTAATAGCCACTACGTAATACAAAGCCCCACCGTACAGACTAACGGGCACACGCCATTCTGCCAGTTTGCCATCCCCCTTTAAACCTGTCAGGGGGAATCGATGAAAAAAGGTACTGCCTACCTCAATCGCGCATCCTA
>JAZKAM010000043.1:0-2328 GCA_040389145.1 Pseudomonadota bacterium
CTTACCTCTGTGTACTTACCCTTGCGTGAAATTATTGATCGCGACCCTAATTTAGATTTTGAGGGTTTAGAACATTTACATGTTGTGGCCATCGATGATTTGGATGTCGTGGCCGGTAATTTGGCCTGGGAAGAGGCGTTAATGCGGTGTTATAACCGCATGCGTGCCCAGGCAAATACCCACATGGTCATCAGCGCAGCAGCCTCCTGGCAGCAAATGGCCTTTCGATTAGAAGATTTACGCTCTCGACTGGCTTGGGGGCTGACCTTTCGTATTCAGCCGCTGACGGATGAGGCCTTACGTCAGGCCTTGAAGCGTTGCGCCAAACGTCGTGGCATGGCGTTAAATGATGAAGTCTGTGACTTTTTATTGAAACGCTGTCCCCGCGATCTAGGGCACCTTACCCAAATGCTCCAGGAATTAGATGAAGTTTCTTTAAGTTTGCAACGAAAAATTACCATCCCATTGATTAAAGAAATTTTCACCTTATAACAAATATATTAAAAGAATCAGGTCTATGTTAGTATTCGAGCACAATATTCGACGAGTTTTGTGATTTTGTAGGCATGTGCGATTATCTGTGCATGAACACGTACCGCCGCCATTCGGAGATTTAGATGACATTTCAACAACGTATTGATGCAGCACGAAGCTGGTTTTTATGGGGCGGTTCGCTCAGTGTGTACAGTGCCGCTGCATTAACGTATGGCACGATGGTATATCGTCGTAGCGCTGCACATTTTGAAGATATTGTGGCAGACCGTGGCGGCGTTTCGCATGCCCTACCTTTGCCAACATCATCGGCAGTGGATGCCGATGATGCATTTGAACGACACTATGATCCAGCATCTGATAAGGCAAGCAGCTATATCAAAACCTTGGGTGCTTATTGGGATCCACGACATACCAATGAAGATCCGGGAAAACGCGTAAAAGGAAGTTTGGTCAAACGGATTTTTGGCTATTTACTTGCCGTGCCTGGTTTTATTCTTGCATTAATTCCTGCCTTGCTCATGGGTTTAATTGGCGGTAAACGAAAAGAAAACTTACATGGGTTTCATTCCTTACGTGAATTTTCTTGGTATGCGCAACGTGCCTTTTTCTTCGGGCTGCTCAAAGGGTTGATCTACGCAATTATTTATGTAATTCCGGTGTTGACCGCTTTACAATTGATGGGGACAGCAGTTTTGGCACTGTTGCCAGGTGTAGGGGTTATCACTGGCTTGTTTATTTTGGGCTTTGCTATTTATAAAAGTCACCAGAGTTTCCAAGCAGAAAAATTGATCATGGATGAGGTGATGTCCGTTGCGGGACCCGAGCTAAACATGGAAACGAAACGCCTTCATCAATATGAATCGAAAATGAAGATCCATGCAGCAGACGTAGCAAAAAAACTTCCAGCTGAATCTAAAGCAGACGAAAAACCAGAAGGTGATACTAAAGCAGACGCTGTTAAACCACAAAAACATGTTTTTAGATTAAGGCAGCTCTTTAAAGAATTGCTCAGTATGTCTACTGAAGAGCCTGCTAAGCAACTCAATGTGCAACATGCGATGTCTGAGTGTGTGAGCAAAAATACACGATCGAAGATTTTAGAAAAAGTTTCCACAAAGACGGATGTGTCAGCTGGCTTTAATGACGAGGGATTGGCGCGTGTTCCTCTGCAATTCCGCCATCATGTTGAGATTGACGTGTCAACAAAAGCGGTACGCTCGATACCAGCAACGCTTGCGCCATAAACTTGAATCTTGATTGGATGACGGTTATCCTTCGCACTAGATGTATGGTGGAGATAGTCTGCTTTGGGTAGTCGCATATCTGCTTTCAAATCCTGGCTTATGTTGGGTGGCTCGCTTTCATTCTATGGTGTCGCTGCTTTGACATACGGTACGTTGTTTTATCGACGCAGCCGCAACCATGCAATGGATTTAGCGCGTGGCACAAGTATTGGCGGTAAGCACGCGGGCTGTACCGATCCCTCAGATCAACATGCCAGTGCCTATCTGCTTAGCCTCACGCCTTATTGGTCTCCAGTAGGCCATAATAAAGTTTTTTATAACGAAGACAACACAACCCCGCTACCGTGGTATCAAGTTGCCGCACGTTTTTGGAAACGGGTGTTAGGGCTCCTATTGGCTGCGCCTGGGGCGATATTGTTCTTTCCACTTGCCCTATTTCTTGGGCTTATTGGTGGCGTTGAGACGCCCAATAAACATGGCCCCTTAATGCTGCGGGTATTTGGTTACAATACACAACGAAGTTTTTTAAAAGGTCTCTTCGTCGGCCTTGGTATGGTGCTTGCTCTAGCGGTTGCGGGTGCTTTTTTGG
>JAZKAM010000044.1:0-3729 GCA_040389145.1 Pseudomonadota bacterium
TCTTGATGGTTCGTTCAGTCTTAACATCAAACCCATAGGTTGGTGAAGCAATAGGTGCTGTTCTAGGGGCGTTGTTAAGTGCTCCGATCCTAGACTTCTCGGATCTAAATCCGAGCGCAGCAGCAATTAAGGTAAATGGAAATGCAATTACTGCAAGTGCTGCAAGCGCAACTGTAGCAGCTGTACCAACTCTCGTCTGAACTTTGCCTAAAGTAGTGGCAAGGTATTCACTAAAAGTAGGCAGTTTAGCGTTGTGCCCTCTAGCTTCAACTTCTTGACGATCCAGCAATCGTTGCCAATACTGCTTCTCTTGCTTCCTCTCTAGCAGAATGTTCTGCATTATAATCACGTTTGTCCATGATGTTCTCCTCAATGGATATACTGTTTACCAACGGCCTATATAGCCGCATTCAACCAGACTGTAGGATATTAATTTTTTTTTTTGGTGCAGATTCACTATTGGAGCTGAGGGAGTTTTAAAGGTCGAAAGGGATTAATGAATCAGTTGAGACAAAACTTAAGACAACGCACCAAATAAAAAGGGCCCTGTAGGGCCCTTTTTCATAAAATCGGATAAATCCGATTTATGCTTATTTCATCTTTTCTTCGGCAAAGTCCACTTGTTCACGAACAACGGGATCAAAACCGCGTAAAGCCAGCTTATTGGCTTTCTTGTTACGCTTGGTTACGTAAAAGTATGCACTTTTAGCGGAACGCATAATCACTTTAATTACATGCTTAGACGCCATGATATACCCACTCCTAAACTAAACGTTGATGCCTTGGGCAACTAAAAGGGCCAATACGTGCTCAATACCATAACGGTTAATGGTGCGTAAGCCAGCACAGGATACGCGCAATTTCACGTATCTTTTTTGGGATGCAACCCAAAAACGCTTGTCGTGTAAATTGGGCTCAAAAGTCCGAAGGGTTTTCTTGTTACAGTGCGCGACATTATGTCCGACTTGTGTTTTTCGACCCGTTACCATACATACGTTAGCCATGACTGCCTCAGCACCTAAAAATCAAAAAAAAACGCTATTGAGTTGTGTTTTATACCAGAAAGGGTGAAGTCTTGCAATCTTTCCACCCCAAAAACACTTTTTTGCCCCTACCTAGACTGTTTTGGTAGGGTTTTTGCCTGTTTTAATATAGTTAGCTTTAAAACAAATTGTGTTTTTGGCGTCGATTTTGACTTAGGTATTGACCCACTGTGCCCACAGCGCCACTATGTAGCGATTGTTGAACTATGGACTGTACAGATATGTTAAAAGACGTGCAACTTAAAATTCTGGACCCCCGCGTGGGCCGTGACTTTCCTTTACCCCAATATGCTACCTCAGGCTCAGCTGGCTTAGACTTGCGCGCCTGTATTGATGAGCCTTTGACTGTTGGCCCCCAAGAAACCGTATTAATTCCAACAGGCTTAGCCATCCACTTGGCAGATCCTGGCTATGCGGCCGTCATTATTCCGCGCTCTGGCTTGGGCCACAAGCACGGTATCGTGTTGGGCAATCTGATTGGCTTAATTGACTCGGATTACCAAGGCGAACTTAAAGTGTCTTGCTGGAACCGTAGTAATGTTCCTTACACCATGGCTGTAGGCGAGCGCTTGGCGCAATTGGTCGTAGTGCCAGTATGCCAAGTTAATTTTCAGGTAGTTACTGAGTTTGATGAATCAGATCGTGGCGCGGGTGGTTTTGGGCATACTGGCACTCGGTAACGTAGTGTGGCATCGTGCGGTAATATTTAAAGCGGTTTTTGAGGACTCATGGACACGAGTATAACCAACGTCATACAGCGTGACACGCTGTTGCCTTCCAAAGTTTTTCGCGCCTACGATATTCGTGGCGCTTACCCCAACGACCTTCACGAAGCAGGGGTATATCAACTTGGACGTTCCTTTGGCACAGAAACACAAGAACGTGGCTCAAAAACCGTGGTCGTTGGGCGTGATGCACGCTTAAGTGGCCCCACGCTTAAAAATGCTCTGGTTCAAGGGTTGCGCGACAGCGGCTGTGATGTCATTGATATTGGCGCTGTACCAACGCCATTGCTGTACTTTGCTTGCGCGCATCTTAAAGTGCCCGCTGGCATTATGATTACGGGCAGCCATAACCCACCGCAAGATAATGGTTTTAAAATGGTGCTTAACTTTCAAGCCCTAGATTCTGAAACCATACTAAGCTTACAAGCGCGTGCGCAAGCAAAACGCTGGCTACATGGCCAAGGCCAGTATTGTGAACAAGTCATGGATGCTGTGTACCAGGACATCCTGGTCAAAGACATACACCTCAAGCGCCCTTTACGTGTTGTCATTGATGCAGGCAATGGGGCAGCAGGCCCTTTGGCTTTAAACACGCTGATGGCACTTGGTGTACACACCATTCCGTTGTATTGCGAGCCAGATGGGCGTTTCCCGAACCATCACCCAGATCCGGCTAAACCTGAAAATTTAAAAGACCTAATTGCCCGCGTGCACGCCGAGCAAGCAGACTGTGGTCTGGCTTTTGATGGTGACGGTGACCGTCTGGGCGTGGTAACGCCAAAAGGTGAAATCATTTGGGCAGACCGCCTGCTGATTTTATTTGCGGAATCTATACTGCGCCAACACGCAGGCGGTACCGTGGTGTTTGATATTAAATCCACGCGTGACTTAGTGTCTGTTATTGAAGCGCACCACGGCACGCCTGTGTTGTGCCGAACAGGACATTCTTTTATCAAAGCCAAAATGCGTGAATGCAACGCGCTGTTGGGCGGTGAGATGAGCGGTCACTTTTTCTTTAAAGACCGCTGGTATGGCTTTGATGACGCCTTATACGCGGGGTGCCGTTTGTTAGAGCTGTTATCTAACGTATCCGATGTGTCTGCTTACTTTGAAGCGTTGCCTAAACGGTTTAGCACGCCAGAACTTCATATTCCCGTAGCGGATGAGCTGAAGTTCCAAGTAGTAGCAGACTATATTCAGCATGGTCAGTTTGAAGGCGCGAAGACCATCCTTGTGGATGGTCTTCGCGTGGAATACCCCGACGCATGGGGCCTACTACGTGCATCGAATACGGTTCCAGCCTTGGTATTGCGCTTTGAAGGCAACTCACCAGAAGCATTAGAGCGTATTCAGTCGCAAATGTTGACACAGCTTCAGCGGCTAAACGTATCGTTGGCTAATCCGTCGTAGCAACGCCGTAGGTATCACGGTAGTCAGCAATAGGCTTTGCCCATTCGGCAAGGCTGGGTGTATTCAGTACATAGGTTAATATGTCGGATAAGCCCACAATGCTGATTACCCGTATACCTACGTCTTGCACTAAAGCGGTTACTGCAGACCGTTCATCATTTCCACGCTCTTGACGGTCTAAAGCAATAATAAGTCCGGATACTCGACTTTCAGGTGGGTTAAAAAAGGGCAATGACGCACGAACTGCCGTACCGGCTGTAATCACATCATCCACAATCACAATGTCGCCCTTTAATGGCGCGCCTACCAGAACGCCACCTTCACCGGCAAGCGCAAGAACTTGCAGTGGACATCGGCGCCGGCCTTCGCCATGGACTTCCGGGCGCAGAACTTTGCCGTGAAAGGCTCATGACTGGCCCGCTGGTTGAAATCCGCGGCCTGACCGTCGGCTTCGACGACGGCCGGCGGGTGGTGCCGGTCGTCCACGGGCTCGACCTCAGGGTCGAGCCCGGCGAGGCGGTCGGTCTGGTCGGCGAGTCCGGCTGCGGCAA
>JAZKAM010000044.1:3739-4186 GCA_040389145.1 Pseudomonadota bacterium
CCTACCAGTACGCCACCTTCACCGTGGTCTTTTTCTACTTTACGGTTAAAGGTATAGGGTAGGTTTACGCCATGGCGCGCCAGGGCAACAGCCGTGCTGACGACCAAGGGGATTCCTTTATAGGCTGGCCCAAATAGACCGTCCATAGGTAATTTGGCATCTAATAGGGCTGCAGCGTAACATTCACCTAGGGTGACTAATGACTGGCCATCGTTAAATTTACCCGCATTAAAGAAATAGGGGCTTTGACGACCTGACTTTAAGGTAAAGGTACCAAAAGAAAGTACACCGCATGCAAGCGCCAACTCAATAAACTGTTTCTGATAAGGTTTCATAAAAAAACTCTGAACATAGTGACTGAGGCAAGGCTACCAAAGAATACCCTCTAATTGGAATGGCATGCTTACTTGTCTAATGGGAAAGAGAATCATTGAGCAGGGGACTGCA
>JAZKAM010000045.1:0-7071 GCA_040389145.1 Pseudomonadota bacterium
TTAGAAGCGCAACCCTAACAGGTTTGTATGTGTACCACCAGATCGGGAGTTCTGAATTTTGTTTATAGAATTGTTGTTGTTCATTGCTAAGTCATTAAGCTTGATTTTGTTGATTGTACTGGGCGTGATTGGTCTTGCTTGGGGGTTGAGTAAAATACGCAAAGAGCGCGAGGAAGATGGCCAAGTTGTGATTTCTCGTATCAATGAAGTATTTGATGAGCTAACAGATTTAGTTCAGCATGAAGTGTTAGATAAAGCGGAGTTAAAGGCCTTAAAGAAGAAAAAGGCGGCGGAAGAAAAAGAGAAGGAAGCGAAGGAAGAAACAGAGGACGGCGAAGGTACGGAGGGCACTGAAGGTGAGGCTTCTCCTAAACGGTTGTTTGTTCTGAAGTTTGATGGGGATATGGAAGCGTCTGCTGCTGAAGAGCTTCGTGAATTGGTAACCACCCTGCTTTTGGCATGCGCTACAACCGATGAAGTTCTGGTTGTTTTGGATAGCGGGGGTGGTTATTTTACCCACTATGGTTTTGCTGCTGCCCAGCTAGAGCGTCTCCGACGTGCAGGCTTGAATCTAACTGTCGCTGTAGATTATGTGGCAGCTAGTGGCGGTTATATGATGGCCTGTGTGGCAGATCGCATCATTGCAAGTCCATTTGCTGTATTGGGCTCAATTGGTGTGTATTCTCAGTTGCCAAACTTTAATCGCTTATTAAAGAAAATGGACATTGACTATGAGGAGCATGCCTCTGGTGCATACAAGCGTACGTTAACTATGTTTGGTGAAAATACGCCAGAAAAGCGCGATCGCTTCTTAGAAGAGATTGAAATGACTCATCATATTTTTACAAACTTTGTTGCCAAATACCGACCACAAATTGCCCATATGCATTTAACGACGGGTGAAACTTGGTATGGTGAAGAAGCGCTAGATTTGGGGCTGGTAGATCAACTATCAACCAGTGATGACTACTTGGTCGATAAACATAAAACGGGTTATGAGATATTCAACTTAGAGTATGAAATCAAGAAGTCGTTTTTAGATAAAGTCGCTGAGCGACTTCCGATTGCTATCCGCAAGGCACTTGTGGCCACGGTGCAGGAAAGTGGTTCAGGTAGGCAATAGTAAGATTACATTGCGCGCCCAAAGGGCGCGCGTTAGGCTAGTACAAATCCCGCGCAGCGTATCTTTTGATTTTTTGGCATAGTCACATTTTTTCTGTGTTAAATCTTATGATGAGTTTATGTTTGGAATTGGTTTTGAATGGATTTTTTGGTCGAGTCCAGCGATAAATTCGGCAATCCTTGCCGGTACGCGTCCGTTACTGGACTCTATTCGGTTCAAAGACATTGTCTGACATGCAGGCAATATAAGCAAGTGCCACATTTATGTATGGGAACATGTGGGGATCTTCGGTTGGCTAATCTAAGTCATTGAAACTTAACAGCATTATTTTTTTCATCGGCAAAAAATCGTCAAGGACTGGCAAAAAATGCACCATTGTCATACTTACGTAGGTAAAAAGGCGGACAACTCTTTGAGAGATTCGCCATACTGAGCCTGTCTGTAGCTCCGCTAATTGAAAAGCGCGTCAATATCGTACCCATCTTCAATCAATTTTCCTTTTATTTTAGTTAAAGCGCTTATTTGGATCTTTCGTACTTGATCGGACCGCATGTGTACAACTTTTGCCACTTCTTCTAACGTCATAGGTTTATGACCGCACAAGCCAAAACGTTGCATGAGAATATTGCGCTCGCATTCGCTTAAGGTAGAGCACAATAGGTTATTAAGTAACTCGACATATACTTGGTCATGGCTGACCTCTTGGGTCACTGGATGAAAAGCTAATTGCGGATGCGCTTGAGTGTCTGTTGCATCATGCTCCGAGGCCAACTCTTCCAGGGATTCCGCCCCTTTTGAGAACTTAAGTTTGTTTACCGCCTTTTCGGAGCTGTTGCAGAACTTAGACAATTCTTGCATGGTAGGCTCTTGTTGTAGAATTTGCGTAAGTTCGTTTTCATCGCGGTGCAAGCGCTTAAGTGCTTTGGCAACATGTACAGGCAGACGAACGACATGGCACTGATTCATTAATGCCGACTCAATATTCTCTCGAATCCACCACGTGGCGTACGTTGAAAATCGGTTGTCTTTAGTGAGGTCAAACTTTTCGATGGCATGTAGTAAACCCAGGTTACCTTCAGAAATTAAGTCAGAGAAACTAACACCACGTCCACAATAGCATTTGGCAATTTTAATCACGAGGCGCAGGTTGCGCAACAACAATGTGTTCCTTGACTCACTATCCCCTGCTTTGGCGCGTTTTAAATGTTTGCGCTCTTCTACTGCAGTTAATAGTGGGCCATAGCCTACTCCTTTTAAATAAAAAGATAATGGTAAAGAATCTTCACCTGAATAACCTTTTCCAGAGCTGGCAAACAGAACTGAAGCTAATTCTTTTTTTGTCTTCATAACCTGTTTTTTCATGGCGCTTTTATCCCTCAGTACTGACTTAGGGTTCTTAGTACCCTGTTCAGACTAGTTATCGACAGAATGGTTACTTCGTTTAGGCAAGAAATGCAAAGGATTAACGGGTAATGCATTTACACGCAGCTCGAAGTGTAAATGGCCATGCCCTGCTTCATTTTTACCCAGCAAAGCAATATGTTGCCCGGATTTTACAGTTTGTCCCTCCATCACTAAGTTTTTCTGTTGCTGCGTATATAAAGAAAGTACATCTTTGGCATGTTTAATGACGATGATGTTGCCAATATGTCGTCCGCCATGACCACTAAATAACACAACGCCATCTGCAACCGCTACGACGTAATCGGTTGGTTTTGCTCGTAGCTCAATACCTTTGTCAAAATTTTGTCGTTTTTTACTTAAAACAGCGCCTTTTATGGGCCACTGAATAACTACGTCATGTTTTTTTGGGGATTGTGTTGTTGATTTGCTGATTTTTGTGGTTGGTTTAGATGGATTGGCCTGGGTAACGATGATTTTTTTTTGACCGATGGACCGATCATCGATCGGCACAATATAGTGGTAGGTTTTTCCACAGCCCGATAATAAAAGAAATAATGCGAGTATGCGACACATAATGTTCTTCCGATAAACTACCTTTTGTTTTATCGGCAAGAAAATTAAAATTGACAGCGCTTTTGTGTGCAACAGCACAAATGCTAGATAGTAGGCCTATTGCTTTTCTATCTAGCGTTATGGTTGTCTCAGTCTTTTGTCATCCAATCAGCAATCAAACCTAATTGATCATGATTGGTTAAATCAATAATGAGTGGCGTAACAGAAGCGTAATTATTTCTGATGGCATCAAAATCTGTACCGGGGCCTGCATCGTGTTCTTCACCAGCAGGTCCAATCCAATACATATTTCTGCCTCGAGGGTCTTTGGTCGGGTAAATAGATTCGGCTCTATGTCGCTCACCTAGTCGTGTTACTTTAATCCCCTTTAATTCTGCATAAGGTACGTCTGGTACGTTTACATTTAAAATAACTTTTCTGGGCAGTGGGTTTTTATTCAATCGAATGAGTAGTAATTCGGCGACTTTTGCAGCCGTTTCATAGTGGACAGCAGGCTTGTTTGGCTGGTGTACTAATGAGAAAGCGATACCAGGAAACCCTAAGAATCGTCCCTCTACCGCGGCTGCTACAGTACCAGAGTACATTACGTCATCACCAAGATTAGCCCCGGAGTTGATGCCACTTACAATCATATCTGGTAGTTCTTTTAATATGCCAGTTAATGCCAAATGTACACAATCTGTTGGGGTGCCATTTACACAAGCCCGGTTTGGACCTAAAGATAAGACATTCAAAGGCATGTCCAATGTTAATGATTTACTGGATGCGCTGCGATCTCTATCTGGCGCCAAAACATCAAGATGCTTGATAAAAGACAAGCGAGACAACATTTCTTCCAAAGCTTTGATGCCGGGCGCGTTGATCCCATCATCGTTTGATAAAAGTACTTTCATGAATTTTCTCCAATTAATAGTGTGACCACATGCGCTGCAATGGCCTGTCGCTCGCCAATGGGGCCTAATTTTTCCATGGTTTTCGCCTTGATACTGACAGCATCGACCGGTAGATTCAAGGTGTTGGCAATAATCGTTTTCATAGGATCTGCATGAGGGGAAATTTTCGGTGTTTCCGCCTGAATGGTAATATCCACATTAATGACAGTATACCCTTTGCTTTTAATGCAATTATAGACATGATTTAAAAAAAATAGACTATCCTTTCCTTTGTACTGCGGATCGGCATCTGGGAATAGCCTACCAATGTCACCTAAGGCTGTTGCACCAAGCAATGCATCACACAAAGCATGTAAGACTACATCACCATCTGAGTGTGCAACGATAGCATAAGGACAAGCAATATAATGTCCTCCTAGTTTTAAGCCGGAGCCTGGCTCTAAACGATGCAAATCATAGCCATGACCAATCCGCAGCTTTGATAAGGCGTGCACACTGCTACTTACCATCATATATCCCCCCATGGTAACAGCTTAATGTCTTCTGGGTATGTGATTTTATTAGGATAAAATCTGGCAAACACAGTCAGATAAGGTAAATTTAACCATTCAATGGCTTGCGCTTCATCACTAGGTACACGATTTTGTGTCAGCGCTTGAGATAGAGCTTGCTGTAAATATTTACGACGAAATAGCTGTGGGCAGACCGCCAAACAGTATTCATTGCGTGGAACCGTTATGCATACGTTGTTTTCGTTAATACGTCGCAACGTATCTTTGACCGGCGATACTAATATACCACCAACGGAGTGGTCCTTTGTTGTTTCCATCAGTTGTTGTACATCACGTACATCAAAAATAGGACGAGCTGCATCATGAACCAGAACCCAATGTTCTTCAGACTCTTCTGCAAGGGCTTCAAGACCTGCTTGAATAGAATGCGCACGTTCAGCGCCGCCTATAACATAGAGCAAGTCATCCCCTGTAGGATGGACGTATTGTTCTTGTGCTTCAGGGGCAACGACGACAATAATCCTTTTGATACCAGGCACAGCGCGCCAAGACTGGATGCAGCGTTCTAAGACTGATTGTTTGCCCAATGGTCTAATGTATTGCTTAGGTGTATCGCTTTCAAATCGTTTCCCGTGACCTGAGGCGGCTATGATGACGCTGTAGTGTTGCATGCATTTCCTCTAGAAACCACGTGAACAAAGCTTTCCTGGTGTTTTATCATCCCTAAATCTGTTCTGGCACGTTCTTCAATAGCAAATAATTGCGTCTTTAAATCAATTACCTCTGCTTGCAGCATTTGATTACGTTCAGTCAAATGCTCATTGTCAAAGCGTTGTGTTTGAAGCTCTTTATCTAAGTCACGCACAACCCGCCACCCATTGGCGCCAAACCAATACTGATATTGGAGCACAAAAATAAGCAGCAAACAAAATGCGTTAAGTAGATTAATCAGCTTTAGCGGCATTAGACCAGCCTGCATAAGGGTACATGGTTGCCTCTTCGATGCGTAGCAATTGATTGTATTTAGCGACGCGGTCTGAGCGGCAAGGCGCACCTGTTTTGATTTGACCTACTTTAGAGGCAACAGCTAAGTCGGCAATGAAGCTGTCTTCAGTTTCACCGGAGCGATGTGAAATGATAGCACGATATCCAGAGCGCTGTGCCAACTCAATGGTTTCTAGTGTTTCGACCAAAGTGCCAATTTGATTCAGTTTGATCAAAATAGCATTAGCAATGCCCTGTTTAATCCCTTCCTGAAGAATTTTTGCATTGGTGACAAATACGTCATCGCCAACAATTTGAATTTTATGCTTGAGACGATCCGTAATATGTTTCCAGCCGGCCCAATCTTTTTCCGCCATGGGATCTTCAATGGAAATCAGAGGGAATTCATCTACCCATTTGCTTAACTGGTCGGTCCAACCCTCGTGCGTCAACACGTTACCATCAATATGGTAGGCGCCTTCTTTATAGAACTCGTTGGCGGCAACATCTAAGGCTAGAGATACATCTCGACCTGGTTTGAGACCGACCAACTCAATAGCTGCAATGATTAATTCTAATGCTTGCTGGTTAGATTGCAGTTTTGGCGCAAACCCACCTTCATCCCCTACCCCTGTGCTTAAGCCGGCTTTCTTTAAAGTAGCTTTTAATGCATGGTACGTTTCGGTGCCCCACCGCAAGGCTTCCGAGAAGGTGGATGCGCCAATTGGTACGACCATAAATTCTTGGATTTCTAAACCGTTATCCGCATGTCCACCGCCGTTTAGGATGTTCATTAATGGCGTCGGCATTAATCCGTCTATCGGGTTAAGATAATGGTATAGAGGAATGTTTTGTGCAGAAGCTGCGGCACGCGCAACTGCCATAGATACAGATAAAATCGCATTAGCGCCTAACCGTGATTTATCTTCGGTACCATCTAACTTAATTAATAGCGGATCAATAGACGCATTATCACAAGGAATACCCATAAGCGCAGGTGCAATAATGCTATTCACATTAGATACTGCTTTTAATACGCCCTTACCTTGATAGTATTTTGGGTCGCCATCACGTAACTCCAAGGCTTCGCGCGACCCACAGGATGCACCTGAAGGTACAGCTGCTCGTCCAATACCTGCTGTTGAAATGACATCTGTTTCAACGGTTGGATTACCACGAGAATCAAGGATTTGTCGTGAGATGATTTGTTTTAACATTTGTTCTGCTCTCTTAAGTTATGACAGGATCTGCTTCTTCGAATACAGTCGTTTGTTTCACCACGTGATCGATGGCCTGCAATGAGGTAAGTAATTCCGCCATCTTATGTAATGGCCACATGGTAGCGCCATCGCTGGGCGCCTGGTCGGGATTAGGATGCGTTTCAATAAATAATCCGTCAATACCTGAGGCCACAGCAGCACGCGCCAACACAGGCACGTATTGACGTTGCCCACCTGAGGCACCACCTTGTCCGCCAGGTAGCTGAACAGAGTGTGTTGCATCAAATATTACAGGACATTGGTTTTCGGCCAAGATAGCCAGTGCGCGCATATCAGATACCAAATTGTTGTATCCGAAGGTC
>JAZKAM010000045.1:7081-8683 GCA_040389145.1 Pseudomonadota bacterium
AGGTCGCGCCACGCTCTGTCACCATAATGGCGCCATTGCCAGCTGCGCGCGCTTTATTGGCTACATGTTTCATGTCGCCTGGCGCTAAAAATTGACCTTTCTTTAAATTTACAATGCGGCCATGTGCGGAAGCACTACGCGCCACATTTTGTATGAAATTGGTTTGACGGCATAAAAAAGCTGGGGTTTGTAATATATCAACAATGGATGCCACTTCATCCAACGGCGTATCATCATGAACATCTGTCAGAATAGGCACACCAAAAGTGGTGCGTACTTTATCCAGTATCGCCAAACCTTCATCGAGTGACACGCCCCTAAAGCTTTCGTGGGACATGCGATTGGCTTTATCGAAAGAAGATTTGAAAATCAGTGTCATGCCTAGGGTTTCACAAACCTTAACTAAGGTTTCCGCTACAGTCATCACCAACTTTTCATTTTCGATGACACAAGGGCCTGCAATCAAAAACAATGGAGCATTACGCCGATTGTTTAATTTGGCCCATAGTGCGTTTGTATCGATTGCGTTACTTTTGCTCATGGTATGCGCTTCCTGCACGAATAAAACTGACGAAGAGTGGATGTGGCTTCCTTGGCTTAGACAAAAACTCTGGATGGAACTGACAACCGAGGTACCATGGATGATCCGGCAATTCTACCATCTCAACCAAGCTTCGGTCTTGCGAATAACCCGATACTTTTAGGCCCACTGCTTCTAATGCTTCCACGAATACACCGTTTACTTCATAACGATGGCGGTGGCGTTCCACGATTTGTGGTTGTTGATAGCATCTGTAGGCCAAAGAGTCTGGTTCCAGCAAACAAGTTTGGGCACCCAAACGCATGGTGCCACCCATATCGGTATTTGCTGCACGGAATTTCTTTTGACCATCTTCATCCAACCACTCAGTAACCAATGCAACCACGGGGTATGGGGTTTCAGGATTAAACTCTGTGCTGTTGGCATTTTCTAGGCCCGCCATATGACGTGCGTACTCAATAAGCGCTACCTGCATGCCAAGGCAAATACCTAAGTATGGGACCTTGTTGACGCGTGCATATTGGGCTGCCTTGATTTTCCCTTCAACACCGCGCTTACCGAACCCACCTGCCACAATAATGCAGTCTACGTCTTGTAGTGCACCGAGACCTTCGGTTTCCAAACGTTCAGAATCGATATAGGTAACGTGCACCTTGGTTTCTAACGAAATACCGGCATGGCTAATAGATTCATTAAGGGAAATATAAGCGTCTGCCAAGTCGATATATTTACCGACCAGCCCCAAACGTATTTCTCGTTTTGGGTTGGCTTGTTTGTGTACTACTTCTATCCAGTCTTCTATCTGAGCAGGCGGTGCATCACGACCAAACTGACGCAATACAATGTCATCTAAGCCTTGTGCTTGTAGCGCTAAGGGGATTTGGTAAATAGACGGCAAATCTTGAGAAATGATGACAGAGGACTCTGCTACGCTGGTAAAGAGCGCAATCTTCTTACGTTCGCCTTCAGGCACAGCCTTTTGACACCGACAAACCAGTACATCGGGCTGAATACCGATAGAGCGTAACTCTTTGACGGAATGCTGTGTAGGCTTGGTTTTC
>JAZKAM010000045.1:8693-13535 GCA_040389145.1 Pseudomonadota bacterium
CACCCGCTGAGCTTAGGTAAGGAACCAAAGTCAGATGCATGTACAACGCGTGCGCACGTCCGAGCTCTGTGCCCATTTGGCGAATGGCTTCAAGGAATGGCAAGGATTCGATATCCCCTACTGTGCCACCAATTTCAACCATGGCGACATCATAACCCTGGCCGGCTTGGCGGATTCGGGATTTAATTTCATCCGTAATATGGGGGATTACTTGGACGGTGGCACCTAAATAGTCGCCACGTCGTTCTTTTTGGATCACATCTAGGTAGATGCGCCCTGTCGTGAAATTGTTGTTCTTGGTCATTTGCGCTTCCGTGAAGCGTTCATAATGACCTAAATCCAAATCTGTTTCTGCCCCATCACGCGTGACATACACTTCACCATGTTGAAAAGGACTCATGGTGCCAGGATCGACGTTGATATAGGGATCTAATTTGATAAGCGTAACGCGAAGACCACGCGCTTCAAGCAGGGTTGCTAAAGAGGCTGCGGTGATCCCCTTCCCTAAAGATGAAACGACGCCACCAGTCACAAAGACGAAATGGGTTAAAGGAAACGACATAGGAAACACCCTACCATGCAAAGTACAAACATGGGAGTCCATTGTACCGAATGTAGGGGTATTAATCCTAGTCTTTACACCCTACTTTCCGATGATTTAAGCGATGCATTACACGCAGTGCCCTTCAACCCCAATTCGTTTAGGCATCTTTATCCTGTGATGGCGATTGATTTGCGCGTTGTTAATGGTATAAATCTTTCTTTCTATTATGCGTATTCAATCGAGTAGGTCGACCGCCCCATCCCCAACAACCTAACTTCTGCTTGCGGGCACAAAACTGCCACCAAGCGGTCATTGCAATATAAGCAAGCCACATTCCTCTTCCAAGGCAGCACACCCCAATCCTGCAACAATGACTTCAGGCGACGTTCTTTCCCTTGCCAAGACAATCTCTCTCCTTCCACACGATAATCGATTCTTAGCGTGTCCTGAGGGGTTATAGCCAGGTTCAGACACATCGCTAAAGCTTGGACACGTTCCATGGTTAGCATGGTGCCATCCGCCAACACTTTGGGTGTTCTATCCCATCCCCCAACAAAGCCTTTCTCGCGAGCAACCCGCTCTGCCGCCACATCCCGCCAGTGAAGGCTATCTTGATAACGCGTGATGGCAAATGACTGCCAGTGCAACTCCACCCCCGCCTTCACCTCAGCAGCATTGCACTGCGCCAGAAAATCCGACACTGCAGCTGTTGTAGGCAACGGTGCCCCTTGAGCAGTAACCCACGCACGCAATAGGTTTGCCTGACGCGCTCTAAGTAACTCCCTCAATCGTAAAAGGGACAATTGTGTAGTCCACCCCCCTCCAGCATCTGATAAGGCAAGCATAGCCAGAAGCCCTGATTGTTCTGCCATAACCTGAGCGCTATAGGCTAAGTGAGCAACAACATGTGGGTTATAGGCTTTAAGGGCTGGCATAACCTCCAGGCGAACATAGTTACGGTGAAAGCGTGTATTTTGATTAGAGGGGTCTTCAGACCAGGTAAGCTGATGTTCTTGGGCATACGCTAAGATGTACCCCTTTGGACAATTGAGCCATGGACGAAGCAATATACCTTCCCCTAGGGGGCGACTAACCGGCATCCCTCCTGAAGCGGCATTCCCCCGCAAGATGCGACCCAGTAGGGTTTCTGCCTGGTCGTCTTGATGATGGGCGAGCAAGAGGCAGTCCCCGGGTTGCATCCAACGGGTAAAGGCCTGATACCGGGCTTTACGGGCTGCTTCCTCCAGGCTTTGACCGGGTAAAGCAGTAACCTGAAGGTTAGCGATGACTAAGGGGCACTGGTAGTGTTGGGATGCAGTAATCGCTTGGTCGGAGGCATGGTGATATAAGCCATGGGCGACATGACATATGCCGATAGAGAAAGGTTGGGCACACCTATTGGCCTGTAGGTGAAGCTGAGCTACGGCGTGGAGCAATGCGGCTGAATCCACCCCCCCACTATAGGCCACCCAAATACGGCTTGGCTGAGGTGTAATGGAAGCCAGTTGGTCTTTAAGGGCGGCAGACAACGAACCAGAAGCGCCATGAGTGCCAGAGGTGATATCACTAGATGATTGCATAGCGCCCCTGGCACATAGTCTTACTCTCTCTCTCTACCAATTTTGACCAAACGCTGATATCGGTCTGCAACCAATTGGTCTGGAGTTTTCTGCTTCAGGGGGCGTAGTTGGGTCAATAGTGCCGTTTTTAGGAAGGACGCTGCTAATTGGGGATCGCGGTGTGCGCCACCTAGGGGTTCTTCAACGATAGAGTCGATAAGACCGCGTTGCAACAGGACTTCTGCTGTAATACCCATGGTGGCAGCCGCCTCTTGTGCTTTAGACGAACTTTTCCATAGGATCGAGGCACAGCCTTCTGGGCTAATGGTGGCGTAATAGGCGTATTGCATCATCATGGTATGGTCACCCACTCCGATACCTAGAGCACCACCAGAGCAGCCCTCACCGATGACCGCACAGATAATAGGGGTACGAAGCTGCGCCATTTCGAGCAGGTTACGGGCAATAGCTTCACTTTGACCACGTGCTTCGGCATCGATACTGGGGTAAGCACCTGGGGTATCGATAATGGTGATAACAGGAATTTGGTAGCGTTCCGCCAATTTGAAGAGGCGAAGTGCGCGACGGTAGCCTTCCGGGTGTGGCATCCCAAAGTTATGGGCGATACGCCCCTTGGTTTCTCGACCCTTCTCTTGCCCAACCACCATTACAGGCTTACCATCCAAACGTGCTAAGCCCGCCAGAATCGCTCTGTCATCTTTAAAAGCCCGGTCGCCGTGCAGCTCATCAAAGTCAGTAAACATAGCTTTGATGTAATCAGACGCATGTGGGCGCATGGGGTGGCGTGCTAACTGAGTAATTTGCCAAGCAGAGAGATGCTTGAAGGTATGGCGCATCAGCTCATGGCATCTGTCTTCTAAACGGCGGATTTCATCCGCGATATTGATACCGGCGTCATCGCGCATATGGCGAAGCGCATCAATTTTCTCTCGAAGCAAATCGATGGGCTTTTCAAAATCTAAAGAATGTTGTGGCATATACACGGACCTCCCTGCATCGTTCGATGAGGTATTCTAGCATTGGGCAGCAACAAAGCAATCCGACTCAGGTTCTGCCTCCGGCTTATCAGACTCATCTGTTTTTAGGCTGTAGTGGGTTTGGCTTGTGGAAGATAGTGTAGCCACAAAATGTCTTATGCACGGCTTATACTCTGTTTTTCTAGAAATGTTCTAAAGTCACCAACAGAATGATGTACATTGAGTGATACCATGGACAATAGAGATTTAAAAGATCAAAACACCCGAATTCCAAAAGAAAATCATGAGGAAGCAATACCTAAAAAAAACAAGACTCGGACAAATGACGGTAACAAAAAAGAAGATAAAGAAAATAAAGAAGATGGAAGCGCACTTGTTCAAGACAAGACGGACGAGGACGTGAGGAACGGCACTAAGGCATTTATTCAGGCCATTCAAGAAGCACTCAAGATGCTTTTGAATATGCCGAAAAATCTGATCTCAGCACCATTAAAGCTGTTTTCACAAAAAAAGAAGAAGCCAGAAGAAAAAATACCGTCACTTCCTGGTGCCAACAAAAAAAAGTCTGAGGGGATTACACCGGCATCCATTCTAAAGTACCTTTTTAAATTGATTACCCTTCAGGTTTTTTTAAAGAATATCATTTCATCGCCGAAAACCATTTCTATTGCCACCACACAAGACAAGGTTCGTTCAAAACGATTTAATGAATCAATGATGAAACACGGAGTTAATAGTTTAGCAAAGAAAGTTGGCATCAAAAAATCCCAGAGAAAAAAAATACAATCCGTGGTATCCGCATGTTTTGATGGAACCAATCGACACCTAGGAGATGACGAACCTAATCAAGTCAAAAAAACCAATCTAGCCGCAGATGTTGCACCTAATACAGCTAAAGCACCAGAACCAGCAAAACTGGATAACGCACAAAATACGCAAACATCACCAACCCCACCAGTAGAGCCCACAGAGTCTACACCATCACGGGTAAAGGTAAGATAGGAAAACTAAGATAAGTTTTAATGGGTCTGTGTGTTCAAAGCCGTCTGGGCTTGAACACCAGCTGGATAATCCGGATGGTCTGGGTAGAGAATACATTGTTTATCAGAGCCGATGCCGCATATTTTCTGCAGCTGAATCATTAAGCTGGGCTCTGGACGGACGCGCCAGGCCGAACCAAATTTTAGGTGTGCTTTACCCTCTTTGCTTTGATAAGTTAGGTATAGCGGCACGCCCTGTGCGCTGCGGTGCGGCTCTAAAGATTGTTTCAAGGTTTGTACTTGGGCATGCGTCAAATCACTGGCCAGCATATGAAGGGCAATCACCGCACGGAATCGCGCCCGTGTTTCTGCTAAGTCACTAATGGATTTTACGCGAAACCTCAGGTTACCTTGCTCGTCTTTTTGCACGGTGCCATAGATGCACAGTATGTGGTCTTCCTTGAGTTTATCTCTGACCAAAGGATACTGGTCGGAAAATACACCCAGTTCAAAGGTGCCAGTGGCATCTTGTAATGTGATAAAGGCTATTTTTTCTTGTTTTTTATTAAACATCACTCGCATTTGTGTGATCACCCCTGCAATAGAGATGGTGCGCTCTGTTTGTCTGATTTTAATCAGCGGTGTCACACCCCAAATATCAAATTCCTCTTGATAGAGTGTGCAGGGATGCCCGGAACAATAAAAACCCAACGCTTCTTTTTCCAGCGGTAAGATTTTCAACGATAAATGTAGCGCTTTTG
>JAZKAM010000045.1:13545-16372 GCA_040389145.1 Pseudomonadota bacterium
CGTTAATTTTTCCAACATCGGCCATTCAGATTGTGGGACACACTCTGGGGCTTGAGGTGCTGCCGCACCAAAAGCCCCAAACAAGTCGCGCTGTTGGGTTTTGAGCGCTTCGCGCTGCTGTTCCACTGCACGCAGTGCATCCGGCAAATAATGCATCCAGGTTGCACGGTTATGACCAAGGCCATCACAACCGCCAGAGCGAATCAGCGCTTCCCACATGCGCTTGTTCATATGGGCATGGGTTTTTTCCACCAAACTAAAAAAGCTGGTAAAGCCACCTGTAGGTCGGTTTTCACAGATTGCCTCAATGGCCAAGTGCCCCATACCCTTTAAGGCACCCAAGCCAAGACGGATTTTTTTTGGTCCAGCCAAAGTAAATACGCCTAGACTGTGTTGCACATCCGGCGATAAAATTTGAATCCCCATCCGATGACATTCTTGTAGTGCAATCACCAATTTGTCCGTATGCGCCATATCTGCAGACAGCACAGCAGCCATAAAGGCTTCCGGGTAATGTGCTTTAAGCCATGCGGTCTGATACGACACAATCGCATAGGCAGCAGAGTGCGACTTGTTAAAGCCATAGCCAGCGAATTTTTCGACGATATCGAAAATAGCGCTGGCATTAGATTCTGGTACCTGGTTGTCCGCTGCGCCCCTCAAAAAGATGGCGCGCTGCACCGCCATTTCCTCTGGTTTCTTTTTACCCATGGCACGCCGAAGCAAGTCTGCGCTACCCAACGTATACCCTGCCAATACCTGCGCAATTTGCATGACTTGCTCTTGATACAAAATCACACCATAGGTAGGCTCTAAAATAGGCTCTAAGGATTCGTGTGGGTATATGACTGGCATCTCGCCTTGCTTACGCGCAATAAAGTCATCCACCATCCCAGACTGCAGAGGACCTGGCCTAAATAAGGCAATCAACGCAATAATTTCTTCAAAACTATCGGGCTGTAGTCGCAAAATTAGGTCTTTCATGCCGCGAGATTCTAATTGGAATATTGCCGTCGTTTCTCCGCGCTTGAGCAATGCATAGGTATCGGGGTCGTCAAAGGGTATAAATCGAATATCAATGGGCTTTTCCCCATCCGGCAGACCTTGGTTGATCATCCGTACAGCCGATTGAATAATGGTTAGGTTACGCAACCCCAAAAAGTCGAATTTGAGCAAACCAATGGACTCTGCATCATCTTTATCAAACTGTGTGACCGGCAAACCACCATCCGGTTCAAAATACAGGGGCGTGTATTCAATAAGAGGTTTTGGGGAAATGACAACACCACCCGCATGCCGACCGACCGAACGAATGGTACCCTCTAAGCGTCGCGCTAAGTTCATCAGGGTTTGCACTTCTTCTTCAGCATCACACAAGGCTTGCAATTGAGGTTCTTGCGCCAAGGCTTTTTCTAAAGTTACCCCAAGCTCCATGGGCACCAGCTTAGCGATTTTATCGACAAAGCCATAAGGTATACCCAGCACACGACCGACGTCGCGCAATACGGCCCGTGCTGCCATGGTACCAAAAGTAGCGATTTGGCAAACGTTTTCTGGCCCATATCGGTGCACAACATAATCGATGACGCGATCACGACCGGTCATGCAAAAGTCGATATCAAAGTCAGGCAACGATACGCGCTCAGGGTTAAGGAAACGCTCAAACAACAAATGATAGGTAATCGGATCGACATCCGTAATCCCGAGTGCATAAGCCACCAAAGAACCAGCACCTGAGCCGCGACCCGGACCTACAGGAATATCTTGCTCTTTAGCCCAACGAATAAAATCATAGACAATCAAAAAGTAGGCCACAAAGCCCATTTGCATGATGACAGACAATTCTAAGTCTAATCGCGCTTGGTACTCTGGCTGTAACGCCGAAACAATCTTGGTATCTTCAAATCGCTGCACCAAACCTAGCTGCGCCACATGCTGTAAATACGTCTCAGGCGTCATGCCCTCGGGTACAGGGAAATCCGGGAAGGCCGTATGGCCTAGGCTAAATTTAAAATGGCAGCGACGAGAAATTTCGACAGAGTTTTGCAGAGCACCGGGCACATCAGCAAACAGCGCCATCATTTCTTCTGCACTTTTTAAATATTGCGCCTGCGTGTGGAGGTGCGGCCGCTTTGGGTCCGACAACACCCACCCGCTCTGCACGCACACACGCACTTCATGCGCATCAAAATCACCTGGCGTTAAAAAACATACGGCGTTGGTGGCCACAACCGGACACTGACAAGCGGCGGCCAGGGATATAGCTGCCGTGAGGTACACCTCTTCTCTCGGTGCGCCAATACGCTGGATTTCCACATAAAAGCATTGGGGGAAAGCGCTCATCCAAAAACGCAAACAGCGTTCTGCAAGCGCACGATCGTCCGACAATAGGGCCGCAGCAATATCACTGTGCAATGCACCTGATAGGGCAATCAAACCCTGAGTACGGCCCTTTAGGCTGGTTAAGGGTAAGATCGGCGGAGACTGGCGATGGGGCTTTTGATACGCCTCAGTAAGCAATTGAGATAAATTTCGATAACCAGCGGCATTTTGGCATAGTAAAACCAGCCGGGAAATCGGCGCCCCTTCTGCCTGAAACCACAACTCAGCGCCGATAATCGGTTTGAGTTTTTCAGATTTAGCGGTTTGAAAGAGTTTAACGGCGCCAAATAGGTTAGCTAAGTCGGCCACAGCAACCGATTCTGCACCTTGCGCTTTAAGTTGTGCGCAAAGCTCATGAAAACGAACCGTCCCATCTTGAATTGAATACTCAGAATGCACCCTCAGATGCACAAAGCTAGAGGCACTCATGACGGATCACAAATCA
>JAZKAM010000045.1:16382-18017 GCA_040389145.1 Pseudomonadota bacterium
ACAAATCAAAACCGCACGTACCGGCGCGAAGGTACGCCGATGAATGGGTGAAGCGCCATACTGGCGAAGCTTTTCGAGGTGTAACGGTGTGGGGTAACCTTTGTGGCGTAAAAATTCATATTCTGGATAAGTAAGCGCCAATTCATCCATAAGCTGGTCACGCGCTACTTTAGCCAAAATAGAGGCAGCAGCAATTCCGTCAAAGCGATCGTCGCCTTTAACACAAGGCGTGACAATAACGCCCTCTAATCGAGGCATTTGGTTGCCGTCTATCCAAGCATCAGATGGCACTGGCGTCAAAGCAAACACCGCCCGGCGCATCGCCATGAAGGTTGCTTGTAAAATGTTGTATTGGTCAATCTCTTCTACGCTCGCAAAGGCAACAGCCCAACTGCAGGCAATTTCTTTAATCTGTCCCGATAAAAGCAACCGTGCATTGGGGCTTAGTTTTTTTGAATCTCTTAATAGCAACCCATGGTCGTCCGGCAAAATCACTGCAGCAGCACACACCGGCCCTGCCAATGGGCCACGCCCCGCTTCATCTACACCTGCAACGCCTGTAGGAAGTTTTTCCATACTTACCTAAACCTTTGCGGGCATATCGATGTGCGACAGCACGCGCTCTGCAGCACGCGCGCTACCTTGCCGCGCCAAAAGCCGATGAATCTCTTCGAAAGCCTGATGAAGTGCCTGAGGCTCTGCCCCATCAGCAGCACCTACCGTCGTACCCAAGTAGAGCGACACCGCCTGAAACAAACGATCTGCCGTGGCAGCCTCTTGCAAAAACTCTGGCACCAACTGCTTCTGGGCCAATAAATTAGGCAACCCAAAATATGGGATGCGCACAAGCTTCTTGGCCAGCCAATAAGTCAGTCGACCCATTTTATAAGCAATGACCATCGGTCTTTTCGCCAGCAAAGCTTCTAATGTTACTGTGCCGGAGGTTAATAATGCCACATCACAGGCCATAAGCGCACTAGCCGCTGTTGCGGCTTCCACTTTAACAGGTACTTCAGGGTACTGCTGTAGTATTTTTGACCATACCGGCTTCAGTGACTCTGCTGGAATAGCGGATACGAATTGGATATGGGGAAATACGGCCATTAATTGACGCGCCACGTCCAGATATAAGGGTAAGTGGCGCTCAATTTCATGAACGCGGCTACCGGGCAATAACGCAACAATCGGATTCGCCCCTTGCAAGCCTAGACTCGCGCGCACATTCGTGCGCTGTGCCTGCACAGGGTGCAGCGGCATGCGATCCGCCAAAGGGTGGCCAACACACGTTGCCCGCATGTTTTTTTGGGTGTAAATATTGGTTTCGAATGGAAATAAGGTCAGAACCTCATCTACAAACTGCTTCATGCTGTCGACTCGCCCCTGACGCCACGCCCACACAGAAGGCGAGACATAATGCACAATACGACAGCCTTGCGCCTTCATCACCCGCTCAACGCGCAAAGTAAAGTCCGGCGCGTCAATGCCTACCACCACATCAGGTTTGTGCCGCTTTAAAAAGGCAATCAAGCTACGAAACCTGCAATACAAACGCGGCAAGTGGCGAATTGGGTCAATTAACCCCATCACAGATAACTCAGAAGCATCCCAATGAATGTCACAGCCTTCGGCGCGCAT
>JAZKAM010000045.1:18027-19066 GCA_040389145.1 Pseudomonadota bacterium
GCGACAGCCCGGGCGTTGCTGACGAATGGCGCGCATTAAACCTGCGCCTAGGTTGTCGCCGGAGCTTTCTCCGGCGACGATCGCAATCACAGGGTTTTGGAGGCTCATGTTATCACCTAAAAATAGCCGCTACCGTGTTACGCTACGCGTTGCATTACGCACGAAGTGCACAAAAGCTTGTACTTCAGGCACATCACCATACTCCGCCTGAATCAACGCCAATGCTTCTTCTGTCGTTAAGCCTTGGCGATAAAAAATACGATAGGCTTTCTTGAGTTTGGCAATAACCTCATCGGTAAAGCCGCGACGCTTTAAGCCAACCAAGTTCAAACCATGGGCCTCTGCCGGATAGCCAGCTACCATCACATACGGCGGCACGTTTTTAACGATGATGCTGCCACCAGCAGAAAAGCTATAATCACCAATTTCACAAAACTGATGTACACCAACAAATCCACCCAGATTGGTATAGTTACCAACCTTTACGTGACCTGCTAAGGACGCATTATTTGCAAAGGTATTCTCATCCCCTACAATACAGTCATGCGCAATATGCACATACGCCATTAACAGATTGCCACACCCAATTTTGGTCAACAAACCGCCCTGCATGGTGCCACGAGAAATCGTGACAAATTCTCGGACGATATTCCGGTCGCCAATTTCAAGGTGCGACGATTCTCCACGAAATTTTTTGTCCTGAGGCGCTTCTCCAATAGACGCAAATTGGAAAATTTGGTTTTCTACCCCAATTTTCGTTGGACCATTAATGACGACATGCGGCCCAATTACGGTGTCTACACCAATTTCGACCTGAGGACCGATAATGGTATAGGCTCCAATCTTCACCCCTTTTGCGACATGGCTAGTGGGATCTACTATTGCTGTCGGGTGGATCACGCTATTTCTTCCTTACGCACCGCGCACATGATTTGCGCAGTACAAGCCACTTGTCCTGCGACACTTGCCTGAGCAAAAATTTTCCAAAAATTCCGTTTTTGGTGCAAAAACTTCACTGATAACTCAAGTGTGTCACCAG